>JBGUKN010000001.1:0-11771 GCA_045114455.1 Victivallales bacterium
TGAGAATCCTTTCTGACGGGGGTATCAAAAACGGAGTTCTGTTAAAAAATAGTTTCGTCTCCTTCACTATACCATGTATCCCGGAAAAAATCAAACCGGAATCTTCCGTTTTCGGGAAAATTCCGGTATTTTGCTGTTTGCGAGGCGGGACAGCCGGCGTTTTCTATTTCCGCCTGTACCCCTTGTCCCACCAGTAGAAGATCTCCGGCCAACGGATCAGCAGATGGGCGAAGAGCGCCGTCCAAATGACAAACTTGAGCGTCAAATGCTCGCTGCGGCAGTGCCATTCGACGATAATGGCCGCGGCGATATTGAGAACGAGGAGGGAATTGAGCAGGAAACGCCCGGTGCGATACGGCAGTTTCACGCGTCCTCCTCCCCTCCGGCGTTACTGTTTCTTGTTGGGGTCGTCGGTCCAGCTGCCGACCGCATAGCCGACCCATTTCAGGTCGTTGAGCTTTCCCATGTCCGTGGGGCTCGAGGGATAATACGCCTTGGGAATCGTCTGGAGGTAGTCTCTGGAGGAGACGTGTCCGTCGACGAACAGGATCGGGGCGTCGCCTTTGTGACGGCCGACGGTCTTGCGGTCGCCTTCCACGCCGACGCTGGCTTCGCGGCGGAGATGGAACGCGTTGGTGATGTCGTTTTCGCCCGCGGAACGGGAGCCGCCGCCTTCGTTGCAGGACTGTCCGGGGATGTGAGTCTCGTCCCAGCGGTCCGTGAGGAGGACCACGTCGGAAGGCCCGTGGACCACGTTGAGACGGCTGTCAACGATTCTCGGCGTCGCTTCGGGCGTGTCGCCGTTCCAGCGGATCGTGCCGCCCTTCTGCGGGTCGTTGCGGGCGTAGCTCGCGGTTCCCCCGGAGGTATCGGCGGGGCATTTGAAGACTTTGCTCATGGCGAGGCCTTCGCCGGTCAGGCAGTTTCTCCGTTTGTTCATGTCGGGGGAAAGATAATCGGTGGTGTCCTCCTTGCCGGGCTGGATGCCGTTGTTGGCGTTCAGGATGTCCCGGTACCAGGTCTGCCAGGAGGCAAGGACCTTCATCGACTGATTATGGCTCAAAGCGTACTGATGAACGTACAGTCCGATGTTCTTCTGGTTGGTCAGGCACTGGGCCTTTTTCGCCGTTTCCTTGGCGGAACGAAGCGCGGGAAGCAGGATCGCGGCCAGGATGGCGATGATGGCGATCACGATCAGGAGTTCGATGAGCGTGAAATGACGTACAAACGAGCGTTTCATGGATAAATGCCTTTCAGTTGAGCAGAACACGCAAAAAAAGTATCATATACTATACTATCATTTTCCTGAAATGCAAGCCTGTGCCCGTTTTTTCCGGTCGGACAAACGAAAAAAAAGCTTCCCGGAAGAAAAGCTCCGGGAAGATCACTTCAACTCGGGATCGCCGGACCGGCGGGCCGTTTATTTCTTCTTCAGCACCGGATCGTCGGACCAGCTGCCGTAGGCATTCTGGGTCCAGTTCATCTTGTCATTGATCTCCTTGACGGTGTAGCCTTTCACCGTCTGCTTGTAGTCAAGGGCAGTGACATGGTTGTCGACGAAGAGGATCGGGGCGGTGCCTTTATGACGGGACGCGTAATTGTCGTAGTCGCCCACGGCGCGTTCGTAGCGCAGATTGAACGCGTTCACGGTGTCGAATTCGCCGCCGTTCGGCCAGGAGCCCAGATTGGGGTCGTTCTTGGTCGTCTCGCCGGGCGTATGGTTGTCGGACCAGCGGTCTGCGACGATGATGAGGTCGGACGGCGTTCTGACGTCGTTGACGCGGCTGGTGACAAGCCTCGGGTCCTTCTTGTCCTTGAACATAGTCCAGCCGCCGCTGGGATCGTTGCGCCCGTAGCTGGCGGTTCCCTTCGTGATGTCGGCGGGGCACTTGAAGACCTTCGCGATCCCCTGCCCTTTCGGATCGAGGTTCTCCGCCTTGATGTGGGATTTGCCCATATCCTTGTAGGTGCCGCCGGCTTCGGCCATGAGTTTCTGGTACCAGTCGTTGTAGTTCTGGAGCGCGTTGAGGGACTGTGCGTGATTGTACGCGTAGGACTGGATGATCTCGCCGATATTTTTGTCGTTGCTGATGCACTGGGCTTTCTTGGCGCTTTCGCGGGCGGAACGCAGCGCGGGCACCGTCAGCGCAGCCAGGATCACGATGATGGCGATCACGATCAGCAGCTCGACCAGAGAGTAATGGCGGCATGTCTTTTTTCCGGCGAACATAATCTGAAAACCTCCATGATGTTAAGAAGCAGAGTCGTTAAGTTTATGTAAGAAAATACAGCTTGAGGGATGAAAAATCAAGCGGTTTTCCGTCTTTTTTCGAGGAGAAGACCGAAAAAACGGTCCATCCGGCGGAACCGCTTACGTTACGCAACGTTTTCCGCGCTTTTCCGGATGCCTCACAGCCCCGGGACTGCCATCTGCTTCGCCTTCGGGACCCAGAATGTGTTCTGATAGACTCCGAGCGGGTACTCCACGACGTTCTGATAACGTTTGTTGATGACGAAGAGGTCGTAGGGCGAGACGAGGAAAAGATAGGGCTCCTCCTCGTGGATGAGGCGGTGGAACTGGTGATAAAGCTCCGTGCGCCTGTCGAGGTCGAAGCACGTGCGGATCTCCATGATAAGGCGGTCCGCCTCCTCGTTTTTGAACGAGATGAAGTTGCTGGAGCCCTCCTGCCCGACGGTCTCGGAGTGCCACAGCTGGTACGGGTCGTTGGAGACGGACATGCGCCATGCCAGACGGACCGCGTCGAACTGCTGTTTATCGATGCGTTCGAGCATGACGGACCATTCGAGGGAGAGGATTTCGAGCTTGACTCCGGCACGCGCGAAGTCTTCCTTCAGGATCGGCAGGAGCTTCTGGTCGGTCGTGCTGGAGTTGGCGTAGATTACGGTGAACACGAACGATTTTCCGTCCTTGTCCAGCACGCCGTCGCCGTCGGTGTCCTTCCAGCCCGCGTCCGCCAGCATCTTCTTCGCCTTCCCGACGTCGAAGTCGTAAGGCTCGACCGAGGGATCGTTCGCGCGGGAATCGACGAAGAACGGGCCGGAGACGGGACGCACGAGGTCGGAATAGACGTCCCGGATGATGCGTTTGCGATCGACCAGATGGCTGAGCGCGACGCGGACGTTCCGGTCCTCGAAAAGCGGGTTCTTCAGGTTCAGCCCGATGTAGGAATAGGACATGCTCGGCAGGCGCATTTTCCGCAGGAAACCGTCCTCCTTGAATTCCGCCGTGCCGGTGTTGTTCACCCACTGTTCGGTCGTGAGGCTGTCGGCGTCGAGCGTCTGGGAGCGAAGCGCCTGGAGACGGGTGTTCGGATGCTGGATCAGCTCGTAGACCACGGTCTTCAGCGCGGGCATGATGCCGAGGCGCTTTCCGTAGTATTTTTCAAACCGCTTGAAGACCACGCGCTTGCCCTTCTCCCAGCTGTCGAACTGATACGGGCCGCACCCCACGATCATGCGGTTGCGGACATGATCGTCGTTGAACTTCGCGCCGTCGAACGGCCCTTCGTAGGCATGGTAGAAATGGCGGGGCAGCGGCATGAGCGAAAGCGTGATCTCCTCGGAGAGGATGTAGGGACGCTCCCACACGACCTCGAATTCATGGTCGTTGATGACGTTCACCTGCTTCAGGTCGGCCAGATAGCTGCGCATCGGCGCGGCGTTCACCGTCTCGTCCTTGATGACGTCCACGTAGAACTTGAAATCTTCCGCCGTGACCTCGACGTTCTCCCATTTCTTCCCGGTCTCCGGGTCGGTGAAGTCGTGCCACAGGATGCCCTTGCGGAGCTTGATGCGGTAGGTCAGCTTGTCGTCGGAGAGCGTCCAGGACTCCGCCATGCGCGGCACGAACCGGTCGATGTCCTTCATGTGGCGTTCCGCGAGCGTATCGCAGGTCAGGCTCCAGAAATCCGACACCGTGGCGTCGTTGTTGATGATCATGTTCATGTTGCCTGTATCCGACGAGATCGCTCCGATGAACCGTCCGCCCTGGTCGGCGTTCCTGTCGTAGAACTCCGCGTTGCCCGCCGGGGGTTCGCCGGAAAGCGCGGACCCGACGCCGGACGCGACGGCGATGCCGCCCGCGGAAAGCTGGTCGATGCGTTCGGAAAGCTCGGCGACGGCTTTCGTGAGGGCTTCGGTCTGGAATCTCTGGCGGTCGATGGCGGTCACGACTCCGGCGCCGATGACGGCCAGGACGATGAGGCAGAGGAAAAGGAGGATCGGAGTAAGGAATGATCTGTTCTGCATGGGACGAAACCGGGAAAAGGATCACTTTTTGTGGGTGAAGGTCTTGCCGAAGCCGTACTTGGTCTTCGCCTTGTTGTATTCCGCGCGGGCGGCGGGTTCGTTCTCCTGCATGGCCTTGATGCGGTCGGAGTCGCAGGGATGCGTGGAGAGGATGGCTTCCAGCTTGCTCGACCCTTCGGCGTTGTTCGTGAAACGTTTCCAGAAGGTGTAGGACGCGCTCGGATCGTATCCGGCGCGCGCCATGAGCATCAGGCCGATGACGTCCGCTTCGGATTCGTTGCTCCGGCTGTAGGGCAGCATCACGCCGACTTCGGTGGTCGTGCCGTAGATCGCGTCGATCGTCTCGCTGTCGAACGCCGCGGAAACGAGGACTGCTCCGAGGGACTGGACAATGGAACGGGACATGCGTTCGCCGCCGTGGCGCGCGATGGCGTGGCCGATCTCGTGTCCGACCACGAAGGCCAGCTCGGCTTCGTTGTTCATGCTGTCCATGATGCCGCTGTAGACCGCCACCTTGCCGCCGGGAAGGCAGAACGCATTCTCGATCTCGGAGTCAAGCACCGTGAATTCCCATTCGAAATCGCTCGCGTCGCCCACTTCGTTGGCAACCGCCTTGATCGCGTTGCCGCAGCGTTCCAGCGCGGCATTGTACTCGGCGTTCGTGCTCTTCGGGTACTCCTGTTTATACTCCTCATAGGACTCGGCGCCCAGGCTGTTCTCGTAGGATTCGGTCGTCAGCAGAAACTGCGAACGGCCCGTGACCGGGACGCTCCGGCAGCTGCAGAGGCCGCAGGTCAGGACGAGGAAGGAAAGGATCAGGCCGGTTTGCACGGGATGAAGGAAACGCTTGACGGCGGATATCATGGTATTTTCTCTCCTGGGTAAACGGATGAAAGGTCTTGTTGCTTGATTGCTGGAACAGGCGCCGTTGTACCCCCCGTTGAAGCCGGAGAGCGCAGGCACAGGCGCGCGGATAACGCATTTTCTAAATATACTGCATTCCGGCGCATCTTTCAAATCATTTCCTCAAAAAAGTTTGACGGAGGCGAAAGGCCTTTCCGGCGGAAAACGGCAGGGCAGCCCGGCTGCGGGGAGTCAGGCCGCCCTGTCCGTTCGCTTCAACGCGCAAACGGAAACGGCGTCAAAGCGGGATCGCGTAGTCGATCTGCGGGATGATGCGGAACCAGTTGGCCGGGGCGCGTTCGAGCTTGACGCTCGTTTCATGGAGCAGGTTCCGGCGCATGATCGTAAGTTTGACGATGGTGCCGGGATCGAGCGAAAGGATCCGGTTGCGGAGGTCGTAGGTGTCGATCACGTCGGCGCCGTCCAGCTTCACGATCACGTCGCCGTCGCGCAGCCCCAGCCGGTCCGCCGGGGAATCCTGGATGATCATGCGGATGGCCGCGCCCTTCTGCACCGCCTCGTTTTCATCGCCGGGCGAACGCATCTGGGAGGGCCTGGCGCCCATGATGCCGAGCCACGGACGCACGATCTCGCCGTGCGCGATCAGCGTGTCGGCGACCGTCTTGGCGATTTCGGCGGACACGGCGAACGCGATGCCGATGTTGCCGCCGGACGGCGCCAGGATGCAGTCGTTCACGCCGATCACGTCGCCGTCCGTATTCAGCAGCGGTCCGCCGGAATTGCCCGGGTTGATGGACGCGTCCGTCTGGATGTAGTTTTCATACAGGTTCACGCCGACGCCGGACCGCTGGACGCCGGAAACGATGCCAGCGGTCACGCTGTGTTCCAGGCTGAACGGCGCGCCGATGGCGATCGTCCACTGTCCCAGCCGGATATTTTTCGGATTGGCGAACGTAAGTGCCATGAACTTCTTCCCCTTCGGATGCTCGACCTTCAGCACGGCCAGGTCGGACGTCGGATCGGCGCCGATCAGGTCGGCGTGGTACTCGCGCCCCTCATGGTCCGTGACCAGAAGCGCGTTCGCGCCGCTCGCCACATGGTAGTTCGTGAGGATGTAGCCGTCCTCGCGGATGAAGAAGCCGGACCCCTGCCCCGCGGGCACTTCGTAATACTGGGCTGGACGCCCCCAGCCCCGGCGCGACGGGACGATCCGCTGGTTGGAGATGCAGACGACCGCGGGCATGGCGCGTTCGATGGTGCCGGTGAAGTCCGGCCAGGCGGAGGACGAAACCGGGACCGTCTCCGACTGCGGCGTGTAGGAGCGCATTTTCGTCTGATAATCCGGTTCTTCCTCTACAGGCGGATTCACGAATTTCAGGACCAGAAGCGCGGCGCATGCACCCGCGAGGATCGAAAAAAGCGTATTGAAAACGGATTTCATGGCATCGGCAATCCTTTCTTGTTGTTGCCCGGCGGCGGAATCGACCCGATCCGCCGGATTTGGAGCCGCCGCACAGAAGTCTGCTGAATCTCGGAATCCAGAAACGGAATCCCGTCTTTCTTCAGCGTCAGGTGTCCGCGACCAGTATGATTGGACAGCAGAATACCGTCAATTGTTCCGATGGAAAAGAAAAAATGTTCGCCGGAAAGATGATATGACCGGGCGGCGCCCTCATACGGGACCGCAGCGACGGCCGGACCGTCCGGCATTTTGCTCAGCGCGTTTGAAGGGCAGTAAACATCCAGGACGGGCATCTGCGCGGCAAACGTGTCAAGCCCGTCGAAAGACGCCTTGCGGCCGCTGGAAACGGCGACAGATCGGCAGGACGCGATGCCGCGTTCCCGCAGATAATCCGCCAGCGCGCTTCCCGTCCGGTAGTCCGGCACGTTCACCACGTCGGCGCGTCCGAGCAGGGGGTCCGTGACGACGACCGCGGGCTCCAGTTCGCTTCCGCCGCCGCTCACGATCAGGACTTCGGCGGGAAGGAACGCCGCCCGGAGACACCAGAACGCGAAAAGCGTGGCCATAAGCGCGCCTGCGGAAACCGCCCGCCGCCAGCGTTTCGTACGGAGCAAATAAAAAAGAGCGGCGAGGAACAGCACGACCGTCCAGACAGGAGGCCGCGGGATCGACGTTTCGAAGAGGCCGCCGAAGAAACGCCCCAGCCATCCGATCAGACGGAAGACCTGTTCGAGCAGGCCGGAGAAGAAAAGCGCGACGGGCCCCGCCCAGGAGAAGAAAAGCGTCACGCCGGCCAGCACAAACGCCAGATACGCCAGCGGCATCACCAGCATGTTGGCGGGGACCGCGGAGATCGGAAACAGCCCCTGATACAGGATCGACAGCACGCCGCTGCCGAGGCTTGCCACGACGGTCGCGGCAAGCGCCGCCAGAAGGATCCTGAGCCGGCGCGATACCCGAATCCGGCGTGCCGAAACATATCGTACCGGCAGAGGCTGCGACAGCCCGCGGGAGAAGAACCCGAGCATGACGGACCCGACGTCGCGCGGCAGGCTCAGCAGTAGCGCGACGGACAGGAACGAATAGTGCATGCCGGGTTTCGTCAGGCTCGCCGGGGACAGGACCAGGATCACATACGCCGCCAGCATCAGGGTGTTGATGTGCGAGGTAGACAGCAGAAGAGATCGCAGGATCAGGAACGCCGCGATCATCACATAGGCACGCATCGCGGGTTCGCGCATCCCGGTAGACAATGCATAAAACAGAAGCGGCGCAAGCACGAAAAGACACCGTTTCCGGAACGGCATCCAGACCAGCAGAAACAGGAGCAGCGAGGCGAAGATGCCGACATGGGTGCCGCTAACCGTCAGAATATGGATCGTGCCGCTGGAGAGGAATCCGGCACGCGTCTCCTTTTCCAGCGAGATCCGGCGTCCGCCGAGCATCGCACCCGCCATCCGCGCGTTTTCGATGCTGCGGAATCCGCGGCAGACCGCCGACAGCGCGGCGTCACGCAAATCATAGAGCGTCCGACGGAATCCCCTTCCCTGCGAGACAGTATCCAGCGATTCGGGACGGAACATCTCGTAAATCCCCTCGCGTTCCAGATAGGCGGCATAGTCGAAGGATCCGGGAAAGAGCGGGGGTTCCGGCGCGGAGAAAACGCCTTTTGCAAACACGACATCGCCGAAACCGAGCGGAACGGAAGCAGTATCATCGCCGCGTCCGCGTTCCAGCATGATGCGCGGGAGCAAACCGTTGAATTCGATCCACGGTGCGTTCGCGCCGTAGCGGAACCGTTTCACGAGGCATTGAAGGTTCTTTCCCAGAAACGCCTCGCCGCTTCGTGCGGAGGCAGACGAATCGTCGACGATCAGCTCTGCTTCAGCGGAAAAACGCGCCCTCCCGGCCGCATCCGCGATGAGATTCCGTTGCTGTCCCGACCAGATCAGCGCCGCCACCAGTGCGGGAAGCATCGGCAGGGCGAACCGGAACAGCGCGTCCCGCACCGGGATTGCCGCCCAGACAAGCAGGACCGATGCAGCCGGGATCAGAACATAAGGAAAGCCGTTCCCCCGGACGGAGAGAACGGCTGTGACTGCCGCAAGCAGAAAGAAGGCGCCGGGACAGGACTGTTCGAACGCGGTCGCGCTTTTCCGAATTCGGCGGAACAGCGTGCGCGGAGAAACGCTCCTGTGTCCCGGAACGGATTCCATGGGGCGGCGTCCGAAGGGATCCCGTTACCGGAAGAGCGTGCAGAGGATCGCCTTGTGCATATGGAGACGGTTTTCCGCCTCGTCGAAGACGATGGAATGCTCCGACTCCATGACCTCGTCGGTAATCTCCTCGCCGCGGTGCGCGGGCAGGCAGTGCATCACTTTCACGTCGGGGCGGGCGTGTCCGAGCATCTTCATGTCGAGGCGGTAGGGCTCCAGGATCTTCATGCGTTCGCGGGATTCCTTCTCGAAGCCCATGCTCACCCACACGTCCGTATAAACGAAATCGGCGTCCTTCATGGCCGCGACGGGATCGGTGGTCCATTCCACCTTGCCGGGGCCGAGGTCCTCGTCCATAATCGCCTGGCGCGGACGGAACTCCTCCGGCGCGCCAATGCTGAACGTCATGCCGGCGAGCTTGCACGCCATCATGAGCGAGTTCGCCATGTTGCTGGCACCGTCGCCGAGATACGCCATCTTCAGGCCTTCGAGCTTGCCCTTGCGCTCCCAGATCGTGAAGAGGTCGGCGAACGCCTGGCACGGATGGTAGTCGTCCGTCAGGGCGTTCACGATCGGAATGGACCCGTACTGGGCGAGCCCTTCCACGTCGGACTGGCGGAACGTGCGGATCACGATGCCGTGCAGGAATCGGCTGAGCACGCGGGCTGTGTCGGCGATGGTCTCGCCGCGGCCCATCTGGGTCTTGCTCTCGTCAAGGTAGATCGGCTGTCCACCGAGTTCATGGATCCCGACCTCGAACGAAACGCGCGTGCGGGTCGAGGATTTCGCAAAGATCATGCCGATGGATTTACCGTCCAGCGGGCGGGGCTGACCCGCCTTGCCGCGTCCGGCTTTCAGACTGGCTGTCGTTTCGATGAGCTGTTCCAGAGCGGCGCGGTCGAATTCGCGTCCGGTGAGCAGATGTTTAATCATTTCCGGCCTCCTTTCGAAGCAGAATATTCCTTGAATGCCGCGCCGATGATGCGCACGGCCTTGTCACAGTCCTCCCGCTTCACGATCAGCGGGGGCAGAAGACGAAGTACGACCTCGCCGGCTGACAGGGCCACAAGCCCCTTCTCGCGCAGGACGGGGAGGATGTCCTTCGCCGGGAAATCAAGCACGACGCCGAGCATGAGGCCGCGTCCGCGGACCTCCTTGACGAAATCGTATTTATCAACAAACTTTTCGAGCTTGCCGCGCAGGTAGGCGCCCATCTCCTTGGCATTGTCCAGCAGCTTGTCCTTGTAGATCGTCTCGAAAACTGCCAGCGAGGCGGCGGTCGCGAGCGCGTTGCCGCCGAACGTGTTGCCGTGGGTGCCCGGAGTCAGCACGCCAGCGAGCCGTTCGTTGCAGACGAACGCGCCCATCGGGATGCCGTTCGCGATGGCCTTGGCGAACGAGAAGGCGTCGGGCTTCACGCCGTATCCCTGCCAGGCACAGAGCGTGCCCGTACGGCCCATGCCGCACTGCACCTCGTCGAACAGGAGCAGGATATCCTTCTCCTTGCAGAGTTTGTCGAGCCCCTTGACGAATTCCTCGTCAGCGGGCAGGATGCCGCCCTCGCCCTGGACAGCCTCAAGGATCACGGCGCAGGTCTTCGGGCCGATCGCTTTCTTCACGGATTTCAGGTCGTTGAATTTCGCGAATTTGAATCCCGGCATGTCGGGGTTGAAGCCTTCGCGGTATTTGCTGCGGCCGGTGGCGGCCAGCGTGGCGAGCGTGCGTCCGTGGAACGAGTTCTCCATTGCAACGATCTCGTTGCGGCCGGTCGCGTTGCCCCATTTGCGCGCGAGCTTGATCAGGCCTTCATTGGCCTCCGCGCCGCTGTTGCAGAAGAAGACGCGGCCCTTGCCGAACGTTTTCTTCACGATGAGCTCGGCCAGGCGCGGCATGTTTTCGTTCAGGAAGAGGTTGGACACGTGCACAAGCGTCTGCGCCTGGCGGCAGACCGCCTCGGTAACGGCGGGATGGCAGTGTCCGAGGTTGCAGACGGAGATGCCGGAGGAAAAATCCAGATACTTGCGCCGTTTCGCGTCGTACAGGTTGACGCCGCCGCCGCGCACGAACAGCACCGCGGGCGTCCCGTAGGTGTTCATGACGTTCTTTTCGTAGAGTTTCTGGAGTTTTTTCGTGATGTCCTGTTTCATTTTTTCCGGAATCCTTTCCTGATAAATGTGGAAAAGACTTACTATAGCACGTTTTTTGCGGAAAACAATCTTTTTTCGTCCTTTTTTCCGTTTTTTTCAGTTTTTTGCCGGACAACGGGTTGGAAAAGGAAAAAAAGAACGGCATGCGCCGGTCTTTTCGCTGCCGGGGCATGCCGTAAACGCCGCGGCCTTCACTTCAAGCCGCGCGCGCGGGAAGGCTGAATGATCAGGATTCCTGTTCCGCGGTCGCCTCGCCGATGGACGGCGTGTGCTTGTGGTCCTGTTTCTTGTCAAGGTAGCGTCTCATCTGCGCGGAAGCCTTCGCGACGACTTCGTCGATGGCTTTGTACACGTTGTCGAACGCCTGGGACGCCGCCGTAATCGGGTGGTCCTTCACGGCCGCATCGAGATGCGCCGTGATCGTGTTTCTCTGCATGTCAAGAACGATCTTCACGCTGCTGATCCGCAATCTGAATTCGGAGAAGGCATCCTCCGCCGCTTTCACGGCGTAATCGCGGACTTCGTTGTCCAGTTCGAAGTGACGGACGCTGACGGTAATGTCCATATGAGACCTCCTTGGTTCTGATGGTTCTTCTTGGAGCGGGCGGGATTCCCCTGCCCTGTTCTCCCTGCCTTCAACTTACATCTGTTTGTTCCATTTGTCAAGCGGAATTCGCGTTTTTTTCATTTTTTTCCGCGGTCGGCCCGGAACGGAGGCGTGAAAAAGCCCCCGCAGTCCCGAAGGACCGCGGGGGCCTGGTTGTGGTTTCAGGCGAGTTCGCCTGTCACCGGGGTTCGTGTCAGGCGATCAGG
>JBGUKN010000002.1:0-16177 GCA_045114455.1 Victivallales bacterium
TTCTGGCGGTCGAGCCGCCCCACGGATCCGATCACTTTCGTGCAGTCTTCCATCATGCACCATTTGCGGAATTCGCGGCATTCCTCCGGCGTAGCGGACTCCACGATGTCGCAGCCGTTGTAGACCACGCGGAACATTTTCCGCGGGATCCGGCAGACGGCGGAATGGAACCGCGCGGCTGCCTTGGAAACGGCGGTCAGCGCGGTCGCGTGACGGACCGATATGCGATCCAGCATGAAGTAGAACCCCTGCGTGCGGCGGCGGTCGGCGATATGGATCGTGTTCACGAGCGGGATCCCGCTCCCGGCGAGAGCGAACCGCGCCAGCAGATTGGCGTGCATCATGTGCGAATGGACGATCTCCGGCTCCAGACGCTGAAGCGCATACCGGACCAGAAACGGCAGCACAAAGAAATCGAGCTTGGTGGCGTTCAGGAACGCCACGCGCGCCCCGGCCGTCTGAAGCGCGTCCACCAGACAGTCGTCGTGCGGCGGAGCCATCAGGGACAGCACGTCGCATGTGTGCCCCCTGGCGATCAGGCTGCACACGAGATCGGTCAGGACGCGTTCCGCCCCGGCCGGATCCAGATCTGTTATGAGTGACACGATTTTCATAGCGTTTTGATCCGAAAAAAGCGAACTGCAACATAAGCCGGATTCTGTCTCCGCGTTTCCGCGGGGGCGACCATCTGTCTAAGCGGCCAGAACCCGGAACTGATAACGCCGCGGGCAACGGCATCGTTCCCTATTTGGCCTTGCTCCGGAAGGGGCTTGCCATGCGGCCCGGATTGCTCCGAAGCCCGGTGGTCTCTTACACCGCCGTTTCACCCTTGCCGTCCGTCCGAAGACGAACGGCGGTCTGTTCTCTGTTGCGCTTTCCTTCCCGCGGGGTTGCCCCCGCGACATCCTCCTTGAAGGAGGACTTCCCGCCCTGTGGAGTCCGGACTTTCCTCTTTGCAAAGCAAAGCGGCCGCCGTTACAGTTCACTAGTCTTACTATATCATACGCACGGGAAAAATGCAAATCGTTTTCGCGTTTTTCGGGGAGGAAGATGACGGGCGGTCCGCGCCGGGGACGCCGGAAGGGAAAAGACCGGAGCTTTTTCGGACTTTTTTTCTTCCGCGGTTTGCAATCCGCTTTTCCGCGTGATACATTGTTTTAATAAGACCTTAAGATTCTGAACAGAAAGGAACCCGGAGCACGCCATGATGCTGTGTCAGATATGCAAGGCCAATCCGGCCACCATCCATATACAGGAAATCGTCAACGGCGAGACCAACACGCTTCACATCTGCGCCGAATGCGCGAAAAAGCGCAACCTGGCCGAGGACAACGCGGCGAATTCGCATTTCCACGAAATGCTCGAACGCCTCACGCAGGCGATCGCGAACAGCGCCGACCTGAAACTCGCCGAGCTTTTCGAACCGAAAAAACCACGGGAAGAGGAATCGCAGGACATCCAGTGCGACGTCTGCGGCACAAGCTGGCAGGCGTACAAAAAGAGCGGAAAACTCGGATGCGCCGCCTGCTACGAACAGTTCGGACAGCTTCTCATCGAAGACACCGTGCTGAACCGGCACGGCAGCGTCCACTGCGGCAAGACGCCGCCGGAAACCGTCGAACAATGGCATGATCCGGCGGTCTCCGAACGCATCAATCTCCGGCGCGAACTCGAACGCATCCGCAAGGGACTCGACGAATCGATCCGCCGCGAGGAATTCGAACAGGCCGCCGAGCTCCGCGACAGGATCGCCGCGATCGAAGCCGAACTCAAATCCGCCGAACTCATCCCGGACGAATCCGCACAGGAAACGGAACCGAAAAAGCCCCGCGCCCGCGGAAGGAGGAAAGCCCAATGATCTTCCATCCCCGCATCCGCCATGTCGCGGCGAAAGGCCCCGTTTTCATCGGACAGGGCCCCATCCTTTCCACCTTTCTCTCGCTCTCGCGCAACATCGAGGGGTTCCAGTTCCCCGCGACGGCTTCCTCCAACATCCTGGAGTCGGTCGCCGAGCTCGGCCTCGCCGCCATGCACCATGAGGACGTGCGGAGCCTGCTCCCCAGCATGTTCCAGATCAAGCACGAACTGCTGACCACGTCCGACCGCGAACTGCTCGTGGAACGCGAACTGATGGACCGTTCGCATACGGATATCGCCGCCTGCCGCGTCTTCGTCTGCGCCGAGGACGGCTCCACCTCGGTGCTCATGAACGGCGACGACCATATCTGGCTCCACATGACCGCCCCCGGATCGGCGTTCCGCGAGACCTGGGAACGCATGTCCGCGCTCGAATCCGCGCTCGCGCACCATCTCCGGTTCGCGTTTCATCCCCGTTTCGGCTACCTGACCAGCTCGCCCTCGCTCGTCGGCACCGGCCTCAGGATCACATTCCTGATCCACCTGCCCGCGCTCGGACTCTCCGGGCGGAGGAATCGGATCCTCGAACGGCTCGAAGATGCCGGACTCGCCGCGAAGCCGTACTTCCCCGTCGACGGGAAGGCCGCCGGAAACCTCTTCCTCATTTCCAACAAAACCACGCTCGGCGAACGCGAGGAAGACCTGGGGCTCCGCATGACGGAGATCGTCACAGCCATCTCCCGCGATGAGGAGCGCACCCGCGCGGAACTCCTGAGCCGTCAGAAACTGCTGTTCCTCAACGCCTGCGGGCGCGCCTACGGACTGCTCCGCAACACCTACCTCATCCCGACTTCAGAAGCCCTCGACGCGCTTTCCATCATGAAGCTCGGCGCGGATTCCGGCGTCTTCCGGCATTTCACCAGGCAGGACTGGGCGGAACTCCTCCTCGAGTGCCAGCCCGCGCACCTCTGCTGCCGGAACAACATGGACCTCTCGCCCATGGAACGGGGAAAATACCGCGCCTCATGCTTCCGGGAACGACTCAACGGACCGGAACCGGCGGAGGAAACCGGCGACGGGCCGGAAAGCTGATCTCCCCGGAAAAGACCTGAACCCCGGAACGACTCCCGACACCCCGCAGACCGAGCAGACATGGACACCACCTTTTTCAGCATCGCACTGGCCGTTCTCGAAATGACCTTTCTTTTCGTGACGCTCCTGCTGCTTCACGGACTGAAAAAACAGCTCGGCGCGCCGGCGTCCTATGTCGCAATGGGACTGCTCTTCGGCTTCACGCAGTTCGCGGGCGCGGGCGGCATCACGATCGTCACCGGCTACTCCGGGTTCGACATCCCGCTTTCCTCCGGCGTGCTCATGCTGCCGTTCCTGGGCATCCTCGCCGTGATCTACATCGCCGACGGCACGCTGTCCGCCCAGCGCGTGATCATCGGACTCATGATCTCGCTGGCGCTGTATCTCTATCTGGCGCACCTGACCGTCACGCAGGCCGAAATGCTCCCGCCGCAGGACACTGCCGCCGACCAGCTCCCCGTGGCGTTCGCCGCCATGATGCGGAGCAGCCTGGGCGTGATGGCCGCGAACGTGCTGTCCTTCACGGTCGACATCTTCCTGATCCCGATCTTCTATCAGGGACTCCGCAACCGCCGCATCAACCTTTTCCTCTGCGTGGCCGCCTCGCTGATCGCCGTCCAGCTGAGCGACGCCCTCGTTTTCTCCGCCGTGTACCACTGGGGGCGGCCGGACTGGTGGCTCGACCTGGAGACATCCTACCTCTTCAAGACCCTCATGGTGCTGTGGCTCAGCGTCATCATCACGTTCTACATCTCCCGGATCCGCTACGAACTGCCCGGCGAAGGGCGCGGCGCGCTCGACATCGTCATCGCGTTCTTCGGCAACTACGGGAAACGGGTCGAACTGGAAAAGACGCTCCGCGACACCGAGGAACGCTACCGCGTGCTGTTCCGCAACGCCGTCGCAAGCATCTTCCTGACCGACCCGGACGGCGTCATTTCGGAGGTCAACGACGCCGCCGCCACCACGTTCAAGACATCCGCGGGCGAGCTCAGGAACAAATCTTTCCCCGAACTCGTCGGGATCGAACGCGACTGCTGGAACGCGCTGTTAAAGGAACCCGAAGCCCGCTACACGGCAACCATCCCCGGCACGGACCGCATCCTCGAACTCGCGATCAACCGCATCGTCATCGGCGAGACCCAGATGGCGCTGATCCACGGACGCGACGTGACCGAGCGCACCCGTCTGGAACGCGAACGCGAGGTCTGGCGGGAACAGACGTTCCACCGGCAGCGTCTCGAATCCATCGGCGAACTGGCGGGCGGCATCGCGCACGACTTCAACAACTTCCTTCAGGCGATCCAAGGGCATCTCGACCTCATCAAGTACATGTATCCCGTCCGCGAGGAGAACGCCCGCCGTCACATCGAAGTCATCGATTCCATCACCGAACGCGCCGCCACGCTCACGCGCGAACTCCTCGGATTCGCCCGCCGCGGCAACTTCACCGCTTCGGAAATCGACCTCGCCGCTTTCCTGAACGCCTCCGCCGCCATGTTCCTTCCGTCCGCCTCGGGCATCGACTTCAGGCTCGACCTCCCTGACAAACACCGGCCCGCCCCGGATTCGTCGCCCCTGATCGTCCGGGGCGACTCCGTCCAGCTTCAGCAGGTCATCCTGAACCTCCTCATGAACGCCCGCGACGCCGTAAAAAAAATCCCGGAGCACGACCGCCGCATCACCATCTCGCTCGGAACGCCCGCCGCGCTCCGCGTCGACCCGCTCCCGCCCCCCGACGCCGAAGTCTCCCCGGATGCCCGCTACTGCGTAATCCGCATCAAGGACTCGGGGAACGGCGTGCCGGACGAACTCCGCGCCCGCATCTTCGAACCGTTCTTCACCACGAAACCGGTCGGACAGGGCACTGGCATGGGGCTCTCCATGGCATACGGCATCCTGATCTCGCACAAGGGTTGGCTTCAGCTCGATCCGCCCGACCCCGATTCGCCCGGCGCGGCGTTCTCCCTGTTCCTTCCGCTTCAGGAACAGGCGACGAATCAATAAGAAGATGTCCCCATGCTCATCTGCCGGCTTCCGTCCGTTTTCCTCTTTTCGGACGTTTCCCGCGCGCACGGTCTTGACTTTTCCCGTTTCCGCATGTAGATTATCGTGTTTGTTTTTTTACAAATAAAAGGCGGAGACATCCCCCCGCCCGAACATTCAAGGAGACCCCCCGGTTATGAATATCCTCGTACTCGGAAGCGGCGGCCGCGAACACGCGATCTGCCGCAGTTTGAAGCTCAGCCCGGAAACGGCCCGCCTGGTCTGCATTCCCGGCAGTCCCGGCATCGCGCAGATCGCCGAATGCCCCGCGGACGTCCCCGGCTCCGACTGGCCCGCCATCGCCGACTGGGCGGCGGCAAATGCCATCGACCTCGTGGTCGTCGGCCCGGAAGCTCCCCTGTGCGACGGCGCAGCCGACCTCATCCGCGCGAAGGGCATCCCGGTCTTCGGGCCCTCGAAGGCCGCCGCGCAACTCGAAGGCAGCAAGGATTTCTCCAAGAAGTTCATGGATAAATACGGCATCCCGACCGCAGCGTTCGCCACGTTCGACAACGCCGCCGGTGCCCGCGCTTATGTGAACGCGCAGTATGACGCCGGACGCGAACTCGTCGTGAAGGCGGACGGACTTGCCGCGGGCAAAGGCGTCATCGTCTCGAAGGACCGCGCCGACGCGCTCGCCGCCGTGGACGCATGTTTCAGCGGCGCATTCGGCGCGGCCGGGGCTCGCGTCGTGCTGGAGGAACTCCTCGTCGGCGAGGAAGCCTCCATCTTCGCGCTTGTCGACGGAAAGACGATCACCGCGCTCGCCAGCTCGCAGGACCACAAGCGCCAGCTCGACGGCGACAAAGGTCCGAACACCGGCGGCATGGGCGCCTATTCCCCTGCCCCGGTCGTGACCGACGCCCTGATGGCCGAGGTGCAGGCGAAAGTCCTGAACCCCTTCCTCGCCGGGATTCAGGCGGAAGGACTTGACTACCGCGGGCTCATCTACGCCGGGATCATGGTCACGAAGGACGGCCCGAAGGTGCTGGAGTTCAATGTACGCTTCGGCGACCCCGAGACCGAGGCCGTGCTCCCGCGCCTGCGCTCCAGTCTCGCCGACGCCCTCTACAAGACCGCGACCGGGCGTCTCTCCGAGGTCAAGCTCGAATGGAACCCCGATCCGTGCGTCTGCGTGGTGCTGGCCTCCGGCGAATACCCCGCCGGCCCCATCGTGAAGGGTCATGTCATCAGCGGCATCGAGGAAGCCGAGGCAAAGGGCGCGGTCGTGTTCCACGCCGGGACCGCCATGAAGGACGGCATGTTCGTGAACAAGGGCGGCCGCGTGCTGGTCGTATCGAAGAGCGCGCCGACGATCCGGGCGGCAATCGACGCCGTCTACGAGGCGCTTGCCCCGATCTCCTGGGAGAACATGCAGTACCGCCGCGACATCGCGGAAAAAGCACTGAAACATCTTCCGTCCTGAACACAATCCTGAACTCAATCCATACCATACCCGAAAGGAATTTCCGATCATGAGCCTGCAAACCATCGAATACCGCGGCTGGAAAGACTGCCTTCTCCTCGACAACGGCGACATCGAGCTCGTCGTCTCCGTCGGACTCGGACCGCGCGTCCTCTCGTTCAAGCGCAAGAACGGCGCGAACTTCTTCAAGAACTTCGACGACCAGATGGCGAACGTCTCGCAGGACACCTGGCAGAGCTACGGCGGGCACCGCCTGTGGCACGCGCCGGAAGTCTGGACGCGCACCTATTACCCGGACGTCCAGCCGGTCAAGTACACTTGGGAAGAAGGCCTCCACATGTTCATCGGCGACGCCAGGGTCCCATGCTCCCGCCTCACGCTCACCTGCGAGACCGAGACGACCTCCCGCCTCCAGAAGGAAATCGTCATCGACTTCCCGGATTCCGGCACGCTCGTGAAGGTCGAGCACCGCATCTACAACCGCGGTCCGTGGGCGGCCAAGTTCGCTCCGTGGGCGCTCTCCGTCATGGCACCCGGCGGCACGGTCATCGTCCCGCAGGAGCCCTTCGTGCCGCACGGCCCCGGCGAAGGCCAGTCCTTCGCGGCCGGACGCGCCATCGTGCTGTGGCAGTTCACGAATATGGCTGATCCGCGGTTCGTCTGGGGCAAACGCTTCATCCGCATGAGCCAGGACGACGCCTATCCGTCCAAGCAGAAGTTCGGCGGCATGATCAAGCCCGGCTGGGCCGCCTACGCATTCGGCTCCGAACTCTTCATCAAGCGGTTCGCGTTCTTCCCCGGCGCGAACTATCCGGACTACGGCTGCAACGCCGAGTTCTACACCGAGCCCGGCATGCTTGAGATCGAATCCCTCGGTCCGGAAGTGCCGATCGAGCCCGGCGACCGCGCCGAGCACGTCGAGACATGGCAGATCGAACAGGTCACGGCGTCCAAAGAAGACGACACTCTCGCCGAACAGCTCAAGCCCTTCGGTCTCTGATCGTTTTTTCCCGTTCTTCTTCGGCATCCATCTCCGTCCGGGGGTGGATGCTTTTTTTCCGAGAAAAAGAGCCAAATCTATGATTTGCGAATTGAAAAAAAAGAAAACTACAGTATATTATAATGGCAAATGGTATTGAAAAAAAAAGCCGTTGCCAAGTGCCTGACGCGGCCCGGCGCAAAAGATCGGAGCAGCATATGAGCAATCAAAACATCGACGCCTTCATGGCGAACTTCAAGTTCGAAAGCCTCACTTTCGACGACATCTCCCTCCTGACCCAGTATGCCGATTTCCTCCCTTCGGACACTGACATCTCGACGAAGTTCACCCGCAACATCAAGCTCAACATTCCCTTCGTCAGCGCCGCCATGGACACCGTGACCGAGGCCGAAATGGCGATCGCCATGGCCAAGCAGGGTGGCATCGGCGTCATCCACAAGAACCTCGACGTGCAGACCCAGGCGGAAGAAGTCCGCAAGGTCAAATTCTACCTCAACGGCTTCATCAAGTCCCCGGTCACGTTCCGCGAAGACCAGACCGTGCAGGAGATGCTCAACTACAAGGCCGCGCACAACTTCTCCTTCTCCGGATTCCCCATCGTGGACGGCAACGGCAAGCTCGTCGGCATCATCACCGCCCGCGACATCAAATTCCTCTCCAGCTTCGACATCCCGATCCGCGACGTCATGACCAAACCGGTCGTCTTCGCCAACGGCGCGCCCTCCCTGGAGGACGCCTTCCAGATCATGATGAAGAACAAAGTCGGCAAGCTCCCGACCATCGACAAGGATGGCAGGCTCTCCGGCCTCTTCAGCTTCACCGACGTCCGCACGCTCATTGAGAACATGGAGCCCGCGTACAACCGTGACGCCGACCACCGTCTGCGCGTCGCCGCCGCCGTCGGGCCGTACAACGAGGACCGTATCGAAGCGCTGGCGCAGGCCGGAGTCGACGCGTTCGTGATCGACACCGCGCACGGCCACAGCAAGGGCGTGATCGACACAGTGAAGTACATCAAGGACAAATACACCGGGATCGACGTCGTGGCGGGCAACATCGCCACCTACGAAGCCGCGAAGGCCCTGCTCGACGCGGGCGTCGACGCGGTCAAAGTCGGCATCGGCCCCGGCTCCATCTGCACCACGCGCGTCGTCGCGGGCGTCGGCACTCCGCAGGTCTCCGCCATCTACGAGGCGTACAAAGCCATCGGCGAAGAAGTCCCGATCATCGCGGACGGCGGCATAAAGCAGTCCGGCGACGTGCCGAAGGCCATCGCGGTCGGCGCATCCTGCGTCATGATGGGCTCCGTGCTCGCCGGCACGCTCGAAGGGCCCGGCGAAAAGACGTTCCGCAACGGCCGCCGCTACGTGCTCTACCGCGGCATGGGCAGCCTCGTGGCCATGCAGAAGTCCAAGGGCAGCCGCGAACGCTATGGCCAGAAGGACACCGACGACGTGAAGCAGATCGTCCCGCAGGGCGTCGAAGGCATGGTCCCCTACCGCGGCTCCCTCAGCGAGGTCCTCTGCCAGTTCATCGGCGGCCTCCGCTACTCCCTCGGCTACTGCGGCACCAAGACCATCCCTGAACTCCGCGCCCGCGCCAAAGTCACGCGCGTCAGCCCCTCCGCCCTGAAGGAGGCGCATCCGCACGACATCATCATGACGCGCGACGCGCCGAACTATATGCAGGAAAACTGAGCCGGTTTTTCCTCCGGCTTTTCAACCACGGGAAAGATCGCGGACCATGTTCAAGCTTCTGCTCTCTCTGCTGATCTCTCCCGTGCTTTTTCTGCTCGCGCTGGACGGCATCGCCGCGGGCATCTGCAAATGGCTGGTCTCGCGCGGGTTCTCCGGCGTGGAGTCCGCCGCGCACTCCGCCAAGGCGACCGCCTATTTCATGATCGCGAGCGGCCTCACGCTGAGCGTGATCTGCGTCGCGCTGGGCATCCCGCTGATGATCCTGTCGTTCGTCTTCAAGAGCTGGCGGCGCGCACTCATCTGCATCGGCATCACGCTTTGCGCCGCCGCGCTCTGGCGGTATTTCATGCTCCTGCCGTACTTCCTCTGAGGCGGACCCGACCATGCTCATCGTCGCCGATTCCAAGATCCCGTATCTCAAGGGCGTCTTCGAACCCTACGCCGAAATGCGCTACCTCGATCCCGGCGAGATCACGCCGGAGACCGTCCGCGACGCCGACGCACTCATCATCCGCACGCGCACGAAATGCGACGCGTCGCTGCTGGAACACTCCCGCGTTTCCATAATCGCCACCGCCACAATCGGGACCGACCACATCGATATAAACTGGTGCAGCCAAAACGGGATTCACTGGGAGAACGCCGCCGGATGCAACGCCGCGTCCGTGGCGCAGTACATGACTTCCGCCCTGCTCCGCGTCTCGCTCCGGCACAACGTGGATTTGCAGGGAAAGACGCTCGGAATTGTCGGTTGCGGACACGTCGGCACGAAGGTCGCCGCCGCGGCCGCCGCGCTCGGCATGAACGTGCTGGTCAACGACCCGCCGCGCGTCGAACGCGAGGGGAACGTCGGATTCGTCCCGCTTGAACGCATCCGGCAGGATGCCGATTTCATCACGTTCCATGTGCCGCTGACATTGTACGGTCCGCACAGGACGCGGAACCTGGCGGACGAGGATTTCTTTTGCGGACTGAAACGGAGGCCTTTTTTCTTCAACACCTCGCGCGGGGACGTCGTGGACGAATCCGCGCTGAAGGCGGCGATCATCACGGGACGCATTTCGGGCGCCGTGCTGGACGTGTGGCACAATGAACCGGACATCGACCGCGAGCTTCTGTCGCTCGTCGGCTTCGCCACGCCGCATATCGCGGGCTATTCCGCCGACGGCAAGGCGAACGGCACGGCGATGGCGGTGCGTGCCGTGGCGAAGCATTTCGAAATCGCACCGCTGATGAACTTCTTCCCGTCAAAAGTCCCCGCTCCCGCCACCCCGGTCGTCACGCTCGATCCCGCCTCGCCACACCTGCTCGCGGACGCCGTGTTCGCGTCCTACGATGTCGCGGACGACGATGCCGCGCTCCGGGCCGTGCCGGAGGATTTCGAGGCATTGCGCGGCTCCTACCGTGTCCGCCGCGAGTTCCTCGCCTGCACCGTGCGTTCGGACAAGCCCCTGCCCTCCGGGCTCCGCGACACACTCCTGAAACTCGGCTTTCTCCTCGGCTGAGCAACCGAAAAATAAACACTAAGAAAGGGCGGCAGTCCCCGGTGAAGAGGATTGCCGCCTGTTTCGTGTCCGGGCTTCCGTTTTCAGGGAAAGACCCGGACAAACTGTTTTTTGAGGCGGGACGAAGCCCGCCGTCTGATCGGATCAGAGCTTGTTGCCGTCGGAATCGGTATGACCGTCCACGATGTCGGAGCGGTTGCGTCCGGCAGCGTACTCAATGAGGTTGAAGAGAAGCCGTTTGCACACGGGATCGTTGTAGTTCGTGAGCCCGAGCGTGCTGTAGAAGAAGGAGCCGGAGCCGGTCTTCGCGCGGCCGATGGCGGTGCCCATGCGGCAGCCGAGCGAATGCCAGGCGCCTGCGATCAGTTCCTCGTCGCCTTCCATGATGATGGCGGAACGCGGATTGGAAACCGCGGCGTCAAACGCGTAGTCGAGGACGGAGGGCTTCAGGAAGCCGTCGAACACCGGGTGGTCCTTGCAGAAGTACTGGCCGCCGACCCAGTTGTTGCCGAGACGGAAGTCGCCGAGGTACTTGAGGTTGCCGTTTGCGGCGGCGATGGTCGGAGCCCAGTTCGACACGTCGTTGAGGACGATGACCTGCGTGCCGGACTTCGCGAGCTCGACGACCGCGTTCACGTCGACGGAATTGCTGTTCGGCGGGAAGCAGAGGACGCGGATGCCCTGCGCGGTCTTCTTGGTCATGGAGATCGCCATCTGCGCGGGGACGCCGCGGGCGAGCTTGACCGTGGCGGTGCCGTCGGCGGCGACTTCGACTTCCTTGCCGTCGACCTTGAAACTCAGCTGGTCGTCCGCCTTGGTCGGGCCTTCGATCTTGAAATTGTAGTCGCCGTCGGCGTTCGGCATGTACTGGCCTTCGAGCAGGACGGTGAATCCGGCGGTCATGTTCACGTTCGGATCAGGCGTCGTGCCGTCCGGGAACGAGAGTTCGAGTCCCTGCCGCTGGCTCGTGGTGCGTTCGGCGCGCTTCTCGCCGTCGACGAGGAAGGTCAGGCGGAATCCGCCCGCGATGCCGTCGGGCGTAGCGAGAGAGTTCGGCTGGATCCTCTGCGGAACGGGGTAACGCTGGGTCACGACGAGGACGTCGGGCTTCAGGTTGCTGCCGGGCTGGAACACCTGGAAGTTTCCGCCCGCGGCGTTGAGGATGCTGACGAGCGAAGCGGACTGCTGGCCGCCGCCCTGTCCGCGTCCCATGCCGCGACCGCCGCCCATGCCGCCCTGGCCGCCCATGCCGGGGAAGCCCTGGCCGCCGCCCATGCCACCGAAGCCGCCTGACTGGGGCTGGTTGGCGCTTTCATAGACAGCGTAGGTCTTGCCGGCGGGGAGCCGAATCTTGGAGACGTCGACCGCGGTAACTTCCATTTCTCCCTCGGCCTTGGTGTCCTTCAGGAACGCCTTGATGACGGAGACGCCGGGCTTGTCGACCTGGATCTTCACGCCCTCGGCGAGGAGTTCGCCGTAGACGTCGCCGCCGGTAACCTTCACGGCCTGTTCGGATTCCTTGACGACCTTGCCGTCCTGGATGAGCTGCGTGACCAGCGTGAATTCGCCGTTCAGGTTTTCCTCGTTGATGATGTGGATGTCGGCGGAGATGGTGTTCGGGACGGTGAAGGACGGGGTCGCGGTGTGGACGGCGAGCTTCAGCGGGGCGTTATAGGCGCGGAGAATGGCAGGATCGCCCTTCGGATTGCGGAAGGTATCGACGACGCCGGAGTTGTTCTCGCGGAGCATGGCTTCCCAGCCGTTGATCGCGTAGCCGTCTGTGATGTTGTTGAGGCGGATGATCTCAATGCGGCGGCCCTGGTGGCGGATGCCGACCTTGCCGAGCTCGGAGGTGAAGGCTTCGACGGTCGGGTAGTCCTTGCGGAGCCCCTTCTCGTCGAGGTACTTGTTCATGCGCTTGTACCAGTTCTTGTAGTCCTCGCCGTCCATGCCGTCCATGCCGATCTTCTTGAGCTCGTCCATGATGAGCTCAAGGCGCGGCGGGGTGGAAATGGCGCCTTCCTCGCCCCAGAAGATGATCTCTTCCTTGTCCTGCGTGTAGTTCCAGTAGCGGGTGTTGTTCGTGTAGTAGTTGGCGGGATAGGAGATGTTCGGGCCGGGGGCGTTGTGGTTGTCGCGGAATCCGACCAGATGAACTTCGTCGTCGAACGGCATGCAGTTCATCTTGTTCATGTCTTCCCGGTCGATGCCCTCCTGGCTCCAGCCGCTGGTGAGCACGACGATGCGGGACGGGTCGTTCTGGTGCGTGAAGGAGACCATGCTGCTGTACCAGTTCATGTCATGCTGTTCGCGACCGAGTCCGAGCTCGTTGATGAGGTTGTAAATGCAGAGGGACGGATGCGAACGGAACATCTTCACCATGCGGCGGACGCGCTCCTTCGCGATCACGCGGCCTTCGGGCGACTGACTGCCGGAGATGAATCCGCCGGGTTCGATGTAGTACAGGAGGCCCTGTTTGTCGGCTTCGCGGAGCACGATGTCCTGCCCCATGTGGCGGTGGAAGTTCAGCATGTTCATGCCGAAGTCCTTCGCGGCCTTGATCTGCTTCGCGGCGTATTCGGGCAGCGGGATGGTGCCGGTGACGGGCCACCAGCCCCAGCTGATGGCGGACCGCAGCACGATGCGCTTGCCATTGAGGCGGAACATGGCGTCCTTGCCGATGCCTTCGGGGCCGAACCAGCGGAAACCGAACGTCTGGTCCTGCGTCTCGTCGCCGAGCTTCACGCTCATGGTGTACAGGTTCGGGTTGTCGAGGTCCCACAGCTCCGCATTCGCGTACGTGAACTTGCGGCTGATGAGGTTCTCGCCGGGCTTCAGCGTGAACGTTTCGGCCGCCATGACCGGGACGTTGTCCTGAACGAGCATGACGGTGCATTCCTTCTCCACGTCCGCGCCGGTGTCATTGACCGCCGTGATGCGGACTTCGACCGTCTTCGGATCGGGGGTGTTCATCACGAACACGTCGTCGATATAGACCGGATCGGTGATCTCGAGCGTGACATGGCCGGTGATACCGCCGACCGCGCGGCCGCTGTTGAGCTTGACGCCGTTCCAGGTGAACGGGATATAGTCTTTCCAGTCATAGTCGCCGCCGGGATTGGTGATGCGGATATCGAGCGCGGCGGCTTCGCCTTTCTTGAGCTTGCCGGTGATATCGAGCACAAACTCCGTGTCGCAGGCGGAATCGCACGCGATAAGCTCATGGTTCAGGAATATCTCCGCCTGAAACCGGAGCGCGGCGAACCGGAGGAAGACCTTCTTGCCGGTCAGGTCCTGGTCGACCTTGATCGTGCGACTCCACCAGGAAACGCCCTGCAGCGGCTTCCAGAAGTTCTCGGGGTCGATCGTGTAGTCCTTTTCCAGCGCGGACATATCCGTGAAATACATTTCGACGGTGCCGGGAACCGAAACGTCCTTGCGGTCCGCCTTGCTCAGGGCGTCCCAGCCGCCGGTGGGCTGATGCGCGGGGACCTGGTCGAGCGGAGTGCCGGGGACGACGACTTTTTCGGACTGCCACTGCGCGGCGGTGTCGCGCCAGAGTTTCCAGCCGTCGCCGGAGAGGCTGACGACTTCGCGCGCTTCGGCGGTCTGCCAGAGCATTCCGGCTGCGAGCGCGAGGAAGCAGAGTGTTTTTTTCATGTGTCTTTTTCCTGTTTTGGGTGGGGGTTATATGAGTGATTTGTTTTAGGAAATAATTTTTTCATAATATAGCCTGCCGACCGGGTTTTTCAAGCGATTTCCGAAAAAATCAAACTGTTTTCGGGGGAACCCGGCATCGGACCGGACCGCTTCGCGGAAGGACGGGTCATGTCAGTCCGGGATTGTCCGGCATCGCATCGGAATCAAGGTTTTCGCCGCTCTTTTGAAACCATCGAAAACGGCGGAAAAAAGGCTGATTTTTCCGGGAAACGAGGTTGAAAAAAGGCGTCCGGCGTGCTATATTAATAAGATTTAGAATTTGTCTGAAACACGATCGTTCATCTCAAATACCCAACCCCCCAAACAGGAGAAAACCTAAATGAACTTAGGCAGTCTGATTCTCGATGGCCTGGAAGCCATGGCCCTCGGAATGCTCTGGGTCTTCTGCTTCCTCTCCATCATGATCGTATGCATGAAGTTGATGTCGAAGGCTCTGGCCCCCTTCTCGAACTTCCTCGAACCGGCTCCGCCGACTCCGAAAAAGAAAAAAGCGTCCGGGGCAAAAGCCGGAGCCCTTTCTCCCGAAGACCGGGTCCGCGCGCTGGCGGCCATCGAAGCCGTCAAGCTCTACCGCGCAGGAAAATGATCCGCTGAACACAAACAAATCTTATTCATATTCAACATTAAAGGCAACCCCCTCATGAAAAAAATCAAATTCATGGACTGCTCCTTCCGCGACGGATTCCAGTCCTGCCTCGGCGCCCGCGTCAAAACCGATGACTTCCTTCCCGCCCTCGATGCCGCGGTGAAGGCCGGCATCAACTACATCGAAATCGGCGGCGGCGCCCGTTTCCAGGCCCTCTATTTCTACTGCCAGGAAGACGCGTTCGAAATGATGGACAAATGGCGCGAGACCGTCGGTCCGGACGTGAACCTGCAGACGCTCTCCCGCGGCGTGAACGTGGTCGGCCTCTCCTCCCAGTCCACCGACATCATCCAGCTCCACGCCAAGCTCTTCAAGAAGCACGGCATCACCACGATCCGCAACTTCGACGCCCTGAACGACGTCCGCAACCTCGACGTCTCCGGTCGCGCCATCGCCGCCAACGGCCTGAAGCACCAGATCACCATCACCATGATGGGCCTGGCCCCCGGGCTCAACGAAGCCTACGCGCACACCCCGAAGTTCTACGAAGACCGCCTGAACGAGATTGTCAAGTCCGGCATCCCGTTCGACAGCCTCGCGTTCAAGGACGCCTCCGGCACCTCCACGCCGCAGACCGTGTACGACACGATCAAGGCCGCCCGCGCCATCCTCGACAAGGAATACGGCGTCGGCGCCAAGGAAATCCAGTTCCACACGCATGACACCGCCGGCATGGCCGTCGCCTGCAACTGGGCCGCCATCACCGCCGGCGCGGACGTGATCGACCTCGCCATGGCCCCGCTCTCCGGCGGCACCTGCGAGACCGACATCCTCACCATGTACCACCGCCTGCGCGGCACCGACTACACGCTTGACATCGACCCGGATAAGATCCTCAAGGTCGAAAAGGTCTTCAAGCAGTGCCTCAGCAAGTACTTCATGCCGCCCGAGTCCATGCAGGTCTCCCCCGAGATCATCTTCAGCCCGATGCCCGGCGGCGCCCTCACGGCCAACACCCAGATGATGCGCGACAACAACTGCCTTGACAAATACGACGCCTGCATCGAAGAGATGCGCGAAGTCGTCGCCCGCGGCGGTTTCGGCACCTCCGTCACCCCCGTCTCCCAGTTCTATTTCCAGCAGGCGTTCCGCAACGCCGTCATGGGCAAGAACGCCGACGGCTCCTGGAAGCTCGATCCGAACGGCTACGGCAAGATGGTCCTCGGCTACTTCGGCAAGACCCCGGTC
>JBGUKN010000003.1:0-2318 GCA_045114455.1 Victivallales bacterium
GGAAAACGCATTGAACGAGCTGGACGGCAAAGCCAATATTCACGCGCTGGACGTTCAGAATATGCTTTGTCAGGAGATCGATAATCCTGAGGATCTGGCGAGCGTGAGCGGCAAACTGAAGGAGATCGAAAACCGCACGGTCTACATGACGTTCTCCACGGATATCATCCACGGCGGACACATCCAGATCATCCGGAAGGCGCAGAAGCTCGGCAAACTCATCATCGGGGTCCTCTCGGACGAGGCGGTCGCGAACTACAAGCGCTTCCCGCTCGTGCCTGCCTCGGAACGCAAGGTGATGTTTGAGAATATCGCCGGGGTGTACAAGGTGGTGGAACAGAAGACGCTTTCCTACAAGGAAAACCTCGAAAAGTTCAAACCGGATTTTGTGGTTCACGGCGATGACTGGGTGAGCGGATTCCAGAAACCTGTCCGCGACGAGGTGGTTTCCATTCTGGCCTCGTACGGCGGCAAGCTGGTCGAGTATCCGTACGCGAACGACCAGCAATACAAAGACCTCGACGCCCGCGCGAAGGCCGAGCTTTCTCTCCCCGATGTGCGTCGTTCCCGCCTCAAAAAGCTGCTCGAAATGAAGGGTCTCGTGACCGTGATGGAAGCTCACAGCGGGATCACAGGGCTGATCGTGGAAAAGACCTGCGTGTATCAGGACGGCGGCACGAAGCAGTTCGACGGGATGTGGGTGAGCTCGCTCTGCGACAGCACGGCAAAAGGCAAGCCCGACATCGAGCTCGTGGATATGACTTCGCGGTTCCGCACGATCGACGACATCATGGAGGTCACCACGAAGCCGATCATTTTCGACGGCGACACAGGCGGCCTCACGGAGCACTTCGTCTACACGGTTCGTTCACTCGAACGCATGGGCGTCTCCATGATCATCATTGAGGACAAGACCGGCCTGAAAAAGAACAGCCTGTTCGGCACGGAAGTCCAGCAGACGCAGGACAGCATCGAAAACTTCTCAGCGAAGATCCGGGCTGGCAAAGCCGCACAGAAAACGCGCGACTTCATGATCTGCGCCCGCATCGAAAGCCTCATCCTGGAGCGCGGCATGGAAGACGCCCTGACGCGCGCATTCGCCTTCGTCGAGGCCGGCGCGGATGCGATCATGATCCACAGCCGCAAGAAAGACCCGTCCGAAATCAAGGAGTTCATCGAAAAGTTCCGTGCGAAAGACAAGGCCACGCCGATCGTGCTTGTCCCGACCTCGTTCAATACGGTCTACGAGGAGGAATGGAAGGAACTTGGCGCGAACATCATCATCTACGCCAACCAGCTCACGCGGACCGGATTTCCCGCGATGCAGAACGCCGCACGGACGATCCTCGAAAACCACCGCGCGAAAGAGTGCGACGACATGTGCATGAGCATCAAGGAAATCATCAATCTGATCCCGGAAGAGTGACCTCGACATGACACAGACGATCATCACAGCGGAAAACGGGTACGCAGGACTTGACGCCTGGATTGAACAGACCGGCGCGAAAACTGTTCTGCTGGCCTGCGACGAATCCATCCGGTTCCTCAAGGACATCTCCGCTCATTTCGAGTTGATCGAAAGCCGGGGGACCAGACTCGTCCGGTTCAGCGATTTCCAGCCGAATCCGCTCTACGAAAGCGTCGTGGCGGGAGTTCAGGCTTTTCTACAAAATGACTGTTCCGCCATCATCGCTTTGGGCGGCGGCTCGGCTATGGACGTGGCGAAGTGCATCAAGCTTTTCAGCAACATGGACCACAACAGAAACTACCTTGAACAGGTGATCGTTCCGAATGGAATCCCGTTCCTTGCCATCCCGACGACCGCCGGGACCGGCAGCGAAGCGACCCGTTATGCCGTGATTTACTACAACGACGCAAAACAGTCCGTCACCAGCGAAAGCATCATCCCGGAGGCCGTCCTGCTGGATCCGGGCGTGCTGAAGACGCTCCCCGCGTACCAGAAAAAAAGTACGATGATGGACGCGTTCTGCCATGCGCTGGAATCCTTCTGGTCCGTCAACAGCACCGAGGAAAGCCGACTCTTCAGCAAACAGGCCATCGAACTTGTTTTGCGGAACATGGACGGATATCTGGCGAACACGGAGGATGGCAACGCGGGAATGCTTCTCGCTGCAAACACCGCCGGCAAGGCAATCAACATCACCCAGACCACCGCCGGACACGCCATGTGCTACAAGCTCACCAGCTTGTTCCGCTGCGCTCACGGTCATGCCGCCGCGCTTTGCGACCGCATCCTCTTCCCGTGGATGCTCGGAAATACGCATCTCTGCATCGACCCGCGAGGCGAAGAGTTCCTG
>JBGUKN010000004.1:0-48114 GCA_045114455.1 Victivallales bacterium
CGGCTCCGGCGGCCGCCGCGGCGAGCGAGAGCGGCGCCACGAACCGCGCGATGCCGGCGGCGTGGCTCGGGTCGATGAGCACGGGCAGGTGGGAGAGCGTCTTCAGTGCCGGGATGGCGGAGATGTCCAGCGTGTTGCGCGTGTAGGTCTCGAACGTGCGGATGCCGCGTTCGCAAAGGATGACGTTCCGGTTGCCGGACGCCATGATGTATTCGGCGCTCATGAGGAGTTCCTGGTAGGTGTTGGCGAGGCCGCGTTTCAGGAGGATGGGCTTGTCGCATTTGCCGATCTGCTTCAGGAGCTCGAAGTTCTGCATGTTGCGCGCGCCGATCTGGATCACGTCCACGTCGGCGAAGAGGTCGAGCTGGGAAAGGTCCATGAGCTCGGTCACGATGGGCAGGCCGGTAATCTTCTTCGCCTCGAGCAGCAGGCGCAGGCCCTCGGCGCGGAGCCCCTGGAAGGAGTAGGGGGACGTGCGGGGTTTGAACGCGCCGCCGCGGAGCATGTCCGCGCCGGACTTCTTCACGGCTTCGGCGACGGCGACGATCTGCTCCTCGCTTTCGACGGAGCAGGGGCCGGCGATGACCGCGAAACCGCCTCCGCCGACCTTGACGCCGCCGGATCCGACCTTGACGACCGTGTCGAGCGGGTGGAACTTGCGGTTTGCGTTCTTGAACGGTTCCTGGATGCGCTTCACGTCGTCGACGATGTCGAACTGCTTGATGATGTCGATATCGATGTGCGAGGTGTCACCGATGAGGCCGATGATGGTCTGCTGGATGCCTTCGCTGATGTGGAGCGAGACGTTCTGTTTTGTGAGCCAGTCCTTCAGTGCATCGAACTGCACGGAATCGGCGTTTTCCTTCAAAATGATGATCATGGTGCGAAAAGCCCTGTTTTTTTTGCGGACCGGAGATGCGGCCCGTTTTTCTGTTAATAGATAATCATATCCGTAGATAAGATAGCACGATTTGCGCAATAATTCAAGGGCGCGCGCAGAAATAAGGTAAAAAAGGGCGCGGAAAACGTTCGTTCGCGCCGGACGGACGGGAAGGGAGGCACGGTTTGCAGGGCGATCTGTTCCGCCGCGCCGGGCAGGGGCGGCACCGACGGAATCGGGAGGCAGGAATTTTTGGTAAGATTGTGAAAAAAGATGTTTGATATTTCGGTTTTTCCGTGGTATATTTTGCGAAACATTGTGGACGCGCTCGAAACAAGTATTCTTTTTTCTGAGCACGGACCGGGATGATATCCGACCAAACAAAGCAAGACAGAAAGGACATTGTTATGGCCACCTACATCTCATCCGGCACAAGCACGGTCAACAAAGGGCAGACGCTGATCGATCCAGTCGTCACGCAGACCGGGCGCGTCAACGTCCTGTCCGGCGGCATCGTCTCGGGCGCCATGGTCAGCAACGGCGGCCAGCTCCACATCAGTTCCGGCGGTTCGGAGAATGAGGGGTTTTACAATGCGGGCGGCCTGCTCTTCGTCAGCAGCGGCGGCCTGTGCACGAACCCGAGCGTGACGAAAGCCACCGTGAACGTCAACGCCGGCCGTGTCTTCAGCGCGACTTTCCTCGGCGGGTCCTTCACGGTCTCGGCGCCGACCGGCAGCACGGTGGGATATGTCAACCACACCCGACTGTTCAACGGGGCGCAGATGTCCGTCGGCCTTTACGGCGTGGCCAGCGACACGTTTGTGGAGAACGGGCAGATCACGGTCTCCTCCGGCGGCAAGACCGTGACCACGGTCATCAGCAGCGGCGTGAACAACCGGATCACTCTTATGAACGGCGCATCCGCAGGCGGCAACACGCTGTACAGCGGAGCGCAGATGATCGTCTCCTCCGGTGCGACCGCCACGACGAACAAGGTTTTCTCCGGGGGCACCATGTATGTGGAGGCGTATGGCTATGCCCGGTACAACAGCATTACGGACGGCAAGCTCTTCGTCAGCGCGGGCGCCAGAGCCGATTCCGTCTACGTTTCCTCCGGCGGTTCGCTGTTTCTCGCAGGCAATGCGGATGATGTCAGGGTCAGCGCCGGCGGCAACGCCGATGTGAACCTGAACGCCAATGTGACCAGCGTCACGATCGAAGCGGGCGGCTCCATGTCCGTGACCAGCGGCTCTGTGACCAGTGTAACCGTGAACGCCGGAAGCATGAACATCAACAACGGAGGCAAGGCCACCAGTGTCACGCTCAACGGCGGCAGCCTCGGGATCAAGGCGGGGACTGCGACCACCATGGACGTCAAGTCTGGCGCGAGCGTGGTCGTCTCCAACAACGCGACCGCGAACTATGCCGCGCTCAATTCCAACGGCGGCATGATCGTCTCCAGCGGCGGCACGGCGAACTATACCACGGTCAACGAAGGCGGCAGCCTGACCGTCTCCTCCTATGGCAGCGCGAACGTCGTTACGATCAACGAAGGCGGAAAGGCGTACGTCAACCTTTACGGCACGGCGACCAGCGCCGTGGTCAATTCCGGCGGAAGTTATACCGTCTCCAGTGGCGGCACGGCGGTCAGCGCCACGTTCAACGCCGGAGCAAATGCCGTGATTTTGACGGGCGCCAAGGCATACAATCTGCTTGAAAACGGCGGATATGTGGATGTCCGGACAAATGCCGCCGTCACGTTCACGGCCCACACGTTCGGCGGAACCGTCCAGAGCGCCACCGCGCATTCCGGCACGACCGCGCTGGACGTCACCGTCAGCAAACGGCTCGACGTCTTCAGCGGCGGCCTGGCGAGCCGCGCCACGGTCAGATCCGGCGGCAGCCTCAACGTCTTCAGCGGCGGCACGGCGATCAGCGCCACGCTCAACGGCGGCAGCCTGATCTGTTCCGGCAGCGCGAGCCATGTCACGGTCAACGAAGGCGGCTTCATGGGGGTTCAGAACACCTCCGCCGTAACCTCCGTCACGGTCAACGCCAAAGGCAGCATGTGGGTCTACGAAGGCGGCGGAGCAGGCAATCTCATCATCGACTCCGGCGGCAGCCTGACCGTTCTTCCCGGCGGACGGGCAAGCAGCACCACGGTCAAATCCGGCGGCCGTTTCACCGTTTCCAGCGGTGGCACGGCGAGCAATACCGATGTCGCCTCCGGCGCCACATTCATCATCATCTCCGGCGGCATGGCGAGCGGCGGAACGGCCGATGCGGGCGCGGACGTCCTGGTCGCGGCGTCCGCCCGTGCGTACGACCTGATCGAAAACGGAGGCTATGTGGATGTCGGGACGGATGCCGTTGCCACGTTCGCGGCCCACACGTTCGGCGGGACCGTCCAGAGCGCTACCGTGCATTCCGGCACGACCGCAAACAGCGTCACCGTCAACGGCCATCTCGACGTCTTCAGCGGCGGCACGGCGCTCAAAACCGGTGTCGCAGCCGGTGCATATCTGAACGTTTTCAGCGGCGGCACGGCTGTCAGCGCCACGGTCAGCTCCAACGGCAACATGGTCGTCAGTTCCGGCGGCCGGGCGGATTCCGCCGAGGTCCAGGGCGGGCTTATGTATGTGAGCGGCGGCACGGCGACCGGCGCCATGGTCACTTTCGAGGGCTGGATTGCCGTCTACGAAAACGGCAGGGCGGACAGTGCGACTGTCAAGAATGGCTACCTCAACCTGAGCGGCGGCAGCGGGACCGACGACGTCGTCGACGGAGCCTTTGCATACATGAACGTCTTCGACGGCGGCACGGCGGTCAGCGCGACCGTCAGGAAAGGCGCACTGAACGTGAGAGCCAACGGCCTCGCATATTTCACGACCGTCTCCAATGGGGCCCTGCGGATCCACGAACTCGGTTCCGCGGTCGACGTCACGGTTGGCTCCGACGGCGCACTGGCCGTTTCCCGCGGCGGTACGGTCACCGGCGTCATGAAGTTTGCGAACGGCGCGAGGGTTTCCGTTGAGGAGGGCGGCATCATCGATTTCAATATTGCCAGCCGTTCTCCGTCCGATCCCGCGCTTGCGGACGACCTTTCGGCGGTCACGGGCGCGCCGTCCTATACGCTTACGGTCTCCGGCATGCAGAGGGATGGCAAATACAGCCTGGCCGGAGGCGCGGCGGGATTCGAACGGACCGTCATCACGGTAAAGAACGTGACCGGATCGACGCTCGGTACGCTCAGCGTCGCGGAGGGCACGAAGACGATCAACAACGTGAAGTACACGCTGACGCTGACTGCCTCCAGCCTCTACGTTACGGTCGGCGAATCGCCGGTCCCGGAAGTCGCGCCGCAGACCGAGACGTGGGAAAAGTCGGAATTCGCCGCGCAGTATTTTGTGGAATATTCGAGAGACAGTTTCGCTCATGTGATCCGGCTTGCGGTCGATACCAATTCGCTGAATTCCTTCCAACTGCCGCTCGGAGACTATCAGGTGCGCGTCAAGCCGGAAGGCGGCGAATGGACTGATCTCGAACCCGTGACGTCGGAGGAGACGGGCGCGGAACCGAAGCTTATCAAGTCCAATGCGGACGGCAACGCGGATGTGTTCTTCGTGAAAGCAGACGGCATATGGGAATCGGGATATGCCGCGCAGCATGTGGGTGCGTTCGACGACTGGAACGGGACGGAAGAAACGATTGTCCTGACGGGCAGGAACATGCTCACGGACATGGTCGAGGGTTCGACCGACGCCAATACCCTGCTGATGACCGACGACGGCAATGGAGACGCGCTTTTCGTGGACGACATCTATTCGGATTCGCCGGGCGAGCTCGGCCTGAGCAGGTCGCGCATTGCGCGGCTCGATGAAATCCGGGCGGGCGCGGGCGACGACATCGTGGATATGACAAGCAGCCAGTTCGAATACATCGGCTGCGGCCTTGCGATCCGCGGCGGCGACGGCGACGATACCATCTGGGCGAACAAGGGCGACAATTTCCTGTTCGGCGACGCCGGGAACGACCGCATCGTCGGCGCGTCGGGGAACGACGTGATCGCGGGCGGCATCGGGAACGACCGCATGCACGGCGGCGGGGGCAGCGATCTGTTCACGTTCTGCGAGAACTGGGGAACAGACACGGTGGAACAGCTCGAATCCGGCTCGGTCACGCTGTGGTTCACATCGGAATCCGAAGGCAAGGTCGCATGGGATGCCGTTTCCCAGTCCTACACGGACGGGGTCAACAGCGTCGCCGTGAGGGGGATCGATCCCGCGTCCGTCCAGCTTAAGTTCGGCGATGACGGTTCCGCCCGGTTCGACGAGCTCGCGGCCGCCGGCGCGTTCGAGAAATTCACCTCGCAAAAGATATTTGAGGAATCCGGACAGGGGCTCCTCGCCGGACAGTAAAAAGTCCATTTTTCACCCGAAAGAAGGTGTCAGTCCTCCCCGGCTGTCCGATGCTGCGGGAGGATTGACGTTTTGGCTCCGGCAGGACGGGCGCGCGGAAAATGTCGTGTTTTTCCGGCTTTTTTTTGTATTTTCTGCGCCGTTTTTTTTGAAAACGGATGAAAACGGTAGTATATTTAAAGATAACGTAATCCTCAACTCAATACAGGAGAAAACAATGAGTCTCAATTCGTATGCACAGCGTGTCCTTCAGGACAGCGTCGTCGCCAAGTACCCGTGGGAAAAGGAATTCATCCAGAGCGTGACCGAGGTCTTCGAATCCCTCGGACCGCTGCTCGACCGTGAATCCAAGTACGAGAAGAACTGCATCCTCGAACGCATCGTCGTTCCGGAACGCATCATCCAGTTCCGCGTGCAGTGGGTCGATGACAAGGGCCAGATCCAGGTCAACGACGGCTACCGCGTGCAGTTCAACAGCGCCATCGGCCCGTACAAAGGCGGCCTGCGCTTCCATCCGTCCGTGAACCTCAGTATCCTGAAGTTCCTCGGCTTCGAACAGATCTTCAAGAACTCCCTCACCACGCTCCCCATGGGCGGCGGCAAGGGCGGTTCCAACTTCAATCCGAAGGGCAAATCCGACCGTGAAGTCATGGCGTTCTGCCAGGCCTTCATGCGCGAACTCTACCGCCACATCGGCCCGAACGTCGACGTGCCCGCGGGCGACATCGGCGTCGGCGGCCGCGAAATCGGCTACCTCTTCGGCCAGTACCGCCGCATCGTGGACAGCTACGACAGCGTCCTGACCGGCAAGGGCCTCAACTGGGGCGGCAGCCTGGTCCGTCCGGAAGCCACCGGCTACGGCAACGTCTACTTCGCCTCCGAAATGCTCGCCACCAAGGGCGAAAGCTTCCAGGGCAAGAAGGTCCTCGTCTCCGGCGCGGGCAACGTCGCCCAGTACGCCGTGAAGAAGGCCACGCAGCTCGGCGCGAAGGTCCTCACCATGTCCGACTCCAACGGCACCATCCTCGACAAGGACGGCATCGACGAAGAAAAGCTCGCCTGGATCATGGAACTCAAGAACGTCCGCCGCGGCCGCATCAAAGAATACGTCGAGAAGTTCCCGAAGGCCGAGTATTTCGAAGGCAAGCGCCCCTGGACGCTCACCCCCTGCGACATCGCCCTTCCGTGCGCGACCCAGAACGAAGTCAGCGGCGAAGAGGCCAAGGCCCTCGTTGCGAACGGCTGCAAGTGCGTTGGCGAAGGCGCCAACATGCCGTCCACGCCGGAAGCCGTCGCCTGCTTCCAGGCCAACAAGCTCCTCTTCAGCCCGGGCAAGGCCTCCAACGCCGGCGGCGTCGCCACCAGCGGACTCGAAATGAGCCAGAACGCCATGCGCCTCAGCTGGACCGCCGAGGAAGTCGACCAGAAGCTCCACGGCATCATGGTCAGCATCCACAAGGCCGCCTACGAGGCCGCCAAGGAATACGGCCCGAAGGGCGATTACATCGACTACGTCCTCGGCGCCAACATCGCCGGTTTCCGCAAGGTCGCCGACGCCATGGTCGACCAGGGCATCTGATCGCGTTTCGAACGGTCATCCGGTCGATCGGCCGGATACATCGACCGCAGCGATATTTCAGCCCGGAGTTCCCGCAACGGAGCTCCGGGCTTTTTGTGTTTGCAGAACCCGTCCGGAAAACAGAATAAATCTCCTTGACATCCACTTAGAATATGCTATAGTAGTGAAATGTCATCTGTCATATCTGCGAAACGGCCCGGAGCGCCGGCAAGAAAGGAACGGTTGCGAACATGATTTGGCTTGTTGTCCTGTATGTCCCTGTTATGGGCGTTTCGGTTTTCTTCTTTGTCCGGGCGATTTTCAGGCACATCAATGCGAAGGAGTATTTCTGGAACAATCTGCCCGATTCCGAAAAGGAATGCATCAACTGTTTCCCCAGATATCCGCTTTCCTGCTACCAGGGACGCTGGGGCTGGCGCAGAAAGATCGCGGTGGAGCTTGTGAAACGCAACAAGATTTTCATGGAGTATAACAGGGAAAAAGCGGAACAGCTGATCCTCGCGGAAAAACATCTGTACTGGTTCTGGAATACGGGTGTCATTGCGACCTGGATATTCGCCGTTTGCCTGGTGCTGAAATAGCCGTCAGGGAAGGCAAGCCCTCCACTGTCATAGTGTCCGGCTCCGCTCGGACACGGGAGGACAAGCCCACCGCAAGCGGTGCTGATATAGTGCGGCGCTAACGTTGCCGCACATAATAGGTCGTATAGGACCGATAGATCTTATGGGACCTATCGGTCGTATTAGTCTTATTATCGGCGGGGACTATTCTCTGGGGAGGTTGAAGGCGGTCACCAGGTCTTCCACCTGGGCGTCGGTGATCGGGCGGAGGCCGCCGAACGAACGCGCCGCGATGGCCGCCTTCGCGCTGTACTCCGTGACTTCGAGGCGGTCGAACGCCTCCAGCGGGGTACGTCCGCAGGTCAGAACGGCGTCGTTCTGCACGAGCACGACCGGATAACGCAGCGAGAGCGTGCGGGCGACCGTTTCGGGTGCGGCGAGGGCGTCGTCGAACGAAAACGCGGGCGTCTCGCGGAGCTGGATGAAGCTCTCCGGGATCACGCGCGGATTGAACTCGGCGCGGGAGATCAGGTAGGCACCGATGGCGGGCGGGTTCGCAGTGCAGACGGCGTTGAGCGCGGGCTGGGCATCGAACACCATTTTGAAGAACCACGTGCGCGGATCGGGCGTTTTTCCCGCCTCGTATTTTGCGTCGTCGACCAGCACGAAATCGTCCGGCTGAAGGTTCGCGCGGTCGCCGTTCGCGGGCGTGACCAGGAACTTGTCTCCCGCGATCCGGACCGCATAGGCCCCGGCCGCGCCGGTGAAGAGTTTCTGCCTGACGCAGCGGCGGACGAGCGCGGCAGTCGTGGCGCGGAGTTCATTTTCGGCGTCGGAGCGCGGCCCCGGCGTGAACCTGGAGAATGCTGTGCCTTTGTCTTCGGAATACGCCCGGATCTGTGCGTCCGTGAGCGGTTTCGCGCCGCCGAGGAGCGACGCCTGATAGATGGCGCGGGCGTAGAAGTCGAGCGTTTCGAACCGCAGATAGGCTTCGAGCAGGGATGTCCCGCCGAGGCACACGCCGTGATTTTCCAGCATGACCGTGCGCGGTCCCTGCGCGAAGACGGCGGAGATCTTTTTCCCGAGCGCGTCGCTGCCCGGCACGTCGTACGGCGCGAAGCCGACGTCGCCGCAGAGCAGTTTCGTCCGGGGAAAGACCGCGGTGTCCGGTACGAGCCCGGCGATGCTGAACGACACGAGCGCGGGCGGATGCGCGTGCAGGATCGCCTTCACGTCGCGGCACATCTTGAAGATGCCGCTGTGGAACGGGTATTCGCAGGAGGGCTTGTGCGGGCCGGAGATGCGGCCGGAAGCGTCCACGCGCATGATGTCGGACGGGCGGAGCGTGCCCTTGTCGATGCCGGAGGGGCTGATCCACATGCTGCCGTCGGCATCAAGGACGGAGAGGTTGCCGCCGCTGGTCGTGGTCATGCCGTTTTCGTAGATGCGGTTCATGATGGCGACGATCTGTTCGGCGGGTGACATGGAATCGAACGGTGTCATGGCGTGCTCCGTGGGTGTTCTGAGGCTGAATCCGGGGGCGGATCAGTCGTCGAAGAGCGGGGTTTCGGAGATGAACCCGGTCATGATGCTGTGGGCGAGGAGACGGTTTTCTTCATCGTAGACGTTCACGTCGAAAACGCCGGTTCGGCGGGTCTTCGAAACGAGCTTGGCGCGGGCGGTGAACTTCGCGCCGGGGACGCCTTTGCCGGGCTTCAGGAACGCAGTGGTGGTGTTCATGCCGACGGCGCGGAATCCGAACGTGTGGATTGCGGCGGCGAACGCGAAGTCGGAGAGCGTGAAGAGCGCGCCGCCCATGATGATGCCCATGCCGTTGAAATGGCGTTCGGAAGCGGTCAGGACGGCCTCGCTGGCGCCTTCCTCGAGGCGGGTGATCGCCATGCCATTTTCCTTGGCGAAATGATCGTTGTCGTTGAAGAATTTGAGAATGCGGTCGTACATATGCATGGTCTCCTTGGAAAAAGTAAATGAATTACGTTAACGCGAAAATCCCGAAAATCAAATCATTTTCCGAAAATACGCCCGAAAAAAGCGGAAAACGGGTTGCAATCTCGCGTTTACGCGTTAAAGTATAAATGATGTATCTTGATCCCGTTACCGAAGGAGCTTTCCCATGCGTTTTTCCTCCATGTTCGTTTTTGCCGCGGCCGTGCTCGCCGCGCCCCTCGTTTCCGCCCAGACCGTGCAGCCCGCAGGCGGCGCTTTGCCTCAGCCCGTGACCGTTTCCTCCGGCACACCCGCCGCGGCGCCCGCCTCGTCCGGCACCCGCCGCGACATCGTGTCCTATGTGGAGGAGCTCGCGGGAAACACCGCGGCGCAGCTCCGGGCGGTGCAGGACGAAAACGCCGAACTTGAAACGCGCATGATCGAGCTGGAACGCAAGATCGCATCGCTTCAGGAGTCGAACCAGAAGCTCCTGAACGAGGTCGCCGCCGTGAAACGCCAGTCCGCCGCGGATGCCGACGCCCGCGAGGCGCAGATGAAGGCAATCCTCTCCAAGATCGACAAGCTTGCCGCCACGCCCGCGCCCGTCGCGACCGTGCCCGCGCCGGTTTCCGTTGCGGACGATTACGAAATCTACGAGGTGCAGAAGGGCGCGACGCTGTCCGTGATCGCGAAGGCATACAGCGAGGCGTTCGGAAAGACCGTGACCGTGCAGGACATCAAAAAGGCGAACAACCTGAAGAGCGATACGCTCCAGATCGGTCAGAAGCTCAAGATCCCGAGAAAGTGATTTCTCCCCTGAAATAAGAACATTCCATGCCGAAGAAAACGGAAAAGAAGCCTGCCGCCGCCGCGAAATACGAGTGGCGCAAGACGGAAAAGGCGTTTTATCTGCCGAAGGAAAAAGGTCCGGCGTTGATTGATGTACCCGAAATGAAGTTCTTCATCGTCGACGGCGCGGGATCGCCCACGGACGAGGAATTTCAGGCGCGGGTCGGTCTCCTGTACGCGCTCTCCTATACGATCCGCATGATGCCGAAAAGCGGCTGGACGCCGCCCGATTATCGGGAATACACGGTGTTTCCGTTGGAGGGCATATGGCGGATGGACACGGACGCCTGGCAGGGCGGCGCGCTCGACAAGACGAAGCTCAGGTATCGCCTGATGATCCGCCAGCCGTGGTTCGTGACGCCGGACGTGGTCGGACGCGCCATGGAATCCGCCCGGAAGAAAGTCCCCGCGGACCTGCTTGCGCGTGCCTCGTTCGAGACGTTCACGGACGGGCCGTCCGTGCAGATGCTGCATGTCGGCCCCTACGACACGGAACCCGAGACGTTCGCGGCGATGAACGGCTTTATTGCGGAACGCGGACTTGCCCGGCCGGAGCAGGTCCACCGCGAAATCTACCTCTCCGATCCCAGAAAAGTATCCCCGGAAAAGAACCGGACGCTTCTCCGGTTTTTCCATTTGAACGCAGCTCCGGATGCAGGAAAAAACGCCGGACACTGAGAAAGCCCGAAAATGAGCGACAATGTATTAACGGTTGAAAACGTGGTGAAATCCTTCGGGAAGTTCAGGGCGCTCGACGGCGCTTCGCTGAGCATCCCGAAAGGAACCATCTTCGGCATCATCGGTCCGAACGGGGCCGGGAAAAGCACGCTTCTGCGCATCGTGACCTCGCTGGCGCACCCGGACTCCGGGCGCGTGACGGTGAACGGCATCAACGTGGAGGCGTACCCGAGAAAGGCGCTGAAAGGGACCGGGGCGATTGTCGATTCCCCGGCGTTCTACCCCGACCTCACCGCACGCCAGAACCTCGATATCCTGTCGCGCGGCACGGGCAAAAAGTACAAGGCGCGCCGCGACGAACTCGCGGAATACACGGGCATCGCGAGCTGGCTGAACCACCGCGTGCGCGAGTTCTCGCTCGGCATGAAGCAGCGTCTGGCGATCACGCTGGCGCTGCTGCCGGATTCGCATTTCGTGATCCTGGACGAACCGACGAACGGGCTTGATCCGAACGGAATCGTCGATATCCGCAACCTGATCCGCAACCTCGGTTCCGATCTCGGCAAGACCGTGCTGGTCACCAGCCACATGCTCGGCGAGATCGAAAAAATCTGCTCGAACATCGCCATCCTGAACCACGGAAAGATCGCCGCGCAGGGGCCCATGGAGGAGATTCTGCGGCGTTCGCCCGTTACGCTTATCCGCGCCAATGACCCCGACCGCGCCGAAGCCCTGCTGAAGGAAACGTTCGGCCCGCGCATTTTCTCAATCAGGCAGATGGATGACGCGTCCGGCGTGCTGCGCGTGGAGACGGAGTCCGAATGCGCCGCCGAGCTGAACGAAATGCTGGTGAAGAACGGATTCGCGGTCTCCATGCTCGAAAACGAGCCGGACCGCCTGGAACGCCTCTTCCTTGAGCTGACCGGGAAGGACTCCGGTGTGAGAAACGAGGTGAGATCATGATCCTGTCGATCTACCATGAAATCGTGAAGATGGCGTCCCAGAAGAAGCATTACATCATGCTAATCGGATTCGCGTTCCTGATGGTCCTGATGGTCTTTGTCTTCTGGAATTTCCAGGAAAAGTTTTCGGAAGCTGCCGGCGGAATGGTGAATGGTATGCCGTATCTCATGAAGATGATGGTCTCGGATCCGATGAAGCTCTGCGACGGCCTGATGTTCGCACGTTTCTCCTGCCAGATCCTGTTCTGGGTCGTGATGCCGATCTTCGCGTTCATGTTCGCGGGTGAATCCATCGCGTGCGAACAGCAGGACGGCACGCTGCGGGCATATCTCTCGCGCGGGTTCTCGCGCACGCAGTTCGTGATCGCGAAGTTCATCGCCGTGTTCCTCGTCATCCTGTTCTATTCGATGCTTTTCGCCGCGCTGACGATGCTGATCGGGATCGTGTTTTTCGGTATCTCGAAAATGCAGATCACCTTGTTCATGGGGGTGCCGGGGGAATTCCCGACGGCGGGGCTGGTCAGTGCGAAGAAGGCCATCGCATCCTATTATCTCGCCACGGTTTATTCCGCGTTCGCGATGTCCGCGATCAGCTCGGTTTCGTTCATGATCTCGGTCTTCGTGAAGCGCATGACTGTGGCGGCGACCGGCGGTCTGGTGTTCTTTTTCGTAAGCCTGATCATGCAGCTCGCGTTTTCCGATCTCATCGAGGACATCAAGCCTTTCCTCATCACGCGCGTGATGGACGGTTATTCGCAGATGTTCACCATCGAAGCCGTCAACTGGGACAGCATCATCAAATCGTTCTCCGTGATGTGCATCTACTGGTCGGTCTGCGTTGCGGTCCCGGTGGTGACGCTGAACATCAAGGAATACTGAGATCCTTTCCTGTTTTTTCGCGGAAACCGCCCGGAACCATGGAACATTCGTGCGGAACAATGGTCAAATACAATATGCGGCGGATCTCCGGTCCGCCGACGGAACCGATTCCATCCCGAAGAAAGGTTTGACTATGCTGAATTCCATGATCCGCGGCGGGAGAATCCTGGCCGCAGCGTTCTGTGCCGTCCTGTTCGCGTCCTGTGGCATCACTCCGCTTTACTATCCTCCTGTCGACGAAAAAACGCCCGAGGAGATGTTCGATGCCGATGCCTGCGCCTCGCTTCTGAAGGCCGGCAGGCTCCAGTCGGAGGACGGGACCATGACGGTCGATTTCAGCGCGTGCGAAGACGATGTCGTCCTGGCGGACGGTTCTTCCCTGAAAGACGGCTTCGAAAAGTACGCCGTCCGCGGCTTCGTGACCATCGTCGACGATGACAAGGACAAGAAGGAAAAGAAGGATAAGCCGGACGAGACCTGGCTGCCCGTCCTGATCCTGCCGTTCCGCAATGCCGGTTCGCTTTATTTCTATCTTGTGCTTGATCATATGTACATCATGGAGAAATACAAGCTGAATCCCGAATACATTTTCATGACCCGTCCGTATTCCTACATTCTGACTGCCGAACAGAAAGACGGCGGCTGGGAAGTCGGATTCGTGCAGTTTGTCACGACCGGGCTTGAGATCAAAAAGATCGCTGAGCAGGCGCAGATCGACAAAAACGGAACGGTCCTGAACCCGCCCGCCGAGGTCATGGAAATGCTGAAGGACCCGAAGAACTACGAAGTCGCCTCGAAAACATCCTTTCTGCCTGTGAAACGCGATCAGTGAAATGTGGCGGCGCTGTCCGCCGGGATGTTTCCGGATTTTGATGTTTTTATGCCCTGCTCCGGCTGGTTTCGGCGGGGCTTTTTTCTGCTTGCGAAACCTCATTGATATTAGACATTTTCATGACCGGAATGCAAATCGGGATGAAAACAAAGCAAATTTATAGTTGATTTTCTCCCGGTTTTTTCAGAAAAAAAGGGTGCGGGATATTGAAAAAAAGGAAAAACGGGCTACATTATAAGATGTTTTTGTGTGCGCGGGCGCGAAAGCGGGTCCGCGGCACTTTCTGAAATCGTATTGCAACTGATTACATAACAACAAATTGAAACGGAGACTCGGATCATGCAAGATGCACCGAAGCCTGAAAAGAAAAAAGGCTACTATCTTCCCACCATCCTCCTCGGCATCATCGTGGCGGCAATTTTCCTGCTGGCGATCTTCACCTACCAGGTGCCCGCCACGGAACGCGCCCTGGTCCTGACCATGGGCAAAATCACGAAGGAGGCCGAGCCCGGCCTGCACCTGCGCCTGCCGCTGCCCTTCCAGCAGGTGATCCGCTACGACATCCGCAAGCGTCCCTACGACGGCAACATCGGCCACCTGGAGGAGACGACCACGCGCGACCAGAAGCAGGTCGTGATCGGCCTGAACGTGATCTACCGGATCAAAGACCTGAAGCGTTTCAAGGAAGCCGCGCCGAAGCTTGAGACCGCGCTCGGCTATCTCGGCGGACGCATGCGCACGGCAAAGGCCGCCGTGATCGGCAAATACGACTACGACCAGCTCATCAACACCGATCCCGAACTGATGAAGATCGAGCAGATGCGCGCCGAAATCCTCGAAATGATTGCGCCGGACGTGATGGAGAAATACGGCCTTGAGGTCAGCGACGTCCTGTTCTCGTCCATCGGCGTCCCGGAAAAGACCGCCACCGCCATCGCCAGCCGCATGAAGCAGGAACGCGAGACGGAGGCCGCCCGCAAGCGCGACGAAGGCAAGACGAAGGCGGAGGAGATCCGCACGCTTGCCAATACGGAGAAGAGCAAAATGATCACGCAGGCGCAGGCCAAGGCGAAAGCCCTGATGGCCGAAGGCGACGCCGAGGCGGCATCCTACTACGCCGTGTTCACGAAGGAGCCGGAACTCGCGACGTTCCTCCGCAAGCTCCAGGCCATGAAGAAGATCCTGTCCTCGAAATCCACGCTGATCCTCAGCACCGAGTCCGCTCCGTTCGACGTCCTGAACGGCACGTCCGATTCGTTTGCCTCGGAGAAAAAAGATTCGGAGCAGAAGTAAGGAGCGCGACGCGACATGGCAGAAGAATTGAAACAGACGGCATCCGGCGGACCCGGGGAAGGCCAGCTCAAGACGGGCGTGGACTTCCTGTCCCGTGCGCTGAAGATGTTTTTCGGCATCCTGGCGGCGTTCATCATCGTCGCTTTGGGATGGTTCCTGATTTTCGGCGGCTCGTTCATCGTGGATACGACCACGGAGAGCGTGATCGTGCTCCAGTTCGGCAAGTTCAAACAGGAATGCCGGGAGGGCTGGCACTGGTTCCTGCCGTCCCCGGTGAACCGCATCGTCCGCATCCCGATCAACAAGCAGGAGATTACCAGCGCGGCGTTCATGCCGATGGTTCCCGAATTTCTGTATTATCAGGGCGTGAAGGCGGACGGTTCCGAGCCGACTGAGACGGACCAGAAGCTCGTCCCCGGCGCGGACGGATACGTCCTCCTCGGAAACAATTCCATCCTTCACTGCGAATGGGTGATGACCTACCGCGTGACCGATCCGCAGAAGTTCTACCTGACCTGCCTGAGCACGGACATGGCGGAGGGGCCCGCGGCGGCGTCTTCCGGCGAAGGTGCGAGCGGGCAGGTGGCTTCGCTCGGCACGGCACGCGTCATGCTGAAGAATCTGCTCGACGACGTGGTGATCTCGTCCAGCGCCGCGTTGAATCTGGAGTCGACCTACTACGATCGTGCGAAATACGAACAGACGGTGAAGCAGGCGCTCGTGGAGCGCATCGCCGCCGCGGATTTCGGGATCGCGCTTGAAAACCTCACGCTCAAGATCGCGGCTCCCCCGCTCGTCACGATCCCGTCGTTCCAGAAGCTCCTGCTTTCCGAGACCGACGCCGAACGCGTGGTGGAAGAGGCACGGACGTACAGCGTGGAGCAGGAGAACCTGGCGAAGTCCGAATCCGCGAAGATACTGGCGGACGCCGGCGCGTACAAGCTCCGCGTGGTGAAGGAAGTCGCCGCAGACGCGTCGTACTTCAACGAAATCTATGCCCAGTACAGCAAGAACAAAAAGGCGACGCTCGTGTCGCTCTTCTCCGATACCCTGGCCGAAGCCATCGCGCCCGTGCAGGACAAGTTCATCGTGGACGTGAAGGGCGGCGGCCAGTCCGTACTCTGGCTGAAGGTCAACCAGGAACCCCTGCAGCAGCGCGCGCCGACCGCGCCCGCCGGTGCGGGCGGAGGTTCCGCGGAGGAGAAGAACTAATGGCTGACGAACTGAAAATGGAGAATCCCGCTGTGGAAGCCCAGGATGTTTGCGCGTGCGGTCACCATCACGACCACGACCATCACGACCACGACCATCACGACCATCATCACGACCACGGCTGCGGCTGCGGACACGACCACGACGCCGATCCGAACGAGCCGACCCGCTGCATTTCCTGCGGCGCGCCGCTCGGCGAGGGCGTCGGACACTCCCGTTCCATGGGGCGTGCCTCGTTCGCGTTTGTCGGCGGTTTCCTGATCGTGAATTCCTACCTGCTGGCGCTGCTTTTCCCGAACGAAGTCTTCGCCTCGCAGCTGAGCGCGGCGCTCGGCGCGATCACGCTGGCGCTTCCGATCGTCGTGACCGCCATCCGCGACCTGATCGAAGGCCGCGTGTACATGAACGAACTTGTCGCGCTGGCGATCCTCGCGGCGTTCGCGTCCGGCGATTTCCGCACGGCGGGCATCGTGGCGTTCTTCCTGCTCGTCACGATCATCATCGAGTCCCACACCGCCAGCGGCGCGCAGCGTTCCATCGAGGAACTGATCCGCCTGACGCCCCGCACGGCCCACAAGATCGGCGAGGACGGCGAGACGGACGTTTCCGTGAGTGACCTGGCCCTGAACGACGTCATCAGCGTGCGTCCCGGCGAAAACTTCCCGGTGGACGGCGTGATCGTCCGCGGCGAAAGCGCCGTGAACCAGGCGTCCATCACCGGCGAATCCATGCCGGAGGACAAGAACGCGGGCGACGAAGTGTACGCCGGCACGCTGAACATCTCCGGCGGCCTCGAAGTCCGCGTGACCCGCCTCGGCAAGGACACCACGCTCGGCAAGGTCGAGCAGATGATCCGGTCCGCGGAACGCAATAAGACGCCGTTCGTGCGCATCATCGACCGTTACGCGGGCTACTACACGCCCACGATCCTGATGCTGGCGATCATCACGTGGTGGCTCCCCGGCGGGAGCATGGATCGCGTGATTTCCCTGCTCGTGATCTCCTGCCCGTGCGCCGTGGTGCTGGCGACTCCGACCACCATCGTGGCCGCCGTGGCCGCCGCCGCGCGTCTGGGCGTGCTCATCAAAAACATCAACCACCTGGAACTCGCGAGCAAGATCCGCACAGTCGTCTTCGACAAGACCGGCACGCTGACCGAGGGCGAGCTCTCCGTGGCGCGCCTGAACCCCGTTGCGGATGGCGTCGAGCCCGCCGAACTCCTGCTGACCGCGATTTCGCTGGAAGCCCACAGCAACCACCCGACCGCGCAGGCGCTTCAGCGTCTGGCCGCCGAAGTCGGCATCCCGGCGAAGCCGGTCTCCGGCTTCCAGGAAGTCCCCGGCAAGGGCGTCATCGCCATGCTGGACGGCAAACGCGTTCTGGTCGGGCGTCAGGCCTGGCTGAAGAGCGTCGGCGTGTCGCTGCCGGAGGTCGACACGAAGGAACAGGAGTCGATGAGCGTGGTCTATGTGGCGGTGGACGACAAGGTGATCGGCTGGATTGGGTTCAAGGACAGGATCCGTTCCGAGGCCGCCGCCGCCATCAACGAACTCAAATCCATCGGCGTGACCCGCTGCGCCATGGTGACCGGCGACCGCGGCAGCGTGGCTGTCGCCATCGCGTCCCAGCTGAACATCGACGACATCCGCAGCGACTGCCTGCCGGAGACCAAGGTCGCCTATGTGGAGGAAGTCAAGAAGACCTCCACCGTGGCGGTGGTCGGCGACGGCGTGAACGACGCCCCTGCGCTCGCGGCCGGCGACCTCGGCATCGCCATGGGCGCCATCGGCAGCGACATCGCAATCAACAGCGCCAGCATCGCGCTCATGACCAACGACCTGCGCCGCGTGCCGTTCCTGATCGTCCTTTCCCGCAAGACGAGCGCGATCATGTATCAGAACCTCGCGTTCGGCCTGATCTTTGTCCTCTGCGGCATCATTCTGTCCGTCTTCGGGCGCATGAACCCGATCGCGGCGGCCGCCCTGCACACGGTCAGTACGCTGATCGTCATCTTCAACAGCGCGCGCCTGGTCCGCACGGGCGAAGGCCTGACTTCGGACAGTGGCGCCGCTACGCGGAAAACGTCCGGCGGAGAGGAATAAGCCATGGCGGAAGCAGCGAAACAGGCGGAGAAACCCGCATCCGAACGTCCCGTTGTGGTGAGCGCGGTCGGCCTGACCAAGGTCTTCCGCGATTTCTGGAACCGCCCGAAGGCGAAAGCGGTCAACGACATCGATTTCGAGGTCCGCGAGGGCGAAGTGGTCGGCCTGCTCGGCCCCAACGGGTCCGGCAAGTCCACGACCGTGAAAATGCTCCTCGGGCTGCTTTACCCGACCGGCGGCCGCCTGACCGTGTTCGGCAAGTCGCCCCGGGACGTGGAGAACAAGAAACTCATCGGGTATCTGCCCGAAGAAACATACCTTTACAAATACCTGACCGCGTTCGAAACGCTGGATTTCTTCGCCTCGCTATTCGGCCTGTCGAAGGAGGAGCGCACCCGCAGGTGCGACCAGCTGCTGAACATGGTCGGCCTGGCGCATGCCCGGAACCGTCCCGTCGGGGAGTTCTCGAAAGGCATGGCGCGCCGCATCGGCCTGGCGCAGGCCATGATCAACGATCCGGCGTTTCTGATCCTCGACGAGCCGACGTCCGGGCTGGACCCGCTCGGCTGCCGCGAGGTGAAGGACCTGATCAAGCTCCTGAAGAAACGCGGGAAGACCGTGATCGTGACCAGCCATCTGCTCAGCGACGTGGAGGAGGTCTGCGACCGCATCATCGTGCTGTACGGCGGACGCATCCGCGCCAACGGCGACATGGAGGACCTGCTCACCATCCGCACGAACGACACGATCACCGTGCCGCGCCTGCCGGAGGACGCGCTCGAACGCATCCGTCAGATCGTGCGCGAAAGCGTCCCGGAGGGCGAGATGTCCGTGGCGCATCCGCATATGTCGCTGGAGGATTTCTTCGTGGATATCGTGAACGAGGCGAAAAAGGAAAGCCTCGAGACCTACGGGTCCCGTTCCGGCGGCGCCATCGCCGAATACCTCACGGGCGATAAGGAACACGACGCGAAGGCCGTGCTCGATTCGCTCACGCGCGAGGAGGAGACTCCGGCGCGGACGCTTGAGAAGAAGATGGAGGCGGACGCCGTGAAGGCCGCCGAAGACGCCGCGAAGAAGAAGCAGGACGAACTGTTCGCCAAACTTCAGGCGTCGGCTCCCGCTCCCGCGGAGGAGAAATCCCGTCGGGAACAGCAGGAGATCGAGGCAAAGATGTCGGAGGCGAACCGCAAGCTCAAGGATCTGCTGAATCCGACAGATGGGAAAGACTGACGCACGATGACCGCGTTCCTTGCCATAGTGAAGCTGACGATCCGTTCGGCCGTCCGGTCGCACATCTTCCGTCTGCTCCTGATCCTGCTGCTTCTGAGCGTCTTCCTGCTGCCGTTCACCCTGCTGGGCGACGGCACGCCGAAGGGCGACGTGCAGATATTCCTGCAATACTGCCTCGGATTCGCCGGATTCATTCTGTATCTGTCGTCCGTGTGGCTGGCATGTTCCGAGGTCAGTTCTGACGTCGAGACGGCGCAGATTCACATGATCGCGGTGAAGCCGGTCCACCGGGCGGTCGTCCTGCTCGGCAAATACACCGGCGTCGTGCTGATCCATCTGGCGCTGCTGCTGATCGCCGCGGCGGCGGTCTACGGGTTCCTGTCGTTCCGGCTGGCGTCTTCGGATTTTTCCGAACAGGACCGCATGATGCTGGACGAACAGGTCCTCACTGCGCGCGCGCTGTATCGTCCGGTCCGGCCGGATTTCAACGCCATGGCGCAGCAGGAGCTCGACCGCCGCATCGCCGCCGCGAAGGAACACGGACAGGACGTATTCCAGTATCAGGACGACCAGGGGCGCCAGGAGGCGTTTCTGGAGATCCGCAAGGAACTGATCGCGACCTACGGGCTGGTATCCGAGGACGACACCGTCTTCTGGACTTTCGAGGGTCTGCCGAAGGACCTGACCGACGACGATGTGGTTTTCCTCCGTTACACCGTCTATGTGAACCGCTACTACACGCAGGACCAGAACTCCGTCCGCGGGCACTGGATCTTCGCTGCGAACTATACGCGTCCGGACGATGTCGGCGGCGAGACGGTCGTGTCCGACCTGATCGCGCTGCCGGAGGAGGATATCCTCACCGCCGCCCAGAACGAAATCGCGGTCCCGATCCGCAATTCGTATTTCGTCTATAACGGGAAAGCCGAAGTCGGCTTCCTGAACAAGGATACGAAGACGGGCGAACTGAACTTCGAGGAGGGCAGGGGGCCGTTCCTGCTGATCCGCGAGGCCGGGTTCTTCTCCAACTACTGCCGCGCTGTTCTGGTGATGGCGATCGGAGTCCTTTCCGTCACGCTGCTCGCCTCGGCGGTCGCCGCCTGCATGTCCCTGCCGATCTCGATCTTCTTCTCCGCGGCGTACATGCTCACCGGCAGCCTGGCGAACTACCTGGTGTCCTCGATCCCGGACGCGCTGGATTTTCAGGCGGAATACACTGGGACGTTCGGTTACCGGTTCGGCGACCTGATGCTGAACCTGATCGTGCCGCTTCAGGATTTCTTCGTGACGGGGCATCTGGCGAACGGCGAACTGGTAAGTTTCCCGTTCATCGGGGTGCTGTTCGCGAAGGATTTCGTGCTTCGCATGCTCCCGGTGTTCCTGCTCGGAGCCTGGATTTACACGCGCCGCGAACTGGCGCTGGTCTCGAAACGGGGATAGGAGCCGGAACATGAAGAACCGTTACGCTTTATTTTTCGCGCTGCTCGCCGGGACGGTCCTCGTCCTTTTCGCGAACGTGTTCGTGCAGGACCGCATGGCCGTGATCGTGAAGGAGGACAAGCTGGTCGACGAGAATTTCGCCGCCGAAGGCACGCCGCCGCTCGTGGCGTTTTCCACGATGGCGCTCGGCGGGTTCCGCGGACTCATCGCGGACCTCCTGTGGATTCGCGCGGGCGATTTGCAGCAGAAGGGCAAGTACTATGAACTGGTGCAGCTCTCCGACTGGATACTGAAGCTCCAGCCGAAATTCTCCGCCGCCGCATCCCATATGGGCTGGAACATGGCGTACAACGTCTCCGTGGCGTGCAAGCGTCCCGAAGACCGCTGGCGCTGGGTCCGGCGCGGCATCCAGCTCATGCAGGAAGCCGTGACCATGAACCCGAACGACCCGGACGTCTACCACGAACTCGGCTGGATCTACCAGCACAAGCTCGGCAATATATTGGATGATGCGCAGCGGTACTACAAGGAGACCATGGCGCGCGACCTGATATTCCTCTACGGGAAGCATTACCCGGACTGGGAAGCCTGGGCGGCGTCGCCCGCCACGGAGGAAGCGCTCCGGGAGAAATTCCCCGCCGACCATCCCGCGTGGCTCGCGATCATGGAGTACAACCAGGGCGACCTGACGCGGCTGTTCGGCGAGTTCAGGCTGAACGGCGGCCTGCCGAAGGAGCTGAAGGAGAAACTGTCGGCGGAGGACGCGTCCGCGCTGGACTATTATTTCCGCCGCAAATGGCTGAAGATGGACTGGAACGTGGATCCGGAGAAGATCCTGGAAGTGAACCGGACGTACGGCGAGCTCGACTGGCTTCTGCCCGAATCCTACGCGATCTACTGGGCGCATGTCGGGCTGGAGCACACCCCCGAACGCGAAGACCTCCAGCTCACCCGCATGATCCTCCAGTCCCTCGTGGCGACGTTCAACTACGGTCGCATGCTCCTGCCGAAGGAAAACGAGGTCAGCGACTTCTTCCTGCTCGTGCCGAACACGGGCGTAATCGACGCCGCGCGCAAGCTTTACAAGGACATTCTGAAGTCGGACGAGTATTCCCATTCGCCGTTCGAGGCGCTGTACGAAAACTTCCTGATCGACTCCATCGTGACGCTCTACACCTACTCGCAGAAGGACGCCGCGGCGAAGCTCTACCAGGAGCTCCGCACCGAGACGAGAAACGGAAACTCCCGGACCATGACGCTCGACCAGTTCGTGCTCAATGAATGGGAGGACGACATCGCAAGCGGTGACTTCAAGCAGATCGGGAACGAGATCGAAGGACTGCTTTTCACCTCCTGCATGCTCATCGGCTACGGCGACCGCGACGCCGCCGCAGACCATCTCGCGCTCGCCCGCCGCGTTTACGACAGCTACGCGCGGCAGCATGAAAACCTCGACCGCGTGGCACTCCCGTCCTTCTCCGAAATGAAGGCACGGACCGCGCGCGCCATCATCGAAAACTATCCTCCCGAGATCGCGAACCGGCTTCGCGCCGAACTTGAGGAGGATTTGAAAAAACAGGAACAGGGCGCGGCGAACGCGTCCGGTTCCGGGGCGGACCAGGAGGCCGCCGGACAATGATGATCTATCCTCTGTTTCCCGGCGGTCGCGACCGCGCGCTGACGTTCAGCTACGACGACGCCCTTGACGCCGATTTGCGCCTCGCGGGCATTTTCTCCGACCACGGCCTGAAGTGCACGTTCAACATCTGCGCGGACAACGGCCCGCACGACGGTTCGTTCCCGTCGTTCGACGTGAACGAAGTCTATCTGAAGCACGGGCACGAGATCGCCGTCCACGGCGCGGAACACGCCTTCGAGGACATGATGCCGGCGGAGGCCGTGATCGCCGATATCCTCGAAAACCGGAAACGCCTGGAAGCCATCACGCACGCCCCGGTTAAGGGCATGGCGTATCCCTACGGGACATTTACGTCCGACCTGAAACGCCAGCTCCGCGAGCTCGGCATCCTGTATTCCCGCACCGTGAACAGCACCCACGCGTTCCGCCTGCCGGACGATTTCCTGGAGTGGAACCCCACCGCGCACCACCGAGAGAACATCGCCGAGCTCGGCGAAAAGTTCCTGAACAACCGTTACCCGCGCGGCACGGTCTGCTACATCTGGGGGCATTCGTTCGAGTTCGACCGCAACAACGATTGGGACGTCATCGAACGGTTCGCCGACCAGATGGCGGGCAAGCCCTCCGTGTGGTACGCCACGAACATGGAGATTTACGACTACAACCAGGCGTTCCGCCTGCTCCGGTTCACCGCCGACTGCTGCTATGTTCAGAACCCCTCCGCGCGGACGGTCTGGATCATGCGCGGCAAAAACGCCTTCGAGATTCCGTCCGGCGATGTCGTCAAGATCGGCTGATCCCGCGGCGGAGAAGACGGGAAACGCATCCCCGGAATCCGTTGCAAAAATAGCTCCTTTCGATTTCCGTGCGCCGCTGCGCCTGTCCGACTGCCTCACGCTTCCCGGACGCGCCGTCCTGTCGCCGCTTCAGGGCGTCATGACGCGGACTTTCATGCAGGCCGCCGCGCGCCTCGATCTGATCCCGCTCTGGTTCACGCCGTTCTTCAGCACGGGGGGCGTCTCCGTGCCGAAACGCGCCGCGATCCTGCGGAAACTCGCGCCGTACCGTGTGCGCCCGGACCTTCCGCTCGTCTTCCAGCTCATCGGTCACGATGCGAATTCTCTGGCGGCGACCGCGGCGGGATTCGCCGGATACGGCGTCCACGGCATCAACCTGAACTTCGCGTGCCCGAGCAAGACCGTCACGGCGAGCGGCAACGGCGCGTATCTGCTGAAGTCGCCGGAAACGGTGTTCGAACTCACGCGGGCGGCCCGCGAAGCCGTTCCCCGCGATGTCTCCGTGTCCGTGAAACTCCGTGCCGGGTGGGATTCGCCCGGTTCCTTGCGGGAGATCGTCCGCGCCGCGTGCGATGCCGGGGCGGACTGGATCGTGTTTCATTACCGGACTGCGGCGGAGGCGTACAGACCAGTCGACAAGCTCGAACGCGTCCGGCGGATCGCGCTTGCCGTGGAGTCGGCGGGCTCCGTGCCGGTCTTCGGCAACGGCGATATCACAAGCCGTGCGGACGCGGAATCGCTTGTGCGCTCGACCGGATGCGCGGGCGTGGCCGTGGGACGCGGATTCCTGTCCGATCCATGGCTGGTGCGGCGGATCCTGTCCGGCGATCCGTCCCCCGCGTCCGCGGCGGAGAAGACGGCTTTTCTGCGGCTGCTGATCGCCGGGACCGACTCCACGCGGCGCGGCCGGAACTGGTTCCTGGAGTGCGTGAAGATGACGTACGGCACCGACTCCGTCGAGTTCAGGGAAGCACGGGAGAACGCATGGGACGCGCTTCGCGCCCGCTGGTCGTGAGACGCAGGCCGGTTCCGTGCTTTCGTTTTTTCTTTTTTAACGTTAAAGACAGGATGCCCCGGCGCGTTTCGATGAAACGATGCCGCAATTTCATTTGTTTTTTTGGGGAAAGGGGGCTATATTAAGGACGAAAGCAGGCAACATCCGCGACTTCATTCTTCCTTTCATTCCGCAGGAGCCCCGTACCGTGAATCCAATCCCATCGAACCACAGCAAAAAGCGCGTTCCGTTCACTCTGATCGAACTTCTGATCGTGATCGCGATCATCGCGATCCTGGCCGCATTGCTCCTGCCCGCGCTCCGTTCGGCGAAGGAAACGGCGAAACGCGTCAACTGCATCAATAACCAGAAGTCCATCGGGCACTACATCCACCAGTACGCGATGGAGAGCCGGAACGACCTGACGGGACTGCTCGGCAGGTGGGACAACTGGCTGGGACGCATCGCGCAGACCGCCGGAAGCACTTACGATTTCGGTTCCGGCCCGGCAAAATTCGAAGATAACCTGATCAAAAACGACCGCGTCGCACAGACTATCCTGAAGATTGCGCGGTGTCCGGGCGACATCACGCGCGGGAAGCAGAGCTACGGACGCAACGACCCGATGGGCCTTTGGACCATGAAAGACCACAGCAAGCGCGTCTGCCGCAGCCGCATCACCAGCGTCATCATGCCCTCCGACCTGGTCATCCTCGGAGAACGCTGGAGCAATTTCAAGTCGTTCTCCGACTCCAACTGGCAGGAACAGTACGAAATCTGCGCGCCGTTCCATCTCCGTGCCAACCGAACCGCCACGGATGCCGCGGGCGAGGACTGGGACACCATCCACAGGGGTAATATCCCGCTGCTGTACCTGGACAGCCATGTGATCACGCGCCCCGTCCTGACCACGGTCCGAACGCACGACATGAGCTCCATGTACATGTACAACGAAAAGTCGACCGGCGGCAGCTGGTCGGACGATCCCGACATGAAGAAATGAAATGATCTGCCCCAGACGCCCGTTGAGGAAGATCGGATTGCCCTTCGCGCATTGAAAAGGAACGCCTTCGCCGCGGAAATGCGAACGGAGGCGATCGTGTTTTTGTGGAGAAAAGGGCAGGGGGGATTACCTGCCTTCCGGCACGAGGATCGCGGCGTGGTAGACCGAGCCGATGCCGCCCCGTCTGCCCGCGGGCTGATGCCGGATCACGATGCAGTCCTTGCCCTTCGTGATGGATTCCGGGATCTCGTATTCGACCTCGAAGAACTCGCCGGGATGCGCCGCCGAAAGCCGCTGCACGGCGATCTGCTGCCCGTCGGCGAGGATGGCGGTCTCCGTCCAGTTGTCGCCGCCCCAGTAGGTGCAGGCGAGGATGTTCTTCACGTTCGGATTGACCTTCATGCGGAATTCGATCCAGCCGCCCTGATGCGCGCCGCGGTAGCCGCGTTCGTTGAACCGCCCGGAATGGGTGTTCTCCGCCTTCAGCGCGTGGTCGGTCTCCGGCTGCTGTTCGCCGAAGTTCATCTCGTCGACCGTACGTGCGGCGCGTTCGCGCTGGCGGGCTTCCTCCGCCGCGATCCTTGCCTTTTCCGCCGCCCACTGCGTCTCGTCCATGTTCCGCCAGTAAACGTTGTAGTGCTGGTACGGCATCTGGTTGAACGGGCGGATCAGGACGGCGGAACCGTCTGTCGCGGTCAGGTTGTACGCGCGGTCTGAGCCGCCGACCGGTTTCGCGGCGGCGGTGATCTCATCGATGGAGCCGCCGAGGAGGATCGGGACGGGCTTGCAGGCGGCGTTCTGCAGGTCGAGCTGGTCGCGCGGATAGATGCGTTTCTGATAATTCTCGACCTCGCCGAGATCGCCCGCGAGGAGCGTCGGACCGTAGAAGAACGCGTTCAGCTCGGTGTGGCCGCCGTGGAGGTGCTCCGTGCGGAGTGACATCGGAATGTCGATCTCAAACTTGTCGCCGGTCTTCCATTCGGCGTTCAGAACGGCGTTTTCGCCGGGCTTGCCGGTCGCGATCCGCTTGCCGTTGAGCGTGAATGTCACGGGGCCGTCGGTCCAGCCGGGACAGCGCACGTTCAGCGCGAGCTTCTTCTCCGGGGCCTTGTCGAACGTGAGCGTGACCTTGCCGTTCTTCGGGTACTCTGTGTTCATGGTGAGCTCGAGGCCGCGTTCCGCCCACTTCAGTTTCGACGGGATGAAGAGCGTGACGAAGAGGTTGTCGTCGTCGTGGAAGTAGATGGCGTCGTTGTATTTCGTATGGTTCTCGATGCCCGTGCCGAAGCAGCACCAGAAGGACTGGTCCGGAGAGCTGTACACGCGGAACTGTCCGGGTTTCAGCGAGACGAAGTAGGTGAACATGGAGCGTTCGGGGTCCTGCGACGGCAGAATCTGGTTCAGCAGCGCGCGTTCGCGGTAGTCGCCGTAGAGGGTGTTCTCCGGCTCCCGGCACTGAAGGAGGCAGGCGAGGCGGATCATGTTGTACACGTTGCAGCACTCGACGGACGCCGGGGAGAGGTGCTTGTCGGCGTCGGCCGGGCGGTAGAAATGCTCGCGGTCGCTGTTGCCCCCGGTGACGTAGGTGTGGTCATTCACGACGATGTCGAAGAAGTTTTTGCTGACCTTCCGCCCGAAGTCGTCGCCGGTGACCTCGTAGTTGACCGCCTCGGCAATGACCTTCGGCACCTGCGTGTTCGCGTGCTTGCCCGCGAGGTTATCCTTGCCCTCCGCGAGGTCGTCCACGAGCCAGTGGTGGCGGAACCTCTGCGCGAGCGCCTTGTGCGTCTCGTCCTTCGTCTCCGCGTAGAGCTTCCAGAAGACTTCGCCGATGCCGCCGAACTCCATGTCGAGCATGCGCTGGCACTTCTTTTCATCAAGCCCCTTCGTGAGGCCATCCACCCAGCGCGCGAAGTTCACCAGCACGTCCTTCGCCTGCTCGTTGCCGCCGATCTTCCACGCGTCGTAGAGCCCCTCGGCGATCTTGTGCTGCGTGTACCACGGCGCCCAGGTGCGGTTGATCGTTTCCACATCGCCGTCCTTTAGCGCCTCGAGCGCGCGGCGGGCGTTCCGCGACATGCACCCGATGTAGCCGGATTCGCCGTACAGCTTCTGGCAGCGCGCCATCTCGCCGATGATGTAGTCCACGCGCTCCTTGAAGCGCGCGTCGCCGGTGGTGGCGTATTCCAGCGAAATCGCCGTCAGGTAGTGCCCGAGCGTGTGGCCGGACAGATCGCTGCTTTCCCAGCCGCCGTAGACCGGGGCCTTCGGCGTTTCGCCGCAGTATTCGTACATGCGCGCCATCAGACGGTCCGGGCTCAGCGTGAGCAGGAAATCCGCGTTGCGCTTCTTGTTCACGAGGAACGGGCTGTCGAGCAGTTCGACTTCGTTGAGCTTGAACGGGACGGCGCGGCCCGCGCCGAAGGAGAACGGGATGGATGATGCGAGGGCGGCGGAGATGCAGAGACAGTGTTTCATGGCTTTGGTCATGGGGGTGGTCCTGAGCGGTGAAAGGTTGCTTTGTTACAGGGCGGCGGACGGCGGAAACAGTGCCGGTTTTGAGGTGAATAAAATATTAATTGCGAAACAATATACCCCCGCCGGACGCAAAAAGCAAGTAAAAATACTTTAAAAAACAAAGAAAAATGCGCCGGAAAACATTGTTGTAATCTTTTTTTGCAAAAACAAACACATTCGCTTGACAAAGTGATACATGCGCGTTATATTTAATGCCAAAACATCAGGAGGTGCATCATGGCAACCACAACAACAGGCCGGACCGCCCGCAGGTCCTCTGTCGCACGAACCTCAAACAAAACGACCCGCAGGACTTCATCTCTCCGGCAGAAGAGTTTCAGTGTCCGGACCGATCCCGTTTTGAAAAAACAGGTGGATATCTTCCTTGAAAACGTCGGCATGTCGATGTCGACGGCGATCAATCTTTACCTTAGGAAAATCGTTTTGGAGCAGCGTATCCCGTTCGAAATCTCCCTTCCTCCGCTGGATCCCGAATCCCGGGCGGCGCTTCTGGAAGCGGAGGAACTCAAGAAGCCGGGTGTCGGCAAGGTATTCAAAAACATTGACGAGCTTCGCGAGGACCTGCTTTCATGAATTATGAGATCAAGCGCACCTCACAGTTCAAAAAAGATGTGAAACTCATGTTGAAACAGGGCAAGGATATTCAGGCCCTGCTTGACGTTGTTGAACTGCTCAGAACTGATGCGCGTTTGCCGGATCAATGCCATGACCATGCCCTGTCCGGGAACTGGAACGGGAAACGGGAATGCCACATCGATCCCGACTGGCTTCTGATCTATGAAAAATACGAAGACCTTCTTCTGCTGACGCTCATCAGAACAGGTTCGCATAACACTCTCCTGCGAAAATAAGCCAGTTGCGATGATGCGGGAAAGATAAGCAGGAAACATTTTTTCTTTTTGTGAAGATTCGCCCGGATCATTCCCAGAGGGCGGGGGTGCGCCATGCCTGCGGCGGGTCGTTGATCGCGTCCGGGGTGAAGAATCCGACGGTGAGCCCATGGCTTTCCGAATCGTGGTCGAACTCCAGGACATACACCTGGTTCGTCCGCACGCTGCGGTTGGGGCGTTCCAGCCGGATGACGTCCTCCGTGATCGCTTCGTAGCGCGACGGGTCCGCCACATTGATCCTGAAGCGGGCGGAATCGTCTTCGGGAAGGCACTTCACGGGACAGGCGTCGAGCCCGTTCCGTTCGAGCAGTTCCGGTATGACTTTTTCGCGGATTTTTTCCTCGCGGGCCGCCATCGTGCCCCTCGGATCCGTCATGTCTCTGAATACCAGAAACAGAAAGACGCATCCCAGGTTGATCACGATGAGAATCAGGAACAGGACGCCGATCCCGATGTGCTTAACCACGACCCCGACGTTATTCTGTTTCATTCCTGCACCTCCGGCACCGTATCGGGGTGGGGGTCGATCGTGGGCGTGAAGTCGTCCGTATGCCAGTCTTTCTGCCCTTCGTAGCCGCGCGCGGCATCCGGGATCACGATGATCACGAAGCCGGACTCGTTGTTGAAATCGTATGCGTTCCGCCAGTTCTCCGCGGTCTTCAGGTCGCCGGATGGCTGATCGAACTCCAGCACGAAGGGACACTGCGGCATGCCGGGCGTTTCGCGCTTGATGCGGGCGACGTCCTCCGCGATCTCGAAATACCGTTTGCCGTCGGCGGTCACGACCTTGATCCGGATCGCCCCGGCGGGATTCCAGCCCGCGCTGCAGATGCGCCGTTCCCCGATGAACCAGCCGGGCCGGGTGTATTTCACGTCGAAATCCTTCAGTCCGTATTTCTCCGTCAGGGCGGGCTTGAGGGCGTCGCGCACGGGCTGTTCGAAGGGCGCCGCCGTTGCCGGGCTGACTGCGCCGTTCGCGTCCGGGTGGATCTTGAGCCAGTAGCACAGGAAGTGGAGCGCGACGGCGCAGAAACAGTACGCCGGGAAGACGCACAGCAGGAGAAAGCAGATCAGCCTGACGGACGGGCGTTTCCTCTGGGGCGGGGAGGTCTGTTCCGCGGGCGGGGAAGCGAGGTGCGCAGGCGGCGCTTGTGTCGATTTGTTCGGCATAGGGTCCGGTTCTTTCATTGTTCAGCAGACAGGCGGGATTCAGGTCACAGGCATAAAAAGGGCTTCGAGAACTGCGAACAATACAAGGAACAGGGGATAGACCGTAAGCGCCGTTGCTGCGGTCCGCAGATCGCGGTTTTTCCATGCGTTGAAATGGACCTGATAGACGATCATGACGATGAGCAGGACCGGGATGAGGAGAAACCAGAGATCAATCAGTTGGCTGATTCCGAGCAGAAATCCAAGCGGATACAGGAGCGTATGCGTCAGCATCAGAAGGAACGGGAGCAGAAGACGCCGCCGAATCCACGGTTCTCCGTTCCGGTTCCGGTAAAACAGGCCGAACAGCACGACCGAGACGATGACGCCGGGCAACAGGACAAACAGGACAAAACCCGCAAACAGCCAAAGATCTGAGTTCATATTCGTCTCCCAGCATCCGCCTCAGTCGTGGAATCCCATAGCCAAAAACATGAAAAACGCGAGAAAAAAGAGAGGGACGTTGTAGAACGCAAGTGCTGTTGTGGCGATTCGCAGATCATGATTATCCCATTGATTCAAATGGACCAAATAGAGAATCTGCACGATGAGCATGACCGGAACGAGGGTCAGCCAGAGAAGGAGCAGTGCATCGGATTCGAACAGGATCGCCAGCGGAAGCAGAACCGTATGCGCTGGCGTCAGAACGGACAGGAGCAGAAAACGCCGCCGCGTCAGCCGGTCCCGGTTCCGGTTCCGGTAAAACAGGCCGAACAGCACGGCCGAGACGACGATGCCGGTCAGGGTGAGAATGGCGGACAGAGGATCGTCCATGTAAAAAAACAGAAGTCCCGCCATATTCGTTTCCTTGCGCTCCGGTGGTGCGTGTTATGCCGTTTTCACGGATACTATAAATCCGCGATCCGGGAAAGTCAAACGGAAATCATTGTTTTTCTTTTTTTTGTGAAGATTCGGAGAAAACGATCTTTTTCTTGCGGTTTCTCGTTCCGTCCGGGAGATTCACTCAGGGAGAATGAGGCGGACAGAGGGATCGAAGGCCGAGGCGGCGCGGGCACAGGCGGCGTGCGCGGCGGCATCGTCGCGGAAGAGCGCGAGGAGGGTCGGGCCGCTGCCGCTGACCATGACGCGGAGCGCGCCGTTTTCGAGCAGGAATCTGCGAATGAGAACCAGCAGGGGGAATTTGTCGAACAGGGCGTGCTCAAGGTCGTTCCGCATGAACTGCGCGGCGGATTCGTAGTCGCGGCGCCGGAGGGCGTCGATCAGCTCGTTCGTGCGCGGCGGCGTGGAAACGGCGCGGGCGAGGTCCATGTGCTGGTACGCCCATGCCGCGCTGACCGGGAACTGCGGCGCGGCGAGCAGAAGCGGGAGATGTTCGGGCAGGCCGTCGACGGGCGTGTGGTGTTCGCCCGCTCCGGTCACATGCGAGGGACGCGGATTCAGGAAGAACGGCACGTCCGCGCCGAGGGAAAACGCCGCGGCCTCCAGCTGCTCCTGCGACAAAGCGTGAAAGCGTTCCTGAAGCAACCGGAGCACGGTCGCGCCGTCCGCGGACCCGCCGCCCATTCCAGCCGCCACGGGGATGTGTTTCTCAAGATGAATGACCAGCCCGGGGAGGTCCATCCCGGCTGCGTTGCAGTATGCGAAAACCGCCTTGCCGCAGAGATTCTTCTCCGGTTCGAGCGGGACGCCGGGCGCATTGCAGTAAATCGTCACACCGGACGCCGCGGGTGCGTCCTCAAGGGTGATCTCATCGGACGGGTCGCGGAAGGGATAGAAGAGCGAATCCAGGTCGTGATAGCCGTCGGGGCGCTTCGCGGTGACGGCGAGCGAGAGATTGACTTTGGAGCAGGTCAGCATCGCTTATTTTTTGAATTTGTACAGGCCGTACTTGTAGTTGTAGTCGTGGATTTCGCGGCAGATGGCGTCCGCGAGCTCGAGGGCGCGGAGCCCCTGCTCGCCGGTGACTTTCGGCGGGACGATCTTTCCGGCGGCCTTCGTGGCGATCACGGCGTCGACGAAGTCGTTGATCTCGTCGCCGAGCGCGTTTGTGTGCGTGCAGTTGATGTCCTTCTTGCCGACGCCGAGGAATCCCTTGCGGTAGATGACGCCCGTGCCGTTGGAGTAGTCCATGGAGATGTAGGAATCGGTCTGGAAGACGCGGAACTTGCGCATGACCTTCGCGCTGATGCGGCTGGCGGTGATGTTCGCCACCGCGCCGTTCACGAACTTGATGCGGACGTTCGCGATGTCCTCGGTGTTGCTGAGGATCGGCACGCCGACGGCGTCGAACTTCTCGATCTCCTGCCCGACCATGGTGAGCACGAGGTCGAGGTCGTGGATCATGAGGTCGACGACGACGCTGACCTCGGTGCCGCGGCGGAGGTGGCCGGGGCGCGGCGGGGGATATTTCGCGAGGCGGTGCGCCTCGATGAAGAGCGTGTTGCTGCGGTTTTTCTCCAGGAAGTCCATGGCGGGGTTGAAGCGTTCCACGTGGCCGACGGCGAGCACAAGACCCTTTTCGTTGGCGAGGCGGACCATCTCGCGGGCATGTTCGACCTCGGAGTCGATGGGCTTCTCCACGAGCACGTGCTTGCCTTTCTGAAGGAGCGGCATGACGGTGTCGTAATGGAGCGTGGCGGGGACGGCGACCGTGAGGGCGTCGCAGCGGTCCACCAGCTCGTCGAGGCTCTGGAACGCCTGCACGTTGAACTGCTTGGCGGCGTCCGCCGCGACCTTCGGGTCCGCATCGTAGATGCCGACGAGGTCGGCGTGGGGCGCGGTGCGGTACAGGTTGGTGTGGAATTTGCCGAGGACACCGGTGCCGATGACGCCGACTTTCAGTTTTTGTTCGTTTGCCATATTGAGGGGGTTCCTTGCGGTTGCCGCGTATGTCGGGGGGGGGGTGGAAGTTTGTCAGTTTGAAGATTCGTCGCCGAGATATTTGTCCGGGAGCAGGTAGCCCCGAACGTAATCCGCGACGGCTTCGGCGAGCGGGGTGCGTCCGCCGGTGAAGCCGACGGAACGGAGCTTGGTCATGTCGGCACAGGTGTAATACTGGTACTTGCCGCGGAGGACCTCCGGCATGTCGATGTATTCGATGCGGCGGGGCTTCCCCATGGCGTCGAAGACGGCGGAAACGAGTTCGTTCCAGGTCTCGGCGAGTCCGCTTCCGGCGTTGTAGATGCCGCAAAGCTCCGGGCGGTCGAGCAGGAAGAGGATCATCTCCACGATGTCCTTCACATACACGAAATCCCGCTTCTGTTCGCCGTCGGCGTATTCGGGGCGGCAGGATTTGAAGAGCTTCACGGTCCCCGTGTCGCGGATCTGTTCGAATGCGCGGCAGACCATGCTTCGCATCGGACCCTTGTGGCGTTCGTTCGGGCCGAAGACGTTGGTGAACTTCATGCCCGCGATGGATTTGACCAGGCCGTTGCGGATCGCCCACAGGTCGAACATCTGCTTGGAGTAGCCGTACATGTTCAGTGGACGGAGCGCCGGGATGCCGTCGATCGCGTCGGAGTAGCCCTGTTCGCCCGCGCCGTAGGTGGCCGCACTGGAGGCGTAAATGAAGCGGACGCCGCGCGCGGCGCAGAGCGAGGCGAGGAGCTTGGTGTATTCGAAATTGTTATGAACGAGGTAAGATGCGTCAAGCTGGGTGGTGGAGGAGCACGCGCCGAGGTGGATGACAGCCTTCACGCCGGACGGCAGGCCGTTCGCGGCGAGCTCGCGGAAGAAATCGTCCTTTTCCATGTAGTCGGCGTAGCGGAGCGCGCGGAGGTTCTTCCATTTTTCGGTCTCGCCGAGGTGGTCGACGATCAGGATGTCGTCGATGCCCCTGCGGTTGAGTCCCCAGACGACGGCGCTGCCGATGAACCCGGCCGCGCCCGTGACGATGTACTGTGTGTTCGTGATGCTCATGGAACTATGGGATCCGGATGAAAGGTGTTACCAGTTGTAAACGGCGGAGCCGCGTCCGAGGAGGGATTCGCTTCGGTGCGGGTCGTGCGTCTGCCACGGGAAAACGGTATTTGAGGCGTCGTCCTTCAGGCGTTCGTTCACATTGCCGAGGCGTTCGCGTTTTTCGACGCTGTGGACGTTTGAGAAGAAGCCGCCGCCGGCTTCCTCTTCCTCCTCCTCGGCCTTGAGGCGGGCATTTTCCGCGCGGAGGCGGGAACGGCGCGCGTAGTATTGCGCGACCTCTTCGGGCGACATGTTCGCGATCTGTTCGGGCGTGAGTTCCTCCATCTGCTGCCGTTTTTTCGCTTCGGTGGAGGCGCAGGACGAGGCGCAGAGGAAGGAAACCGCGCAGGCGGAGACGATCAGGAGCGCGAATTTCGAGGCAAGTGTCATAGTATTGGGTCCTTTCTTCAGATGAGGGGCGAGATGACGACGACGGTCCGGTCGTCCTGTTCGCCGTTGGCCGGGGCGAAACGGTCGACGCTGTCCATGATCTTCGCGACGGCTTCGCGGGGGGATTCCTGCGCGACGCAGGAGGTCATGAAGCAGTCCTTGATGCGCTGGATGCCGAACTGCTCGCCATCCGCGTTTTCCGCTTCGTTGATGCCGTCCGTGAACATGATGATCGACATTTCCGGGCCGAACTGGGTGTTGAAGGTGTCGTATTCGGTGAGCTCGGACGGGAAGAGGCCGAGGCCCGCGCCGTTCGGGTTGATGCTGCGGATGTGGTTGCGGACGTACAGGATGAGTTCGGTGTGTCCGGCGCGCGCGTATTCGAGGGTGTTTTCTTTTTTGTTGAGGAGGCAGACGGCGAGCGTGATGTAGCGGCCGTCGCCCATGTCGCGGAAGAGGTTGTCGTTGAGCTCGAAGAGCATGGCCTTCAGCGTGGTGAAGTGCGGGATGTTGGCGCGGATGAAACTGCGCGTCATGGCCATGATGAGGCATGCCGGGATGCCCTTGCCGCAGGCGTCGCCGATCACCACCAGCAGGCGGTTGGAGTCGATCTCGACGAAGTCGTAGAAGTCGCCGCTGACCTCCTTTGCGGCGCGGGAGACCGCCTGGATGGAGAAGCCGCCCCACTGCGGACAGTCGGGCGGGAGCAGGGAACGCTGGAGCGTGCGCGCGAATTCGAGTTCCTGCGCGATGCGCTGCTGCTGGCTCAGGCGGTCGTACATCTCCAGAATGTTGCGGGCGAGGACGACCGGGGCGGAGAGGAGGTTCAGGCGGTTGACCTGTTCCTGCGTGAAGAACTTGCGGTACGGCGCGGCGCTGTTCGAGGCGCAGATGATCCCGACGAGCTCCTTTTCGTAGAACATTGGCACTGCGATGAAGGTCTTCACCGTTTCGGTGTGCGTGATCTTCGTCAGAAGCGGATGCCTCGGGTCGCTAATGAGCAGGGATTCGCGCGCGAGGACCGTGGAGAGGATGAGCTCGGCGAGATTGCCCGGGGCGGCGGCCTTCGCCTTTTCCACGGCCTCGGGATCGGCGAGGTCGCAGGGCAGGGGACGCGAGAGCTGGAGCGGGTAGTGCGGGGTCATGCCGGAGGGGAAGAACGCGCCGTCGCGGTAGAGGTAGACGCAGACGGAATCGGCCTGGATGAGGTCGGACAGGTATTTCGCCGTGACGCGCATCCATTCGCTTTTGTCCCCGGTCTGGCGGACGCCGCGCGAGAACATGTTCAGATAGCTGCTGGTCTGGGCGTTTGTGTGGATCGCGTCCTCCAGCTTGCTGCGGAGCAGGGCGATCCTGATGCGCTGATACAGCGCGATCAGCCCGACGATGAGCAGCAGGACCAGCAATCCCGTGATAATCCAGAACATGAGACAAACTCCACGAAGTTTCAACTTAACTCTAACTATACCCCGTCAACGGCGTTTCTTCAACCGGAAAACGAAGATTTCTCCGACTTTTTTCTATATTTTTCGCGCATGGGCGCGATTTTCGCGTCTTTTGGACAGGTTTTCGCGGATGATAACGGTTTTTAACGGATTCGATCGAAAATGGACACGAAAAAGCCGGCGCCCGTATGATGTGGACGCCGGCAAAAAACGAGTGGGGGGTCAGGCAGATTCGTGCTTGGAACGGTGTTTTGCCGCGGTCGAACGACGAGGAGCCGTTTCCTTTTTGTGCGGTCGTCCGCCCTTCAATCCGTTGCGGCGGCTCGCCGCGGCTTTCCGTGCGGATTTGACTTGTCCCATAATCCGGGCGGCACTGCGGCTTCTCGCCTTCAGCCAGGATTCCACGGAGATCTTTTCGAGGAATTTCTCCGGGTGTTCCAGCGCCTCAATCGGCAGGTCGATCCCGATCGCGTTCCAGTACACGCCCCAGCGGTCCGCCGTGAGGTCGCGCAGCTCTGTCGCGCCGCAGTATTCGAACCACGGGAAATCCGCATAGCGCAGGAAGTAGTCCTTTCCGTTGACCAGGACCGCCATGCCCTCGTCGGTCGTCCCGAGGAAACACGTCTTATTCTCCGATGTACTGATCCCAAGCATCTCGGCAAAGCTGTTCATTGCGTTTGACCTCCTGAAGTAGTTCGTTGAGCATGGACTGGTTGATGCGACCTTTGACCGACGCGACGGAGATTTCCGGTTCAAGCCATATCTTGACATTGGCATCGTCGCTGATGGCGTGGACGTGCCGCCGCCGTTCCTCGAAACAGTACCAGAAACGGATGACAAAGCCCTTGTATCGGAAAATGAACGGCATGAATGAAAACCTCTGTGTTGTCAGCGGATAATATAAACCTGACGTTGGATTATTTCAAGGACGAAACGAGAAAAAGCGCGAAAAAAGCCGGCGCCCGTATGATGCGGACGCCGGCAAACGGAAAGGAACGAGCTTTTCGTTTGGTTTTCTGTTAATCCTGTTTCTTCGGCAGGTAGACCGCGCGGACGGAGACGCCGGGGTCGACGGCGCGGATCGTGAACGTGTTTTTGCCTTTCTTTAGGCCCTTCAGCGGGACGATCACGCGTGCGAAGTTGTCGAGGATCAGCGTGCTGCGCGGGCCGTTCTCCTCTTTGAGGCTATCGGAGTTCGGGACGGAGACGGTCTGGATTTCCTCTCCGTTCAGCAGGACGGAGATACGGGCCTTGCTGCCGGGATAGAGTTCATAGGACGGCAGGAAGTCGATCAGCGCGTTCGCTTCGGACTTTTCCGTGTTGAACGTGTATTCCAGCGTCTGATCGTCCTTGTTCATGTCCTTGCGCCTTACGTCGGTCGAGAAGGTGCAGAAATCATATTCCGCGTTGTTGGGTGAGGGGATGGACGGCTTGCCGGACAGCAGGTCGAGTTCCCCGATGCCGCGGAACGTCAGCCAGTTGTTCACTTTGTCCGGCGCGGTGAGCGCGAGGCCGGGTTCCAGTCCCTTCTTGTGGTCGGTGTTTCCGAAATGCCACCCGCGGCCGTCGTTCCACGGCCACTGCATGTGCGTCCACCATTCGTTGTTCGTGGTGCGGTTGCGGACGGTGTCGGGGAGGAATCCCGCCCACTTGCCGTCGTGGAGCTTGCCGAAACGGTCGCGGTTTTCGTCGATGGCCTTGATGTACGGCTCGGCGGCGGCGCGGAGGTCCTGGTTCTGTTTCGAGGCCTCGCGGCAGGCGAGGAAGATGAGTCCGGCGTTGCCGAGGTACTGCGCCTGATAACCGGCGAGTTCGAACCACGCGGCCTTCGCCGCATCGCCGGGGATCTGCTCTTCGGCTTTTTTCGCGGACCGGATCAGCTCTTCATACAGGTTTTTGAGCACGGGGATATATGCGTCGGGGAGATCCTTCGCCCACGTGATGGACATTTCTTCGGGCTTGCGGAAGAATCCGAGCGTGAAGTAGCGTTCCAGCGTTTGGTAGCAATCCTGCATGGCGTTTTCCGGGATGCCGAGGAAGTTTCCGGCAAGGAATTTTGAGAAGAAGCGTTCCTGCTGGAGTGAGGAGTCGAGGGAAGGGGTCGGGTCCCACGCGAGGCGGGCGAAGTAGTCCACGCCGATCTCCATGAGCTTGAGGTCGCCGACGTTCAGCACCCACAGGTCGCGCGCGTTGTTGTTCCACGCCTTGAGGAGTTCGAGGTACATGAGCCCGGGCGGGGTGGTGTTCAGTTCGCAGTAGGAGTGCGGCCCGCCGTAGTAGGAGATGTGGTAGTACACGCCGGATCCGCCGGAGCGTTTCTGTTCCTCCGGGTTGCTCAGGCGGCGGATGTAGCCGTAGTTGTCGTCGACCCAGACGAGCGTGACGTCCTCGGGGACCTCAAGCCCGGCGTCGTAGATGGCGAGGACTTCCTTGTAGGGGACGAAGCACTGGGCGACGGGGCCCCATTCCTTCGAGACGCCCGCGTCGAGCATGGCGCGCTGGTTCGTGATAGCCTTCGAGACGAGCGCCTTCTTCTCGTCCATTGTGTTCGCGCCCGCCATAGCGGAGTCGTGGATGCCGCGGATGCCGAGCGTCCATACGGCCTCCTTGTCGCCGCGCTGGTCGACGCTTTCTTTCCAGTAGGAGTCGATCTTCGCCTGGTTCGCGATGTAGTTCCACTCGCCGTCCTCCTTCTTCCAGTGGCAGTTGTTGCGGAGCATGGGCTCGCAGTGGCTCGCGCCCATGACGATGCCGTACTGATCGGCGAGGATGGGGTTTTCAGGGACCGCGCCGAACTCGACGCTCACGTCGTGCATGGCGGGCCAGAAATAGTTCATGCGGAGACGGAGCATGAGCTCGAATATCTTTTCATTGGTCTTCGGGCCGATACGCCCGAAACCGTCCTTTTCGAAATTGTTCTTCGCCCACTCGTGAAGCGCCCAGTCCTCGTCGTTGATGAAGATGCCGCGGTATTTGACCTTCGGGGCGTCGATGTGGCCTATGCTGGTTTCGCCGCGGTCGACCGCGCTCGGCCAGAAGATATAGGATTCGACACGGTTCGGCGGGACGTCCGCCCACCAGTTCCACGGGGACATGCCGCATTCCTCGGAGAGTTTCATGAGGCCGAAGGCGGCGGCGCGGCGGTCGCTGCCGGCGATGACGAGGGCGTTTTCGCCGCTGTTGAACGGATTTTTGACGCAGGCGGTCAGGGTGTGTTCCCATTTCCCTTTGATCTGCGAGACGTCGATCCTGCCCTTCTCGACGAGCTGGTCGATGAATTTGCTGTGTCCGAGCGTGCCGACGACGACCAGGGCTTCCTTTGTACTGTATCTGAGTTCGTTCTCGACCTTGGCGGCGTCCTCGCGTTCCGTGATGGCTTTCAGGTCGGAGCAGAACATGTCCGCGGCCTTCTTCACGCAGGCGTAGTCCGCATCGTCGACGAGGATGCGGACACGGGAATCCTTGTTGACGAGCGTGAGGAAAAGCTGGTAGTTTCCGTTGACCGATGTGTGCTTCACGGTCTGGGCATGAAGATCGGCCGAGGTCATCTGGACTGCGGCGCAGCAGACGGCGGCCGCGGCGGCGAATTTTCGGAAGGTGTGAAACGACGGCATGAGGGGGGGACTCCTTCGTTTTAAGTTCAGGCGAGCCGTGGCACGAGCTCAGCCCGGATCCATGTTCGATACGGTTTTCATTTTTACTATAGTCCGGGGAAACTGCGAAGTCAAGGCGCGACGCATCTTTTCCCGCTGAAAATAAAACGGTTTGTTTCAGCCGGTCGTTTAGAATCTGAATTGATTCGGGAAAAATCGAAAATAACGTTAAAAAACTCCGAAAACCCGCTTGAAATATCCCGCGTCGACTATTATATTACAGCAAACAAATTCGCGGACCATGCCGATCTTTCCGCCGGAAGGCGGTTCTTGAGGCGGGTTCGCCGTTTCCACGCAAGATCAACTGTTTTTCAATACAACAACGAAAGGACGGCATCATGAAATCCCGTTTCTCCAAACAGTTTACCCTGATCGAGCTCCTGATCGTGATCGCGATCATCGCGATCCTGGCCGCCATGCTCCTGCCCGCGCTCCAGAGCGCGAGAAGAACGGCGAAGATGGCACAGTGCACCTCGAACAGCAAGCAGTTCGCACAGTCGAACCACCTGTACGCCGCGGAATTCAACGGCTACGTGACCCCGATCGCATGGAGCAACGGCGTCAATATCTGGCAGGCCATCATCTGGAACCAGATCGGCGGCGCCACCCCGATGCCCTACGACACGCCCGTCTCCAACAAGAACTGGGTGAGAAGCGTGAGGACCGCCAAGCTCTTCGAATGCCCCGCGGACGAAGACACCAAGGCTCTGCCCGATTCCGATTCGCAGATGCCCAAACTTTCCTATGCCATCAACCGTTCCGCCGTCCGTAACATGAAGAGCAGCTCCAACGCCGCCAGCATCCCGAACGGACCGGTTCTGAAGACCACCAAGTTCCAGATCCCGTCCCAGATGATCTACACCTGCGACACCTCCTGGAACAAGGCCGGCAACACCGATTCCCCGGGCCGTCTGTACAGCGAGAAGCAGCACCCCAGCTATAACTTCAAGCCCGGCAGCGTCTGCCACCACTGGGACCAGGGCCAGCTCGCTCCCGAATTCAACGGCGGCAGCGGCGAAACGAAGCCCTGGCACGTGAGCAATTCCTGGAACTACTCCTTCATCGACGGCCATGCCTCCAACCTCCGTCCCATCCAGACGATCAAGCAGGGCCGAAACGTCAACGACCGCGAACCCAGCGGTTACTGGACCTGGAACCAGGAAGTCTGGGGCGAATAATCCTCCCTTTCCCGGACTGCCCGCGTGACGCGGGCGAATCCCTGTGAAATTCCGCTCCGGCGCGATCTCAACGGTCCGCCGGAGTTTTTGTATTTGTTCCAGTGAGGCGAATTGCCGCTGCCGGATTTTTTGTATTCGTTCCCATGAGGCGAATTGCCGACAGCCGGAAAACGCCGCGTTTGCGGAAGTGTTCCCTGTTTCCGGCTTGAATTTCGCGGAAACGGTGATATAGTATAAGAACTATATTTTCAGCAGGTTTTTCCTTTGCCGGACAGATATTCTTCCTTTTCCGGACATTCCCTGCATGAAACAGGATCGAGCGGTGACATAGCTCAGTTGGATAGAGCGGCTCTCTCCTAAAGAGCAGGTCGTGGGTTCGACTCCCACTGTCGCCGCCATTTTTTTTGGGGAAATCCTGCCACACTCAGCCTCGGCGGGCTCTGTTTATTTCCCTTGCGTGTGCAAGATGGATCCCGATATGCCCGATGCCGAGGATCACGGTCGAAACGAGCATCGGGACATTCCGGCCGTAGACGCCAAGCAGGAAGAATGCGGCAACGGGCAGGGAAGCGCCCGCAACGGGAATGCCGGAAAAGCTTCCGTAAAAATCTTCCATCGTCCTTCCGCTTCTGAAATAACGGATCCAGAACATTTCATAGAGGAGCATCAGAAGGAACGACAGGACCAGCCAGATGCTCCATGCGCTCCATGCGCGCAGGTTGAAATCGGCGAAAACGAGCGCGACCGCACTGACAAGCGCCTCGCCGATGCGTTCGAGCGCCAGAAGGATGCGGTTTTCGTTCCGGGCGTATCGATCGTAGTCCGCAGGTTTTCTCCCTGTCCAAATGATGTTCGGGACCATCAGCATGACAAGGTAGATGAGTCCGACATAGGAAAAGCCGAAATTCATTTCCGTCCCCGGTGAATCGTTTCTTCCTGAGCTTTTTTTCCTGTTTTGTTCCCGCGCCGGGCGAAGCCGCGCCGGACCGTCAGAATCCCGCGTCTTCGTCCATGGTCTCCAGCAGGAAACTGACGGGACGGAAGCCGTCGTTGCAGGAGATCATGGCGGATTTCGGATTCTTCATCCAGCCGTCGTAGAAGTTTTCCCCGCCGTGCGCCAGCGTCATGACGAACGGAGATACGGTGTCCCACGCGCTGGAGCAGAACCCCTTCGGGCACTCCCAGCCGTTGCAAATGAAAACCTGGCCGAGCTTCATGTCGCAAGTATGTTCGATCGGATTTTCGTACTGCGCGATCAGGTCGTCATGGCGGACGATCTTCTTGACCGTGATCCGGACTTTTTTCATCTTGACTCCTGTAATTGATTGTGAAAAGATAAAAACGGGCCCGGAAATGATTCCGGACCCGTATGAGACGCTAAATTGAGCGTTTTGAATCGGTCGACTCAGTCGGCGGCCGGTTTCGCAGCCGGATCCTGAGCACCGTATCCCTTGTACGCGCCGAAGAGCTTGAAAGTCTCTTCCATCGGATAGCGGTTGCCGTACATGGAGACCTTGGTCTCGATCTTGCCGACCTTGTTCATGCCCATGGCGGCACGAAAGAGGTTGGCGGGGGAGTTTTCATCGTAGTCGGTGGTCTCGGAATAGGAGGCGTTGAGGAATGCGGTGAGGTAGGCCTCGTTGATGGCGCCCTTGAACGCGGCGGGATCCTTGAGGGAGACATTGCCGTCGACGTCTTCGATGCCGGGGAAGTCGACCATGTCTTCGAACTCATCGGAATCGACGCGGAGCTTCAGGATGCTCGGGCTTTTCACAACGGTGACGTCGGCCTGCTTGTTCAGGAAGAAGACGTTGTCGTTGATGGTGACGTTCTTGGTCTTGGGATCGCCGAAGGCGTTGTCGACGCCGGCGAAGACGCTGAGACCGAAGATGTTGTGGTGGACGTTGGAGTTGACCTTGGCGTTGCAGCGGTAGCCGTAGCCCATGTCGCCGAAGTCGTCGGTGCGGCTCCAGGAGAAGAGCACGGTGTTGTTCGCGAAGTCGCAGGTCACATCGCCGTTCTTGGCGCTGGAGCAGAGGACGTTGCAGGAGATCATGCGGCAGGCGACGAAGAGGTTGTTCTCAATCGTGACTTTGCCTTTGTAGAGGTTGAGGTTGATGCCGTAGTTGCCGCTGTTGGAGAAGACGCAGTTCCTGATGATGATGTTGCCTTCGAAACGTCCGGCGGTCTCACTGTAGATGGAGTAGGACTTCGCGGAGGCGAATTTGTCCTTGGAACCCTTGGCCGGGGGTTCGAGCCACATGCCGGTCTCGACGCCTTCGGGTTTGCCCTTGGTGTCGTGATAGCTGTTCATGAAGGACTGGTCGATCACGATGCCGTCGAGGACCATGTCGGGACCCGCGCCGTTCGGGAGCTTGAGGGTGATGACGCCGATGCCTTTGGAGTCGTTCTTGTCGTTCGGGGGCTGGATCTTGGTGGTGAACTTGGCGAGGTCGCGGGTGGCGAAGTCGTCGGAGTAGCCGCCCTTGATGGTGAGGGGCTTGTCGATGATGATTTCGCTGGCTCCGAGTGCGCCGGAGTAGTTGCCGGCTGCCATGTAGATGGTGTCGCCAGGCTGGGCGGCCTTCACTGCGTCGAGCAGGGCCTTGAAGGGTTCTTCCTTCGTGCCGGGGCCTTTCTTCTTGCCGTTGGCCTGGGAGATGTAGAGGTCTGCGCCGAAGACGGATGCGCCGAGCGCGAGGCACATCAGGGACATCAGGAGTTTTTTCATGTTGTGTGACCTTTCGGTTTTGTTTTGTGTAAATATGTTGGGTTGATGTTTGTTGCTTTGTGCATGAACGCAGGTCTTTTCAGCAAGAACATGCGCATGTTTTGTCTAATATAATCCATTTGTACTGGAAAAGCAAGCCGGAAACGGGAAAGATCGGCGTTTTTTTCGTGTAGTTCCTGAAGCATCGCGCCTGGCAGGGAAAGGATGCGGCGTTTTTTTGACGAAAAACGCTTGATTTTGAACGGGCGGCATGTATATTGTTGGATAGGCGGAAACCGGCGAAACACAGTGCGGTCCGTCCGGCATGAAACGAGGAAAACGAGATGGAACAGAACGAACAGGACAGCGTTCCGGTGGAACAGAAAAATGCGAATCGCGGATGCGGCGGGAAAGCCTCGAACAAGGTTGTTGTCGCGATCTGGGTCGCGCTGCTGCTGGGAGGCGTCACCCTGTTCGCGCATTACCGGTCGAAGCGGAGCGCCGAGGCGGAACGGTTCCTGAACGAGGCGTACACGCTGTACGGACAAGGGGCCGTTGCCGCAAGCACGGAGCTCCTGCGGCAGTCCGCCGAACTCGGCAACGTCTGGGCGCAGCTCTATTACGGCGAACGCCTCAAGAACGGATTCGGCGCGGAACAGAACATGGCAGAGGCGGTGAAATGGTTCCGCAAGGCCGCAGGATGGAAATGCGCCGAGGCCTGTTATCAGCTCGGCATCTGCTATGAGAACGGCGAGGGCGTGGAACGGGATCCCGGCGAGGCCGAGGCATGGTACCGCAGGGCGCAGGAGGATTCGTCCTTCGTAGCGCTGGCGCAGGTCGCGCTCGACCGCATCGCGGAGCGGAAGGCGGCTTCCGGCGCAGGCGAGAACTGACGGAACCTGCTTGTTTTGTTCCGGCTGACCGGACCCAAGAGGACGACGCATTTTTCCGGGGGAACGCTTGATTTTGACGGCGTCGCGTGTATATTGTTTGAATTACCGATGAAACACGATAGCTCCATCCAACCTGAAAAGAGGACACAGATATGGAACAGAAGGAAACGAACGAAGTTCCGGCGGAACAGAAAAAGGGGAACAGCGGATGCTCCTGCGGATGCGGCGGCGGAAAATGTTCGGACAAGATCGTGGTCGCGTTCTGGGTGGTCGTGCTGCTCGCGATCGCCTGTTTCGCGGTGTACTCGCGGATGAACAGAAATCTTCCCGAACCGGAACGGCTCCTGAATCAGGCGTACTCGCTGTTTGAAAAACAGGACTTCGAGGCGAGCACGGAGTGCCTGCGGAAGTCCGCCGAGCTCGGCAACGCCTGGGCGCAGCTCTATTACGGCGGCAGCCTGAAGAAGGGCGTCGGCACGGAGCAGAATATGCCCGCCGCCGTGGAATGGTTCCGCAAGTCCGCCGACCAGAACTGCTCCATCGCGTTCTTCGAACTCGGCGTCTGCTATGAGAACGGCGAGGGCGTGGAACGGAATCTGGACGAAGCCGAGGCGTGGTATAAGAAGGCGCTGGACGCGGGGATCGAGGAAGCGCAGAGCGCGATCATCCGCGTCGAGAAGACGAAAGCGGTGGAATCCAGCCCGGAGGCCGAGGCGATAGAGTTGTACAAACAGGCGATCGAACTTTTCGACCGGCAGGACAAGGACGTCGAGTGCGCCGACCTTCTGCGGCAGTCCGCCGAGCTCGGCTACGTCTGGGCGCAGCTCTTCTACGGACGGTTCCTCTGCAAAGGCATCGGAACGGCCCTGGACCCGGCCTCCGCCGTGGAATGGTTCCGCAAAGCCGCCGGACAGGACTGCCCCGCGGCGTTCTATGAGCTCGGCGTCTGCTACGAGAATGGCGAGGGCGTGGACCGGGATCTCGTCGAAGCCGAAACGTGGTATCGCAAGGCCGTGGATGGCGGTTTCGAGGGCGGGGCGCAGCGCGCGCTCGACCGCATCGCAAAACTGAAAGCCGACGCGGGGAAAACGTCCGCCGCCGAACAGTAAGCCTCCGGCTGCCTCGAAAAAGCTCGCCAGCGGAGGACTTGACCGCGGTCGCGAACGGCAAGCCTGTACGAGTAGGACGAATAGGACGAATAGGACGAATAAGATATATCTGTCTTATATGACCTGTATGTCCTAGTTCTTGCGAGGAGACTGTTTCGCATCTTTGCTGAGGCGGCATGCCTGTGTTTTCGCTTTTCTCTCCGACGCGAAGGTACGAAAAAATCCGGGGCCGGTTTTGAAGCCGGTCCCGGATTTGTTTTATCTTGATTTAACCTGGAGGCGGGGATCAGAGTCCGCCGCAGACGGCCAGCAGGACGCCGGCCGCGACCGCGGAACCGATCACGCCGGAGACGTTCGGGCCCATGGCGTGCATGAGCAGGAAGTTCTGGCTGTCGTATTCGAGGCCGAGCTTGTTGGCGACGCGTGCCGCCATCGGGACGGCGGAGACGCCGGCTGCGCCGATGAGCGGGTTGATCTTTTCCTTGGAGAACAGGTTCATGATCTTCGCGAACATGACGCCCGCGGCCGTGGCGATGCAGAACGCGCAGCAGCCCATGACGAGGATGCCGACGGTCTGGAGGCTCAGGAACTGTTCGGCGGAGAGCTTGGAGCCGACCGCGATGCCGAGGAAGATCGTCACGATGTTGATGAGGGCGTTCTGGGCGGTGTCGGACAGACGGTCGACCACGCCGCATTCGCGCATCAGGTTGCCGAGCATGAGCATGCCGATCAGCGGGGCGGCGTCGGGAAGCAGGAATGCGCAGAGGAGCGTGATGACGACCGGGAAGCAGATCTTCTCGATCTTCGGCACGTTGCGGAGCTGTTTCATGCGGATCTTGCGTTCGGCCTCGGTCGTGCAGAGCTTCATGATCGGGGGCTGGATGATCGGGACCAGGGCCATGTAGGAGTACGCCGCGACGGCGATGGCGCCGAGGAGCGACGGGGACAGGCGGGAGGTCACGAAAATGGAGGTCGGGCCGTCCGCGCCGCCGATGATGCCGATGGACGCGGCGTCCTTGATGTTGAACGTGATGCCGGGGACGACGTTCAGCGCGAGGGCTCCGAGGAGCGCGCCGAAGATGCCGAACTGCGCGGCCGCGCCGAGCAGGGCCGTGCGCGGATTCGCGAGCATGGGGCCGAAGTCGGTCATCGCGCCGACGCCCATGAAGATGAGGCACGGGAACACGCCGGACTCAATGCCGACCATGTAGATCATGCCCTGAAGCCCGTCCGGGCCGCTGATGCCGGCGAGCGGGATGTTCGCGAGGAGCGCGCCGAATCCGATCGGGAGGAGCAGGAGCGGTTCGAATCCCTTGACGATGGCGAGGTAGAGCAGGACGAGGGCGACGAACATCATGAGGAGACGTCCGAGGCCGAGAATCCAGGTCTTGGAGAAATCGGTGGTCGTCTGGCGGTAGATGTCGTAGATGCCGGTGCTGTGCCAGAGGTTGCCGATGGCCGTGCCGAAGCCCGGGAGGGACTTGGCCTGGCCGCCTTCGCGGACGGACTCGTTGAAGTTCATCATCGGCTGGAACTCTGCCACGACGTCGCCGGTTTCGAGGGAGGACGCGACCAGGAGGCCGTCCTTCACGTTTTCGACGGCCATGGACTGCGCGAGGATCACTTTGCCCTTGCTGCGGTTGACCGGCTTCACGATCAGGATCTCGCGTCCGTCGTGAAGGTCCTTGCCCTTCGCGAAGGAGACGGAGTAGACGAGGCCGTAGCCCTTGGCGGCGCGGGTCGCATCGACGACGCTTTTGGCGTTCTCGATGACCATCTTCGCTCCGGCTTCATCGCCCGCCGCAATCTTTTCGGCGGCGACCGCTTCGGCGTCAGCCATGTACTTTTCCATCGTGTCGGCGTTGCCCCAGATGTAAACGAGGAACACGCGGCCGGTGGCGGGATCGCGGTACCAGTCGAAGCATTCGTCGGGTTCGGACATCTGGCTGATGCGCTGATAGCCCAGAGCCTCAAGCTCGGACAGCTTCTTCGGGAACGCGGATTTCGCGGCTTCGACGGTTTTCGCCGCATCGGCGGCGGCCGCCTGGGCCTGATTCGCGGCGGCTCCGAGCTGGGCGGCGGCGTCCTGGGCGGACACCGCGAACCCGGCGGTGCAGAGGACCGCGAAAAGGATCGCAAGAATGAAATTACGCATGGATCACTTCTCCTCGACTTTGAAGAGGGCCTGACCGGAGGTGACGACAGCCTTCACGTCGACGCAGATTTCGCGGATGACGCCGGCCTTGTCGGGCTTGATCTCGTTTTCCATCTTCATGGCTTCGACCACGGCGATCACGTCGCCGGCTTCGAATTCGTCGCCTTCGGAGACCAGGATCTTGGTGACGGTGCCGGGGAACGGGCTGTTGATGTCGACGGTGTTGCCGGAACCGGCGGACGGAGCGGCGGCCTTCTTGGCGTCGCCGCCTTCGGTGACCTGGCCGGCGAGGTCGGCAGTGATGACGCCGCCTTCCTTGACCTGGACGTTGAAGGTCTTGCCTTCGACCGTGACGGTGTAGGCGGCGGGAACGTCGTTCTTCGCCTTCGGGGCGGCGTCGGCGGCATAGCGGATGCCCATGGGCTTGTCGCCCTTCAGGAACGCGATGCCCTTGTCGCCGCATGCGGCCGCGATGAAGATGTTCTCTTCGGTCACGGGGAGGTTGTTCTGCTGGAGGAGTTCGGTATTGAACTTCACGCCGAGCTTCGGATTGGCGTCGTTGAGCTCAACGACGGACTTGGTGGTGACGGGCAGCTTGAGCTGGTCTTCCGCCCATTTCACGACCTGCGGATCGGGTTCGACCGGGGTCTTGCCGAAGTAGCCGAGGACCATCTTGCCGTAGCCGTTCGGATCGAGCTTCCAGGAGCCGTCGGCGTTCTTGCCCAT
>JBGUKN010000005.1:0-22733 GCA_045114455.1 Victivallales bacterium
CCACGCCCGCCGCGCCGTCCATCCTCCCGCGCATCAGCGAATTCTTCGGCCGCGAATACGCCGCCGCCCTGCTCCCGTTCTCCCGCACAGAACGCGGCATCACCGTGAACGGCTTCATCGCGCGGCGCGGATTCACGCGCAACTCCCGCGCCGAACAGCGCATCTTCGTGAACGCCCGCCCCGTCGAATCCGCCCCAGTCTACCGCGCCGTCAAGGAGGCCTGCGGCCCCATGCTCGAACGCGGCAGGTTCCAGCCCGCGCTGATCTACCTCGCCATGCCGCCCGGGTCCGTCGACGTGAACGTCCATCCGACCAAACGCGAAGTGCGGTTCCGCAACGAATTCGACGTGATCGCCGCGGTCCGCACGGCCGTATCCGCCGCACTCCGCACCAATGACGCCGTGATCCCGGTCACGGCGGAGGGCATGAACGACCCGGCGGAGACTTCCTCGCGCCTCTTCCCCGATTTCTCGCCGGACATCCGCCCCCGCGAAGAGACGTATGAACAGGCAAGCAGCGCGCCCTCCGCAGACGACGCCCCGGTCCCCGCCTCCGGCATCGTCACGTCCGTCGATTCCCTGCTCGAATCCGCCCGCGTCGGATACCGCGTCCTCGGCCCGATGCTCCATGCGCCGTTCGGAAACGCTACGGCCGCGCAGAACACGAACTGCTCCGCGCCACAGACGGAAGACGCCGAATTGCCGATCCCCCCGGAACGACAGCAGCAACCGTCCCCGGACGAGCTTCGTCCCGATTTCCGCCTCGTGGCGGAGGATGCCCCCGCGTCCGACTTCGGCGGCACGGGCCTTCGGCTGCTCGGCGTGCTGGAGAACTCCTACATCGTGGCGGCCATCCCCGGCGGCCTCGTCCTGATCGACCAGCACGCCGCGCACGAGCGCGTCCTCTTCGAACGCATCCTGAACGGCATCGACGGCACGCTCTCGCAGAAACTTCTGATGCCGATCACCATCGAGCTGTCGCCCGCGGACATGGCATACGTCGCCCGCAACCTGCACGAATTTGAGAACATCGGGTTCGAGATCGAGCCGTTCGGCAAAAACACGGTCAAGCTGAACTCCATTCCCGCCGCGATCAAACAGGAAAACGTCGGCGGGTTCTTCCACGACATGCTCGCAAGAATCGGCGAATACGGCGCGGGCCAGCGTCTCGCCACAGACACCCTCGCCCGTGCCGCCTGCAAAGCCGCCGTCAAGGCGCACGACCGCCTTTCCCTCCAGGAGGCCGCCGCGCTCATCGAACAGATGTCCCACTGTGCCCTGCCCTACTCCTGCCCGCACGGACGCCCAACCATGCTCAACATCTCCATCTCCGAAATCGAACGGCGTTTCGGACGGAAATAACATAGGAACCGCCTCATCATGCCTGCAAGAAAGACCACGAAAAAAGCTCCGGCGAAACCCGCCGTCCTCCCGAAAACCAGTCGCATCAAAGCCGCCGCGGACGTCTCCGGCGCCGGGTTCCGCCTCGCCGATCCCATGTGGAATGCCCATGAAATCCTCGCCGCGCTCGAGATGTATGCGTCATTCGGCGTCTCCGCCGTCGTCTTCCCCGAACTCTGCATCACCGGCGCGTCCTGCGGCGACCTCTTCCGCCAGAACATCCTCCTCGACGTGGCGCAGAAGGCCGTCAAGTTCCTCCTGAAGGAAACCGCCGCGCTTCCCGTCACGTTCGTCGTCGGCGTCCCGGAACGCTCCAAATCCGGCGTCCTCTACGCCGTCACGCTCTGCATCCGCGCCGGAAAGGTCATCGCGCGCAACAAGAAGCCGCTCGACGCCCCGGCCACGGTCTTCGCCCCCATCGAACTCGTCTCCACGCGCCGCAAACGCAACCCGGAACGCCTTATCCTCTGTCCGTCCGCTGTCCCGTCCGCACTCATGACGCCGTCGGATTTCCGTTCGTTCGCGCTCGCGGCGGCAAAGGATCATCAGGCGGATTTCATCCTCGCCGCCCCGAAGTCCGGCGAATCCGTGACCGACGGCTTCTACGGCATGCCGGTCTGCTGCTCCGTGATGGTCCACGGCGGCGAACCGGTCCTCGCCGACCTCTCCGATCCGTGCCCGTCGCTGGAATTCGATGCGAAGTTCGAACCCGCGGACAAACAGTATCTCCTGAGCTTCGAGGAAGACCCGAAACGCCTCGCCGCACTCGGACGCGACCCGCTGCCGTTCCTGCCGAAGGACCGCGCGGGCACGATCTGGATTGCCGCCGCGCTCGAATCCGCGCTGGCGCACCGCATGACGACCGCGCACGCCGACAAGCTCGTGATCGGCGTCTCCGGCGGCCTCGACTCCACGCTCGCGCTCCTCGTCGCGCACGAAGCCGCCGCCACGCTCAATCTCCCCGCCTCCTCGGTCATCGCGGTCTCCATGCCAGGATTCGGCACCACGGCGCGCACGAAGAACAACGCCGCGCGCCTTGCCGAGCTCCTCGGCTGCGACTGCCGCACCGTCGACATCCGGCCCGCCTGCCTCCGGCATTTCGCCGACATCGGACACGATCCGAAGATCGCCGACGTGGTATTCGAGAACGCCCAGGCGCGCGAACGCACCCAGATTCTGATGGACATCGCGAACGGCTCGAACGCGCTGGTCGTCGGCACGGGCGACCTCTCCGAGATCGCGCTCGGCTGGTGCACCTATAACGGCGACCAAATGAGCATGTACGCGGTCAATTCCGGCGTCCCGAAGACCCTCGTCCGCCACCTCGTCGCGTTCTACGCGGGCGAACACGGCGGCAGGATCGCCCCGGTTCTGAAAGACATCCTCGACACGCCCGTCTCGCCCGAACTCGTCCCGGCCTCCGAAACCGGCGAATCCGGGCACAAGACCGAACAGATCCTCGGCGCGTACGAACTGCATGATTTCTACCTCTTCCACCTCGTGCGCCTCAACGAATCCCCGCGCGAAATCCTCCGCAAGGCGAAGAAGGTCTTCGCCGGGAAGTACGCCGCGGACGAGATCCGCCGCACGCTCGAGCTCTTCCTTCGCAGGTTCTTCACCCAGCAGTTCAAGCGGTCCTGCTCGCCCGACGGTCCCGCGGTCTCCCCGCTCTCCCTCTCGCCGCGCGCGGGCTGGCGTGTCCCGTCCGACGCCTCCCCTGCGCTCTGGCTCGACGACCTGAAGTAACCGGAAAACGAACGGAACAGAACGGACCCACAGGACATGGAAGCCTCGCACAACAGCTTTTTTTCCTTTTTCAGCGACCTTTTCTCGGACGCCCCCGGGATCGCGATCTTCGATCCGGCCGTTTTCTCGGAGGCCATGCGCGAATATCCGGTCTTCTTCGCGTTCGTCGCGTTCTGGTTCGGGTGCTGCATCGGCTCGTTCCTGAACGTCTGCGTGTACCGCCTGCCGCTCGGCATGAGCCTGGTTTCGCCGCCTTCGCACTGCACGACCTGCGACCACAAGATCACGGTGTGGGAGAACATCCCGATCTTCAGCTATCTGTGCCTTCGCGGCAAATGCCGCTGGTGCGGTGCGCCGATCTCGCCACGCTACCTGTTCGGGGAAATGCTCGTCGGCATGATGTACATGGCGTCGTTCGTGTACGTCCTGCGCTTTCATCTCCCGCTGCCGACGATGTTCGTGTATTTCCTGACGGTCTCCGTGGCGTACCCGGCGGCGCTGATCGACATGAAGGTGCGTCTGATCCCGAACGAACTCACATACTCGCTTCTGGTTCTCGCGCCGCTGTACCATCTGCTCCACGGCGTCGGGCTGGAGCCCCATCTGCTCGACTGGCGCGGATTCCTGATCTCCGTCGTGACCGCCGGGCTGTTCGGCACGCTCCTGACGCTTTTCGCGTGGCTCGGCGAAAGGGTTATGAAACGCGAAGCGTTCGGGCTGGGCGACGTGAAGCTGATCGCCGGACTGGCCGCCGCGCTCGGCGCGCTCCCCGCGCTTTGGATCATGCTCTCCGGCTCCCTGATCGCCGTCGTCTTCATGCCCATCTACACGCTCCGCCACCCGAAATTCCGCCGCCGCGGATTCGCCTTCGGCCCTTTCCTCTCCGTCGGGCTCGGCCTCTGGCTCCTCTTCGGCATCCCGTTCACGGACGCCGTGCTCTATCCAGACAAGGACATGGACATCTCCGCGATCTCGTTCGTCAACGACCACAACACGAATTACTACGACCGCTACCGCGAGCGCGTCCTGCAGATGCTGGACGAACTGGAGGAACGCCGCATCCGCGAGGAGGAAGAAAAGGAAGAGAAGAAACAGGAGGAACAGGATATTCAGCGTCAAATCGGAGAATGCGAAGTCGAACTTTGAGCCGCCGGAGCGCAAAACACGGCGGCGGCTGTATGCGGAACAAATTTCCGTTTTTTTCTTGACAAACCCTCTTCCTAAGATATATTAAGAGATTGTATGGAGCGAAAACCGCTCCTTTTCCGTTTTCGAAACCAAAGGCTTTCATCGTGAACCGATATCTCTGGCTGTATGCCGCGGCCTTCGCGGCGTCGTTCCTGCTCTCGCTGCCGGTCGTGCCGCTCTGCCGGGTCCTCGCGCGCCGCACCGGGATCATGGACGTGCCGAAATCCGAGGGGCACAAGCTCCACGGGAAGGCGACTCCGCTGCTCGGCGGCGTGGCGATCCTGATCTCGTGGCTGCTCCCGGTCCTGGCGGGCGCGATTGCGCTCCTCGTCGCGCCGGGGCGGTTCCGGGAGGAGATCGTCGGCGGCTTCCGAAACATCGCAGGCGAGCTCGCCATGATCTGCGTCTGCGCGACGGCGGCGGTCATCCTCGGCGTGATCGACGACAAACATGCCATGCGCGCCTCGTTCAAGTTCGCCGGGCAGTTCCTCATCGCGTTCGCCATGGTCTTTTTCGGCGGATTGCACATCACGCTTTTCATCCCGTCGCCGTTCCTCACCGTCCCGATCTCCGTCTTCTGGATCGTCTTCATCATGAACGCCATGAACTTCTTCGACAACATGGACGGGCTGTCCGTCGGCACGGCGGCGATCGCCTTCCTGTTCTTCACGGCGGCGGCATGGTGCGGCGGACAGTTCTTCGTGGCCGCGCTCGCGGCGTGTTCGGCGGGCGCGTGCTGCGGGTTCTGGCTCTTCAACAAAGCCCCTGCGTCGATCTTCATGGGCGATGCGGGCAGCCACCTGGTCGGATTCCTGCTGGCGGTCGTCAGTGCCCGCGTGACCTACTACAACCCCGACGTCGCCGCGGCGAAATATTCCGTCCTGATCCCGCTTTTCATCCTCGCAGTCCCCGTTTTCGACGCCTTCGCGGTCGTCCTCATCCGGCTTCACAACCACAAGCCGTTCTACGTCGGCGACCACAACCACATTTCGCACCGGTTCGTGCGGATGGGGCTCACCCGTCCGCAGGCCGTCCGGATCATCCATCTGCTGTCCGTCGTGGCAGGGCTGGGCGCGATCCCCCTGCTCTGGGGCGACGCCCGCACATGCTTCGTGCTGCTGGCGCAGGGCGTGGTGATCCTGCTGATCCTGACATTGCTGCAATTTCAAACGATACCCAAACAGAACGACAACCAGGAGACACCCCACCATGAACAATCCTGAAAACGTCAACGAGCCCACCATGAAGTTCCGCCGCATCGGCGGCTCCTCCCAGCTCGTCATCGAATCCGCGAACGACTTCCGCAACGCCTATGAGCTCGATCCGGCGCACTGGACGCTCACCAGCATTCCGGCAAAGAATCTGCTCTGCCCCGCCGACTTCCTCGCACTGATCCCGCAGGACGCCTCCGGCCGCATCCATGTGAAGGACGTCCGCGCCCTCCTGAAATGGGTCATCTCCACGGTCGCCGACCTCGCCGACTTCATCACCGCCGCCCCCGCGCTCCGCCTCGCCGCGCTGAACACGGAGGACGCCGACGGACTCCGCGCGAAGGAGACCGCCGAGCTCGCGCTGAAGCGCATCGGTTCGGAGAACACTTCGGCCATCACGATCGAACAGATCAACGAATTCAAGACGCTCGTCTCCAACGCGCTCCAGAACGGCGACGGCATCATCCCGCCCGGCCCCGTGCAGGACGAGATCACCGCCGAGTGCATCAAGTTCGCAATGGCCGCCGTCGGCTCGCAGAAGGACATTTCCGGCGCGGACGGCATCGGCGCCGCCGAACTCGATGCCTTCGAAGCCATGCTGAAGGGATTCCTCGCCTGGACTGACGAGGGCATCGCCCGCGAAAAGGAACTCTTCCCCTACGCCGCCGCAACCGCCGGACTCTGGAGCGCATACCAGTCCGTCGCCGCCGACGTCGACGACTATTTCGAGAGCTGCCACGCCCTCGTCTTCGCCGGCGGGCACGAATCCTCGTCCCGCGTCCCGAAGAACACCTTCGACCCCAACGATTCCTCCTCCGTCGAAGACTTCTTCAAGAAGGCCCCGCTCGCGCCCGCCGACCCGGCCTGCATCCTGCATCTGAACGAACGCGTGAACCCGAACCGCGCGGGCGCCCTGACCGCGTTTTTCGCGGCGTTCCGCGCCAGCGTCCCCGGCGACGCGGCATCCATCTCCGAATCCGAATGGACCGCGTTCAAGGCCGCCATCGCCCCCTACGGCGACTGGACCGGCCGCAAGAACACCGACAAGCTCGACGGACTCGACCTGGAACGTCTCCGCGCAGTCGCCGCGTCCAAGGCGTTCGAAAGCATCCGCGCCATGATCGCCGAGGACGCCGTCGTGTCCAACAACGTCACCTGCTGCGACCTCGTCCGCAAGGTCATCATCTGCCAGACCAACCTCCGCGAGTTCCTGAACAACTTCATCAACATGGAGGCGCTCTTCTCCCCTGAAAAGCGTTCCTTCATCCTCGCGGGCAAGCTCGTCATGAACGGCTTCAACTTCCACATGTGCATGATCGTCCACGACGTCGCCGCGCACAAGAAGATCGCCGCCACCAGCAACGTCTGCGTGATGTACATCAACGCCACCACCGGCACCGCGCCCGCGGTGAAGTCCATGACACTCGCCGTCGCCGTCACCGCCGGCACCATGCGCCGCCTCTTCATCGGCAAGTCCGGCGTATTCTACACCCCGGACGGACTCATCTGGGACGCCGTCATCACCGACCTCATCCAGCAGCCGGTCTCCCTGAAGGAAGCCATCCTCATGCCGTTCTACCGCATCGGCGACATCATCCAGAACCAGGCTGAAAAGCACTTCGCCGCCAAGACCAACGCGTTCGAGGCGGACGTCACGAAAAACGTCGACTCCAAGCTCGCGGGCGGCGATCAGCCGAAGAAGGAAGGCGGACTCAACATGCCCATGCTCATCATGGGCGGCGGCGTCGGCATCGCGGCCTTGGGCAGCAGCTTCGCATTCATGGCAAAGAGCCTCCAGGGCGTCTCCATCTGGCGCATCCTCGCCGTCCTCCTCGGCGTTTTCATCATCATCTGCGCGCCGTTCGTGATCCTCTCCCTCCTGAAGCTCTTCCGCCGCAGCCTCACGCGCTTCCTCGAAGCCAACGGCTGCGCCCTGAACCGCGAAATGCGCCTCACGCTCGCGCTCGGACGCATCTTCACCTACGTCCCGCGCATCCCCGGGCACTTCTCGCTCTATGTGCTGGACACGGTCTCCGCGGGCGACGATCCCGACATGTCCCGTCATCCGCTCATGAACATCATCTACAAGGTCCTGATCGCAGTCCTGATCATCCAGGTCATCCTGTTCATCTGGGTCAAGTTCTTCCTGCACTGACCGGACAATATGAACCGTACGTCATGGAGGCGGCGGATGCGCCGCCTCCTTTTTTTTTGCGCCCGAAACCACGCAGAAAAATATAACTTTCTAAACGATAGACAAAAAAAACAAAAAAACAGGAACGAATCCCTTTTTCCTCCTTGTTTTTTTGCCGGAAGGATGTTATATTATTTTCGATTATGCGGCGGGAAAAGCCCCGACGGACCGGAAACGCCGCATGTTCCCTGAAATCATCCTCAAAACCTACCACATAAACCCAAAACAACATAAGGTACCCACACCATGGCAAAATCCTTTGACTTCAACGAAGTGGTCGAACACTTCAAAAAGGTCGTCACCACCCAGTATTTTGACTTCGACGGCAGAATGAGCAAGCGCGACTTCTGGATGTTCATGATCCCCGCGATCATCCTCGGTTTCGTCCCGTTCGTCGGCCAGCTCATCAGCCTCGCCCTCCTGCTCCCGATGCTCGGTGCGACCGCCCGCAGACTTCATGACGTCGGCAAGTCCGGCTGGTTCCAGCTCGTCGGCCTCATCTGCCCCCCTATCGGTTCGATCATCGTTCTCGTGGTCTGGTGCCTCCCCGAAGGCCAGGCGGAAGCCAACGAATACGGCGAAGCCCCCGCGGCTCCCGCTGCCGAGGAATAAGCATCCTCCCTTACTCATTCGAGTATCTTCCATCCGCGCCCGCTTTCCGAAGCAGGCGCGGATTTTTTTGTCTCCGGCGCGCGTTTTCCCGCTTGTCATTTTCCGTTCCGCGTGTATATTATCCGCAGATACGTTCCGGCACCCGGACGCCAACGACAAACCAGCACGAAAGGAGCTCCGCCATGAGCGACACCAAACGCATTTCCCTGCTCGGCGTCATCGTCGAGGACAACGCCGCCTCCGACCAGATCAACAAGATCCTCCACGCCTACAGCGAGTTCATCGTCGGCCGCATGGGCATCCCGTACCATTCCCGCGGCGTGAGCATCATCAGCATCGTGCTGGACGCCACCCCGGAGACCGCAGCCGCGCTCGCCGCCGAGCTCGGTCAGATTGCGGGCGTGTCCTGCAACATCGTCTCCGCGAAGAGCTGATTTCTTCGCTCAAAACGCCTGATATCCGTCCCCGTCCGCGCATGCCGGTTCGGGGACGGCTTGTTTTGATCGGTCCGGCAGCCGTTCTTTCCGCCGTTTTTCCTCATGTTTTTCCGCATCCGCCCTTGACTTTTCCGCATGGATACACTATAGTTAATCAATATTTCATCCCGGTCTCCATCACCATCGAATCAGGATCCCTGCCATGAAAACAATCTCCCCCGTTTTCCGCCGTCTCCTCGCCTCGCTCGCAGTCGCCTCCGCGGCCATGTTCCTCTCCCTGTCCATGTCCTCCTGCGCCAGCTGCTCCTCCGGCTGCGACGACCGCATCCCCGAAGTCACGGAGGACAATTTCGGCGCGTACCTGATGGTCTCCTTCCGCGAACAGTACCACGACATCTTCTTCGCGCTCAGCAGCGACGGCTACACGTTCACCGACGTGAACGGCAACAAGCCCGTGCTCCTCGGCATCGACCTCGCCGAACAGAAGGGCATCCGCGATCCCCACATCTTCCGCGGGCCCGACGGATTCTACATGGCCGCGACCGACCTGCACATCTATGCGCAGCGGCAGGGCCTGCGCTCCACCCAGTGGCAGCGCGACGCCCAGAAATACGGCTGGGGCAACAACCGAAGCCTCGTCCTCATGAAGTCGAAGGACCTCATCAACTGGACCAGCACCCACTTCGACGTCGCGGCCGCCTTCCCGGAACTCGGCGACATCAGCCAGGCATGGGCGCCGGAGACCGCCTATGACCCGGAGGAAGGCAAGATTTTCGTCTACTTCACGCTCGGGCTCAAGGGCGGCGAAGTGAAGCAGCTCTACTATTCCTACACGGATAAGGACTTCACGAAGCTCGTCACCGTGCCGAAGCTCCTCGGATTCGACCCGGATCTGGGCGACCACTCCTACATCGACGGCGACCTCTCCTACGGAAACGGCAAGTTCCATCTCTTCGACTACGACAGCGGAATCAAGCACGCCGAATCCGACCACCTGCTCTACGGCTACAAGTATGTCAACGACGAGAACTGCGCGAAGACCGGCGGCGCGGTCGAGGCTCCGAACGTGTGGCGCCGCATCGGAACGGACAAGTACGTCCTGATGTTCGACAACTACTCCTTCCCCAACGAAATGGCGTTCAGCGAGACCACGGACTTCCGCGAGTTCACGAACCTCGGCCGCTTCAACCAGGGCGTCATGAAGACCACGAACTTCACCGGAGCCAAGCACGGCGCGGTCATCATGCTGACCAAGGACGAAGCCGAAGCCTTCGCCAAATACTGCGGGATCGAAAAATACTGATCCGTCCCGCCCGACAGGAATCAGCGGAATGGCTTCCTCCAAAGCATTCCCGTGCCGTGCGGCCGCCGTTCTGCGGAAAGCGTTTGCATGGATGGTCGAGCCCCGCGCGGTCATCGTCGACGTCAACCGGAAGGGACAGAAGGAACTCGACAGCGGACTGAAGGCATACAACGACGGGCGATATCCGGACGCGGTCTCCCTGTTCCGGAAGGCTGCGGAGAACGGTCATCCCGTCGGAGAATACATGCTCGGCATGTGCTGTTACGACGGGAATGGCGTCGGGCAGGACTATGCGGAGGCCGCGAAGTGGTTCCGCAGAGCCGCCGAACAGGGATTCGCGAACGCGCAATACATGCTCGGAGATTTCCATGAATTCGGCCTCGGCGGCCTCGGACAGGATTATGTCGAGGCGGAGAAATGGTACCGGCTGGCGGCGGATCAGGGACTGGACCGGGCGCAGAACAGCCTCGGCTGGTTTTATTACAACGGCTTTTGTGTGAAAAAGGATCCGGCCGAATCCGTAAAATGGTATCGGCTGGCGGCGGATCAGGGATTCGCCGAAGCGCAGTACAACCTCGGCGCGGCTTATCTGGAAGGCTCCGGCGTCGAAAAAGACCGTGCCGAAGCCGTGAAATGGCTTCGGATGGCCGCGGATCAGGGCATGGAAGACGCCGGAAAGATGATGAAACTGAACGGTCTCACGAGTTGATCCGGTTCGAAGCACAACCACTGCATTGTTTTCCGCCGGGACAAAACCATACCGTCCCGGTGTTTTTTTGCCTTCGCGCGCGTGCCCTGCTTGATTTTTAAAAGCAATCATGCTATATTAGATTTTTGTATTTTTGAAGAAATGGTTTGCGCGCGTACTTTCGCCCCATCCCGGACCAAGGCGCCGCACCAGACGGAGCACCATCGAACATGATCAAAAGCATTTTACTGACCGGCGTGGGCGGACAGGGCATCCTGTTTGCGGCGGGCATCATCGCGTCCGCTGCCGAAGCCGCCGGATACAACGTTACGACAAACGAGATCCACGGCATGGCGCAGCGCGGCGGCAGCGTGACCGCCCAGGTCCGCTACGGCGAAGGCTCGTTCGCCCCGCTGGCGGTCTCCGGCGGCATCGACGTGATCGCCGCCATGGAGCATATCGAGGCAATCCGCTACGCCCACTGGCTGAAGCCGGACGGGCTCGCGGTCGTCGCGAAGACGAGCGTGATCCCCGTGACCGTGACGACCGGCGCATGCACCTATCCCGGCGACGTGGAGGAACGTCTCCATGCCGTCTTCCCGCGCCTCGTCTACCTGGACTGCAACGAGCTCGCGCTGGAGCTTGGCAACGCCCGGCTCGCAAACACGATCCTGACCGGGGCGCTTTCCAAGGGGCTCCCGGAGATCGGCGAAGACCACTGGCGCGCCGGACTCCTCGCCCGCGTCAAAAAAGGGTTTGAAGAAGCAAATCTAACCGCATTCATGAAAGGAAGAATGCTATGTTCCGATATTTGAACGAAGAACTCGAAACGCTCTCCCGCGCCCAGATCACCGAACTTCAGAACAAACGCCTGAAGGAAATCGTCGCCCACACCGCGAAGAACTCCCCCTGGTCCGCGGCCCGCTACAAAGCCGCCGGCGTCGATCCCGCGAACTTCCGCGGCCTCGCCGACCTCCACAAGCTCCCGTTCTGCTCGAAGAAGGACTTCCGTGACCAATACCCGCTCGGAATGTCCTGCGTACCGCGCAACAAGCTCGCCGAAATGCACATGTCCAGCGGCTCCACCGGCACCCCGGTCGTGATGCCCTACACGCTCGCCGACCTGAAGCAGTGGGCGCGCTGCATGGGCCGCTGCTACGTCATGGCGGGCGCAAATCCCGGCGACACCTGCCAGATCACGCCCGGCTTCGGGCTCTTCAACGGCGGATTCGGCTGCTACCACGGCGCGCGCGAGGCCGGGCTCTTCGTCGTCCCGACCGGCGCGGGCAACACCGTCCGCCAGATCAAGCTGGCGCGCGACTTCCAGACCCGCGTGATGGTCGCCGTCGTGTCCTACTCCATCCGCATCATGGAGATCCTGGCGGAGACGAACCAGTCCCTGCCCGACCTGAAGATCGGCATTTTCGGCGCGGAGTCGTTCTCCCCCGGCATGAAGCAGCGCATCCGCGACGGACTCGGCATCGACGCGTTCGACATCTACGGCATGACAGAGACCGGCGGCATCGGCAGCGGCATGGACTGCCCCGCCCACGAAGGTATCCACATGTGGGAAGACGAGTACATCGTCGAGGTCGTCGACCATGAGACCGGCGAGCCCGTCCCCGACGGGGAATTCGGCGAGATCACCGTGACCAGCCTCACCCGCGAAGCGCTCCCCGTGATCCGATTCAAGACCGGCGACCGCGGCCGCATCCTGACCCGCGAAAAATGCGTCTGCGGACGCACCCACCTGCGCCTCGACACGATCAGCGGCCGCCTCGACGACATGCTCATCATCTCCGGCGTGAACTTCTTCCCGAACCAGGTGGAACAGTCCCTGCTGAAGGTCCCGGGCGTGCTCCCGAACTACCAGATCATCATCCGCGACGACCACGGCATCAAGAGCCTGCGCGTGAACGTCGAGGCCGAACCCGGCGTGACCGGATACATGGTCGAGAAACAGCTCAAGGAAGACCTCGGGTTCTCCCCCGAAGGCGACATCTACAAGCCCGGCGAACTCCCGCGCACCGAAGGCAAGGCAAAACGCATCTTCTACGAGACCGTCGACGAAGAAAACAAAAACGAAGGAGCAAAATGATGAACAGCGTCGTTTCACCCGAAATCCTCGGCTACATGGAACACTCCTCCTGGATCCGCAGGATGTTCGAAGCGGGCATCGAGCTCAAGAAGAAATACGGCGACGACCAGGTCTACGATTTCAGCCTCGGCAATCCCGACATGCCCCCGCCGCCCGAAGTGAAGGCCGCGCTGCTCGACTTCGCGCAGACCGCCGACCAGCCCTACTCCATCGGCTACATGCCGAACGCCGGATTCCCGGACACCCGCGCCGCACTCGCCCGCAAGGTCTCGCAGGAACAGTCCGCGGAAATCGACGCCTCGCACGTCATCGTGACCTGCGGCGCAGCCGGCGGATTGAACGCCGTCTTCCGCGCCACGCTCGAACCCGGCTGCGAAGTCCTCTGCCCCGCGCCCTATTTCGTCGAATACGGCTTCTACGTCTCGAACTTCGGCGGCAAGCTCCGTCCCGTCCCGTCGCACCCGGAGGATTTCTCGCTCAACATCGAGGGGTTCCGCGCCGCCCTCAGCGATAAAACGCGCGCCGTCATCATCAACTCCCCGAACAACCCGACCGGCCGCATCTACAACCGCGAAGAGCTCGCCGCACTCGCGGAACTGCTCCGCGAACAGTCCGAGAAGAACGGCCGTCCGATCCTGCTGATCTCCGACGAGCCGTACCGTTTCCTCAATTTCGAACACATGGAGATCCCGTCTCTCTTCTCGCTCTACGACGACTCCATCGTAATCGGCTCGTTCTCGAAAAACCTCTCGCTCGCGGGCGAACGCGTCGGCTACGTCGCCGCCGCCCCGAACTTCCACGGCGTGAAGGAGTTCATCGCGGCGATCACCATGACCAACCGCATCCTCGGATTCGTGAACGCCCCCGCGATCGGCCAGAAAGTGCTGAACAGCTGCATCGACTGCGAGGTCGACCCCGTCCTCTACGGACGCCGCCGCGACATGATGGCGGATGTCCTGCGCCAGGCCGGATTCGAGTTCTATCTCCCGCCCGGAGCGTTCTATTTCTTCCCGAAGACCCCGATCGCGGACGACGTCGAGTTCGTGCGCATCCTCCAGGGCGAACGCATCCTCGCGGTGCCCGGCGTCGGATTCGGCATGGCGGGCTTCATCCGCCTCGCATTCTGCGTGCCGGAACGCACCATCACCGACTCGCTCCCGTCCTTCAAGCGCGCCGTCGCATCGGTCCGGAGGTAATCCCCCATGCGTCTGCTCCTCACCGGAAACGAGGCCATCGCCCGCGGCGCGTGGGAAGGCGGCGTGACGGCTGCGTTCGGCTACCCCGGCACCCCGTCCACCGAAATCCTCGAAAACCTCGTCAAATACGACGGCGTGTACTGCGAGTGGAGCCCGAACGAGAAGGTCGCGCTCGAAGCCGCCGCCGGAGCATCCATCGCCGGGGCGCGCTGCATCGTGACCATGAAGCTCGTCGGGCTGAATGTCGCCGCCGATCCGCTGATGACGCTCTCCTACGTCGGCGTCCGCGGCGGACTCGTGCTCATCGTGGCGGACGATCCCGGACAGCATTCGTCCCAGACGGAGCAGGATACGCGCCATTACGCCCGGCTGGCGAAGGTCCCGGTTCTCGACCCCGCCGACGCCGTCGACGCCCGCGCCTTCATGCTGGAGGCGTTCGAGCTGTCCGAAAAGTACGGCTGTCCGGTCATCCTCCGCACCACGACCTGCGTGGGACATTCCCGCGCGCTGGTCGAATGCGGCGAGCCGCGACCGCACAACGTGACCGAATTCAAAAAGGAACCGTCGCGTTTCGTGCCGCTGCCGCTCTGGGGCCGCAAGCTCCGCGTGAAAGTCGAGGAACGCATGGACGCGCAGGCCGTCGACGCCGCTTCGCATCCGACGCTGAATCAGGTCCTCCCCGGCACGGGCAGCGACCTCGGCATCATCACCTGCGGCATCACCGCGCTCTACTGCCGCGAGCTCATGCCGGAATCCCCGATCCTGAAACTCGGCTGGCCCTGGCCCTTCCCCGACTCCATGATCCGCGAATTCGCCGCCTCCGTCAAACGCATCGTCGTCATCGAGGAAGGCGACCCGATCCTGGAGGAACACGTCCGTTCGCTCGGCATCGCGTGTTCCGGCAAATCCGACGTCGTGCCGCGCTGCGGCGAGCTCACGCCGGACCGCATCTTCGAAATCCGCGAGAAGCTCCGCGGCACGAACAATGCGCTGCCGAAGCCCTTCCCTCAGGCCGACGGTCTCCCGATGCGGCCTCCGGTGTTCTGCCCCGGCTGTCCGCACCGCGCGCTCTTCTACGCACTCACCAAGTTCGACGTGATCGTGACGGGCGACATCGGCTGCTACAGCCTCGCGGTCTTCCCGCCGCTGGAGCGCACCGACGTGCTGATCTGCATGGGCGGCGGCTTCACGCTCGCGCACGGCATGGACAAAGCCGGGGAAAAGAAGAAAGTCGTCGGCGTGCTCGGCGACTCCACGTTCTTCCACTCCGGCATCACGGGCCTGCTCGACGTGGTCTACAACGGCGGCGCATCCACGCTCATCGTCGTGGACAACTCCACCACTGCCATGACCGGCCATCAGGAGCACCCCGGCACCGGACGCACCATCGCCGGCGGACCCGCGCCCGCCGCGTCCATCGAAGCCATCGCACGCGCCTGCGGCATGAAACGCGTCGCGGTCTGCGATCCGTTCGACCAGGAAAAGCTCCATAAAATCCTCGCGGAGGAGATCGCCGCGGACGAGCCGTCCCTCATCATCTCGAAGGCACCCTGCCCGCTCAAACTCCGCCGCCGAACAGGTCCCGTCCGCACGATTGATGCCGCCAGGTGCAAAAAGTGCAAGGCGTGCCTCAAATGCGGTTGCCCGGCCATCGTGGTCACGGCGGACGGCAAACCCGCCGTCGACCCGCAGCAGTGCTCCGGCTGCCGCCTCTGCGAATCCGTCTGCAAGTTCGGCGCAATCTCGCCCGTCCCCGGAAAGGAAGGCTGACGCGCCATGAAGATGAAAATCCTCGACCGTACCACCATCGCATCCGGCGGCTGGGTTTCCCTCCAGAAGGTCAGCTATCTCGGACACGACGGCAAGACCCGTACCTGGGAATGCGCCGCCCGGATCAACTCCCGGGGTGCCGTCATGATGATCCCCGTCACGCGACCCGGCGACAAGCTCATCATCGTCCGGCAGTTCCGCCCCCCGACGGGACGCCTCGTCTACGAGTTCCCCGCCGGACTCATCAATCCCGGCGAAGACCCGAAGGAAGCGGCAGTGCGCGAACTGAAGGAGGAGACCGGCTACACCGGCACGGTCGAATACTGCTCGCCGCAGGTCTTCACCTCGCCGGGGCTGTCCTCCGAATTCGTGCATCTGGTACGGATGTCGGTCGACCTGAATGCACAGGGCGACCTCGCAACGCACTTCGACGAATCCGAGTACATCGAAACGTTCCTCGTGGGGCAGGACGAACTGGCTGACTTCATCCGGCAGGCGGAGACCGACGGGTACGGCGTGGACACGAAGATCTACATGTGGGCCATTTCGCGCGGGTGTCCCGGCCTCTGAACAGCCCCTTTTCGCGTCAAAAACGCTTTTTTTTCGGTGAAAAAACCGTTTTTCATTTGCCATTTCGGGATTTGATGCTATATTCTTAGCAATATATTTTTCCAAATCAGAAAACTTTCTTTCAACCAGGAATCTTCAACATGGGCAATCTGAGAAAAAAACGCCGCCGCAAAATCGCTCAGCACAAACGCAAAAAACTGCTGAAGGCCATGCGGCATAAAAACAAGTAAGCGGCCATCCCGCTCTTGTACCCCGGCAGACGTCCGGGACGAATGGAACGCGCCCCGCGGTGCCCGTCCGGCACTACCGGCGCGTTTCTTATTTCCGCGTATTCCGTTTACCCTCACCAGAAGGCTTTGCACCGGCATGACTCCATTCTCCCAGTCCAAACTGCATATCGCAATGACGGCGTTCGCATTTGCCGCCGCGCCCGCGCTTTTCGCGCAGGGCGACACGGAGTCGGACTGGCTGCCGAACACCACGCTGTTCTTCGAAGAGCTGCTGCCCTCGCACGCGGCGCAGGACGAAGCGGAGACGCTGGCCGACGTGGGGCGGATGTTCGACCATGCGCTCATTCTGAACCAGTTCAAGGACGAGGACATCGACAAGTTCTTCGAAATGACGGCGAAACACCCGGACAACGAGGCGTTCTTCTCCCCGCTCGTCCAGGCGGTCGTCCAGCCAGCGTTCCGTGACAAGGTGCTGCCGCGCCTGCTGAAGCTCGCCGAGGACAATCCCGATTCGCGCGAGCTCAACCTTACCGCCGGCGAAATACTGGTGCAGTTCAAACGCATCGACGATGCCATCCCGTTCTTCGAACGCGCATTCGACGTCGTCCGCACCGATCCCGATCCGGCATCGGAACGCCGGCGCGAGTACAACGAGAACATCGCATCCAAGCTGGTCCTCATCTACTCGGACAAGGCGCTCGACAAAAAGCGCCGCGAGGATCCCGCGCTCGCCGACGATGTGCGGAGCTGGCTGGACAAACTCCGCGCCCTCCGCGCCGAGATCGCCTCCATGCGCGTCTTCGACGCCGCGCCGCAGGTGCAGTCCGCTCTCATCGTCTCCTGCGCCGGGGACATGGAGGCATCCGACGCGAAATCCCCGCTCGCGACCTCCGTGCTCGTCCCGTTCGACCGGACCGCATGGGCGCTCCGCGACGAAATGCACCGTCTCGCCGAGACCTCGCTGACCTGCCTGCTGGACCGAAAGAAAGAGGTCGAAAATCCCGAATTTCCCGCGCCGTTCCGCGTCCTCTCCGACCTAGGCTACCGTTCGCAGGTCATGGCGGCCGCGCTCTCCCGTCTGGCGGAAGCGCCCGACGACACCGAAGCGCTGTTCACGATCGCGCTGCTGGCCGACGAGCTGGACGAACCGCTTCTCGGTGCGCGTGCATGGGACCGCATTTTCGCCATTGTGAAAGCGCCGACGCCGGACATGTTCGCCGTCTGCGTTTCGCTTCAGATGAACGCAAAACTCTACGACGACGCCGAGCGCACCTACAGGATCCTCGGCGCGCTCCTGGATTCGCCGGAGGCGGTCACAACCAAGCTCGCCCAGATCGAATTTGACCGCGGGCATTACAAACAGGCGCTCGAAATGCTCCAGAAGGCGCCGCTCGACACCGAACGCCTCCTGCTCGAGACCGACTGCAACCTGCGCCTCCGCAACTACGACAAGGCGCTGGAACGCATCCGCAATGCCGCCCGCGTCACCCCGGCGCTGCTCGAAGGCCGCAGGTTCCGCCTCATCAGCGCGAACATCGCCGACAAGGCGAACGACATGCGGTACGTCGAACAGATGCTCGCGCCCCTGCTCACCAGCCGTCCGCCCGCGCCGAAGACCGACGACGTCCCGGACGCCGAAATCTACAACTCCCTCGGCTACATCTTCGCAGACCACGGATACAGGCTCCCCGAAGCCCTGGAATACATCATGAAGGCAGTCGAGCTCGACCCGAAGAACGGCGCAATCGCCGACAGCTACGCCTGGGTCCTCTTCAAACTGAACCGCATGGAAGAGGCGAAGAAGGAAATCCTCCGCGCCATCGAACTCCTCGGCGAGGACACGGACGCCACGATCATGGACCACGCCGGAGACATCTTCTTCGCCCTAGGCGACAAAGCCGCAGCCCGCGGCTACTGGGAAAAGGCATTGACTTTGGACGGCGACGTGGACTACGACGCCATCGAACGCAAGATCGCATCCGCACAGTAGACTCCGTGTGCGCGCCGCGTTTTCTTTCCGCATCTTTTTCTGACAAGGGCATTTTTCCCTTTGTTTCCCGTCTTTTTTTTCATGCGGGATTTGAATGAACGCCGAAAACGGTGTATATTAATATACTAGGCTTGTTGTTTTAGGAAAGGGCCGCATCGAAGCTATGGATCCGAAGAACCTCACGAAAGATTTTGTCGTCTGCAATCCCCTCGGGATTCATGCGCGCCCTGCGTCCGTCTTCGTGCAGACCGCATCGGGGTTCGAGTCCGACATCACCGTCACGAACCTTGATTCCGGCAACATCGCCGACGGCAGAAGCGTCATGTCCATGCTCATGCTCTCCGCTCCGAAGGGGACACGCATCCGCCTGGAGATCAACGGCCGCGATGCGGACAAAGCAATGGACGCCCTTTCCAGGCTCATCGAAGGAGGCTTCGACGAATGACCACCGATCCCGTCTCCTCCGAACCCCTCGGGACAGCCCCTGTTCCCGCGCACCCCGTCGAAAAGAAGGAAGTCCTCTTCCACGGATTCCCCGCGTCCCCGGGCATCTGCCGCGGCCGCGTGCTGGTCTTCGGCGCGGCCCACACCGACTTTCGCGAGATCGATCCGATCCCGATCGCCCCGGCCGACGTCGACGCCGAGGTGGCGCGTTTCCAGTCCGCCATCGAAAAGACCAAGTCCGAGATAAAGACAATCCAGAACAAGATGCAGCGGACCATCGAGAAGCGCGACGCGAAGATATTCGACGCGCATCTGCTGATCGTGGAGGACAAGCTCCTGCATAAGGAAGTCGTTTCCCGCATCCGCAACGAACTCTGCAACGCGCAGTCGTCCTTCCTGCTTACCATCCAGCGTTACCTCAACGCCATCTCCGGCACGAACGACACCTACCTGAACGAACGCGCCGGCGACATCCGCGACATCGCGAACCGCATCCTCCGCAACCTCAACGGCGACAAGGACGGCGGCCCCTCGCTCAACAACCTCCCGGAAAACACCGTCGTCATCGCGCACGACCTGACTCCGTCCGACACCGCCATGCTCGACCGCAAGAACATCCTCGGATTCGCGATCGAGACAGGAAGCCGCACCTGCCACACCTCCATTCTCGCGCGCTCCCTGCGCATCCCCGCCGTCGTCGGCATGCGGAACATCGCGGGCAAGTTCGCAAACGGAGACGAGGTCATCGTGGACGGTTTCCTCGGCATGGTCATACGCAATCCCAGCCGCGAAACGCTGGCGTTCTACAAGGAAAAGATCAGCCGCAAGGACAAGCTCTACAGCATCCTGCTGAAGGAAAGCGACCGCGCCGCCGAAACCACGGACGGATACCGCGTGAAACTCTGCGCCAACATCGAAGGCGCGGACGACCTGGAGGAAGTCAGCCGCTGCGGCGCCGAAGGCATCGGGCTTTTCCGCACCGAATACCTTTTCATGAACACCCCGGTCGCGCCCGACGAGGAAACGCAGTTCAGCATCTACTCGAAACTCCTCCGCGCCATGCGCGGGCGCGCCGTCACGATCCGAACCGTCGACCTCGGCGGCGACAAACTCGACTTCGCTTCGGCATCCGCCGTCCGCGAACCTAACCCGTTCCTCGGGCTCCGCGCGATCCGCCTCTGCCACGAGAAGCCGCAGCTCATCCGCACCCAGCTCCGCGCCCTGCTCCGCGCAGGCGTCTACGGCGACCTCCGCATCATGTTCCCCATGGTCTCCTCGCTCTCCGAGATCGAGGAGCTCCTCTCCATCCGCGACGAGGTCATCGAGGAACTGAAAACCGAGAATATCCCGTTCGATCCGAACGTCAGGATCGGAGCCATGATCGAGATCCCGTCCGCATGCCTCATCGCGGACGCCCTCGCCGCGAAGGTCGATTTCTTCAGCATCGGCTCGAACGACCTGGTCCAGTACACGCTCGCCGTCGACCGTCTGAACGAACGCGTCGCCTATCTCTACAGGCCCAGCCATCCCGCCGTCATGGAGCTGATCCGGCTCACAGTCGCGGCGGCGAAAAAACACCGCATCCCGGTCTGCGTCTGCGGCGAGATCGCCGCCGATCCGCGCTTCACGCCCATCCTCCTCGGACTCGGCGTGCTGGAACTGAGCATGAGCCCGAACGCCATCGCGGAAGTCCGCAGCGTCATCAGGAAAACGTCCATGCTCGACTCGGAACGCCTCGCGAAAATCGCTCTCACGGCCGCCGACCCGGAGGACGTCATGATTCTCGCGAAAGAGCACATCCAGACCGTCGCGCCGGATATTGCGTCCATCCTCGGCTGACCGCCGCCGGACAATGAATACAGAAAGCTAACTTCGTTATGCCTTCCCTCCCCGTTTGGCTTCTGCCCGTCCTCGGCTCCGCGTTCGCACTCGGCTTCTACGACCTCAGCAAGAAACACGCCGTCAACAAAAACTCCGTGATGCACGTGCTTTTCTTCGCCACGCTCTGCGGATCGGCGTTCTACCTGCTCGCGACCGTCCTGTGGACCGGTTCCCTCACCGACGCCAGCTGCTCCGGGCGCGACTTCGGACTCATCGTCCTCAAATCCCTGCTCGTCTCCTCCAGCTGGATCTGCGTCTACTACGCGATGCGCGACCTGCCGATCTCCATCGCCGCGCCCATCCGCGCCAGCAGCCCGCTCTGGACTTTTCTCGGCGGCCTGCTGCTGTTCCACGAGGTCCCGACGCTCCCGCAGGGCGTCGCCATGCTCCTGATCTTCACCGGCTACTACCTCTTCTCCGTCTTCGGCAAGCTCGAGGGCATCTCCTTCCGGCGTGCCCGCGAAGTGCACCTGATCCTGCTCGGCACGATCCTCGGCGCCGCTTCCGCACTCTACGACAAATACCTTCTGAACACCCTTCACATCCCCCCGCGCACCGTCCAGTTCTGGTTCTCCGTCGATCTGGTCGTGATCCTCGGCGCGGCCTGCCTGGTCCGCGCGAAATGCTTCGGGCAGAAACACCGCTTCATCTGGCGATGGACCATCCCGCTCACGGGCGTTCTGCTCATCCTCGCGGACTTTCTGTATTTCTATGCGGTCAGCCTGCCGGACATCCAAATCTCCATCGTCTCGCTGGTGCGCCGGTGCAGCTGCATCGTCTCCTTCTCGGCGGGCGCGTGGTATTTCCGCGACGTACATGTCAAAAAGAAGGCTTGCGCGCTCGCACTGATCCTGCTCGGCGTCGTCATCCTCGCCCTCGCGAAGTAAGCCGCGCCCTCGCGCATCCCCGTCCCCCTCTCCAAAGACTGAAAACAAGTCCTCCAATGAAAAAAGTGCCCGGCTTACGCTCGGGGAGGACAAGTCCTCCAATGATATAGCGCTCTGCTTCGCGAGAGCACAGGGAGGACAAGTCCTCCAATGATATAGCGCTCTGCTTCGCGAGAGCACAGGGAGAACAAGTCCTCCAATGATATAGCGCTCTGCTTCGCGAGAGCACAGGGAGAACAAGTCCTCCAATGAAAAAAGTGCCCGGCTTACGCTCGGGCACTTCAGATTCTTCTTCCGGCTAGGTTCGCTCGTGTTATCTGCGGGGCGGAAGCGTAATGATGGAGCCGGTGACGGGCTGGCCGTCGTGCAGCTTATCGGCGTTTTCGCGGGCGATGTCCTGCGCGCGGGAACGGTCCCCGAGCTGGGATTCGGCGATGTCCTCAAGCGTCTCGTTGGCGCGCACCTGGTACATGCGGGAGACGTCGGGAGCCGCGCCGCCGCCAAAGCCGATGACCGGCGGATCATTGACCACGGGTTTCGGCGGATAACGGCGTTCCGGTTCCTTCGGCGTGACCTTGGAGCCCTTGGTGGTCACGGTGGCCACGTCGACCATCTCGTCGCGGGTGGCAAGGCGGAACATTAAAGTCTCGGTCTTTTCCTCGGGACGACCGAAATCGGTCACGATCTCGGCGTAGAGGGTCACGGGGCCGATCATCTTCTGCGCGCGCTGCCCGTAGTAGTGCGTCCTGATCCGGTAGTCGCCGTTCAGCGCGTTGCGGACCATGAACTCCTCGGGGCCGTATCCCTGCGTGATGTCGAACGAATTGCGGCCGCCGTTGGTGGTCAGGCGGTGCTGATAGAAGCACTCCTCGCCGGTCGGATCGAACG
>JBGUKN010000006.1:0-6989 GCA_045114455.1 Victivallales bacterium
GATGGCGGAGACCGCCGCGCTCCTCGCGTTCAGCGCCATCCGCAACAACGACAAGGTCGGGCTGCTGCTCTTCTCCGACCGCGTGGAGTCCTACATCCCGCCGCGTTCGGGGCGCGCACACGTCATGCGCGTGATCCGCGACCTGGTGGCCACGCATCCGCACGGACGCGGCACGAACATCGCCGCCGCGCTCGAATCGCTCAGCCGTTCGCTGAAGAAGAAGACCGTGATCTTCCTCATCAGCGACTTCATGGACGAGGGGGATTTCTGGAAGCCGCTGCGGATCCTGAACCGCAGGCACGACCTGGCGGCGATCCGCGTGGTGGACTCGCTGGAGACCGCCCTGCCGTCCGCCGCCGCACTCGAACTCGAAGACGCCGAGACCGGCACGACGTTCGCATTTCCCGGCAGCAGGCTCGCCGCCGCGCGCTACGCCGCCGCACAGGAGCTGTTCGACCGCCAGCTGGAGGAAAACTGCCGCCAGGCGAAAATCGACCTGATCGAACTGCCGTGCACGGGCGACATCGTAAAGCCGCTGATGGGCTTCTTCCAGAAGCGCGGCAAACGCAAATCGAGAGGCTGACGCGCCATCATGAAGCCGAAAAGACTGATCGAAAAGACATGGTTCCGGGCGCTCCCGTTCATCCTCGGCGGCGTCCTGTTGGTCCTGATCGCCGCAGGCGCGGCGGTCGCGGTCCGCTGGAGGATGTCCGTAAAGGAAGGCGCCGACCCGGTCCTGCTCGGCGAACCCGTTTACGAGCTCGCCGACGCGGAGCCAACCATCGGAACTCATTTCAACGCCGTTCTGAAATACCGCCTGCCGTGGTCCGACTCGTTCAAGCTCGCCGCGGCCGAACCGGGCAAAAACCTTCAGCTGACCTCGGATCCGGCGTTTCACCGTTCGCGCATCCGCTGGGGATACACCGACTGGACGCTCATCGTGCCGCTTCAGGCGTACCGCGGCGGGGAATCCGGCGGCGGCTCCGTTTTAGCCGAGTTTTTCACGGGGAAAAGCATCGAAACGCCGCTGCCAGAACTGAAGATCGCCGACCTCGTTTTGCCGCTGGACGACAACGGTACGGACCTTTCGTTGGCGCCGCGCATTGATGTACGCGACAGAACAATGTCCTGGCTGGTCGCGGGCATCGTCGCTGCCGTCATCATTCTCGTTTCGCTGGCCGTCTGGGCGCTTCTGGCGCACAAGAAGCGCGAAGCCGCCAAACATATCAAAACAGCCTGGGAACACGCGCTGGAGACCATCCGCGCACTCAGGGAACAGGTCCGCGGCGGTTCCGCCTCGCCCGAATCCGCCATCGCGGGACTCACCGACGTCGTCCGGCATTACCTGGAGGCGCGGTTCCGTCTGCGCGCCGAACGCCAGACGACGGCGGAGTTTCTGGCGGACCTGGAACGCAGCGACCGCCTGCTGGAGGACAAGGACCGCAAGTTCCTGCGTTCGTTCCTGGCGTCCGCCGACATGGTGAAATTCGCCCGTCTGCCCGCCGATCCGCACCTGTTCGAACAGGCGTCCGAAAAGGCGGAGGAACTCGTTTCCGGCACGATCCCGCATGAGGATGATCTGACCGCAAATCAGGGAGGAAAACGCAAATGAAACTCGAATATCCCTGGCTGCTTCTGCTGTTCGTCCCGTACGCCGCCGTACTGTATCTCGGCTGGACCCTGCATGCGCCGTCCATCCGCGTCCCCGGCCTGGCGCCGTTCCGGCGCGCCGCGGGCAAACGCCGCCGCATCAACTGGCGCAAGCTGATCCCGTTCGCGCTCTTCGCGCTCGGCGGCGCGGCCATGATCGTCGCGCTGGCCCGGCCCCGCGAGGGGATCGAGGAAATCCGCTCGAAGGCCGACGGCATCGACATCATGATCGCGGTCGACCTGTCGCCGAGCATGAACGCCATCGACGCGCCAGCGCACGTCACCGACACGCAGATGCTGGGACTCCTCCAGCGCGGCACGCTCAAAAACCGCGTCGACACCGCAAAGGACGAGATCGCCCGGTTCATCGAGGAACGCCCGAACGACCGCATCGGCCTGATCGCGTTCGCCAGCCTGCCCTATGTGATGTGTCCGCCAACGCTCGACCACGCGTTCCTGCTGGCGAACCTGGAGCGCCTCTCCGTCGGGCAGATCGGCGACGGGACCGGCATCGCATCGCCGATCGCCAGCGCGGTGAAGCGGCTGAAGGATTCCGACGCGAAAAGCCGCATCCTGGTGCTCTTCACCGACGGCTCGAACACGGTCAACGGCCAGATCTCGCCGCGGGACGCGGGCAAGCTCGCCGACACGTTCGACATCACGATCTACACGGTCGGCATCGGATCCAGTTACGCCAGGATCCCCGTCCAAAGCCTTCTCGGCGGGGTCATGCTTCAGTCTTACCCGGACGAATTCGACGAGCCGCTGCTCCGCGAACTCGCGGACATGACCGGCGGACGCTATTACCGGGCCGCGGACGCCAAGGGCATGGCGCAGGCCATGAACGAAATCAACAAGCTGGAGAAAACGAGCGTGGAACAGCCCGTCGTGGTCAACTGGCGCGAACTTTACCCGTATTTCTGCTGGTTCGGACTCGGCGTCATCCTCCTCGGATTCTGCTTCCGGCAGACGGTCTGCCTGCGGCTCCCCTGAACGGCGCGCCGCAAATCATCCGCACGATCCGCTCCGGGACGGTCCCGTCCCGGGGCTTTATCGTTTTCCGGGGAAGCGTACCCCGCGGAGAGAACCGGAGCTTCCGCTCCGCGATTTTTCCTATGATAAAAGCGAATGTTCTTTTATTTTTTTCGCTTGACATTCACAAAGACAGTCGCTATATTAATAGAATAAGGCAAAACAACCCTGCCGGGACCGGAGCGGAAAGAGGAAAAACGCGCGGTTTTCCGGCATTTTCCCGGAGTATACAGCATGAGCAAACAACTGGTTATTGTGGAATCCCCCGCGAAAGCGCGTACGATCGGGCGCATCCTGCCGTCCGAATACATCATCAAGGCCTCCATGGGGCACATCCGGGACCTTCCCGAAAACTCCTTCGGCGTGGATATCGAACACGATTTCGCGCCCCAGTACGAGGAAAGCAAGGCGCGCGGGCACAACCTGGGCGAACTCAAGACCGCCGCGAAAAATGCAGTCGACATCTATCTGGCGTCGGACCCTGACCGCGAAGGGGAAGCCATCGCCTGGCATCTTCAGGAAGTCCTCCGCAAGATCAACAAGAAAGCGCATTTCCACCGCGTTTCCTTCCACGAAATCACCCGCAGCGCCATCAACCGCGCATTCCAGGCTCCCGGCGAGATCGACATGAACCGCGTGGACGCCCAGCAGGCGCGCCGCGTGCTCGACCGCATCGTCGGCTATCAGATCAGCCCGCTGCTCTGGTCCCGCATCGAACGCGGCATCAGCGCGGGACGCGTGCAGTCCGTGGCGCTCCGCCTCGTCTGCGAACGCGAACGCGAAATCCTGGCGTTCATCCCGAAGGAATACTGGATATTCGAGGCGCTTTTCCATCCGGAAACCGCCCCCGGACGCTCCTTCCGCGCGAAACTGGCGAAGATCGACGGCAGGAACGCCGACGTCGCCAACGGGGAACAGGCGGAAACCCTGCGCAAGCTGATCAGCGACGCCTCCGCGTGGCGCATCGCCGACCTGGAGACCTCGCCCCGCCGCAAATTCGCGCCGCCGCCGTTCATCACCAGTACGCTCCAGCAGGCCGCAAGCTCCGCCATGGGATTCACGGCGAACCAGACCATGCAGACCGCGCAGCAGCTTTATGAGGGCATCACGCTCGACAACGGGCCCGTCGGCCTCATCACCTATATGAGAACCGACGCCGTGAACATCGCCGCCGAGGCACAGGCTGCCTGCCGCGACTACATCGCCGCGACGTTCGGTCCGGACTACGTCCCGCCGAAACCCAATTTCTACAAGACCAAGGCGAACGCCCAGGCGGCGCACGAGGCGATCCGTCCCACCGACGTCAACCTGACCCCGGACAAGCTCCGTCCCTTCCTGAATCCGGCGCAGCTGAAGCTCTACACGCTGATCTGGCGCCGTTTCGTGGCGTGCCAGATGAATCCCGCCCTGCTCGAAACCACGACCGTCACCGTCGAAAACGCATCGCCCGCGGCACACGTCTTCTCGTTCCGCTCCTCCGCGACCGTGACGCGCTTCCCCGGATTCCTCGCCGTGTACAACATCAAGGACGAAACGCACACGCCCGAAGACGACCAGGACGAATCCGCGCCCGATCCCGAACTCCTCGGACTGCTCCGCACCGGCACGAACTGCGAACTCGCCGGATGCAAGCCCGAACAGAAGTTCACGGAACCCGCCCCGCGCTATTCCGAAGCCACGCTCATCAAGGAACTCGAATCCAACGGCATCGGCCGTCCGTCCACCTACGCCACGATCGTGAACACCATCCAGGTCCGCAAGTATGTGAACCGCGAAAAAGGCAAGCTCATTCCGACGGAACTCGGATTCCGCGTGAACGACTATCTCGTGAAGTCCCTCCCCGAACTCTTCCAGGTCGGATTCACCGCCGACATGGAAAAGAAGCTCGACAACGTCGAAGACGGCGAAGTCGAATGGACCGCCATGCTCCGCGATTTCTACGGTGTGTTTTCCGAATGGCTCAAGGATGCGAAGTTCGCCGACGCCCCGGACGACGACAAGGCCGCCGCGCTCATCGGGATCCTGTCCGGATTCCAGGGCTGGGAAAAGCCGGTCGCACAGCCCGGCATGAAGCGTCCCTTCAATGAAAAGACCTTCTTCAACTCCGTCGTCTCCAAGAAACAGTCCGGCGTCCCGGTCACAGTCAAGCAGTGGAACGCCCTTCTCTCCATCGCGGCGAAATACCGCGACAAGCTCCCGGCATTGGAGGAAACCGCCGCGAAATACGGTTTCACCGGCGAACTCGACGATGCGCAGAAAAAGCTGAACGCGCATCTGCAGGCGATCAGGGAGCGTCAGGCCGAACAGGTCGAACCCCCGAAATTCGAGGCCGATCCGCGTCTGGAGGCCGTCTTCCAGGCTGCGGAAAAGGTCAAATGGAACAAGGCCGAGCGCATCCGCGGCCGCGTGTACGACGATGCCGCGTTCGTGGAATCTCTCCGCAAGCAGTACAAGGCAGGCAAGACGCTCAGCTCCAAGCAGATCGCCGCACTTCTCCGCGTCATCCGCAAATACCCCGGACAGTTCCCCGAAGGCGAACTCACCGTCGCGACGCCCGCTCCGCAGCAGAATCCCGCCGCGAAGGCGCAGATCGACGCCCTGCTGAACGCTTTCAAATCGTTCGAAAGCTGGAACGAGCCCACGGTCCGCCGCGGACGCACGTTCAGCGACCGCGATTTCATCGCCTCGCTCGCCAAACAGCATGCCGCGGGCAAGGTGCTCAGCGAAAAACAGGTCGCCGCACTGGAACGCATGGCCGCCAAGTACAACCTGAAACCGGTATGAACCGCATCGGCCGCACCGGAAGAATCGTTCTCTTTTGGGCGACGGCGTCCCTGATCGCCGCACTGGAGGCGGTCCTGACCGCGGCATGGCTGGTCGGTGCGACGTCCCCGCGCGTTTATTCATCCCTGAACGACATCCCGGCCCGCGAGGTCGGGATGGTTCTTGGCGCCCCGAAATATTCCGGCGGACGCCCAAGCCCCGTGCTTGCGGGACGAATCCAAGCGGCGGCGGAACTCTATCACGCGGGCAAGGTCCGGACGCTGGTCGTATCCGGCGCAAGCCGGCCGGAAGAGTTCTACGACGAAATATCCGCCATGACGCGGGACCTGGTCGCGCTGGGCGTCCCGGAAGACGTCATCGTCGGGGACGGCAAGGGCGTCCGCACGCTTGATTCCCTCCTCCGCATGCGGGACGTCTTCGGGTACGACGATTTCATCACGATCTCCCAGCGGGACCACTGCGAACGCGCGCTTTATCTGGCGGACCATCACGGCATTTCCACGATCGGTTTCGAAGCGGGGATTCTGCCGGGCCAGTATCCCAACGAGATGCTTTTCTCCTCAATCCGCGCACCGCTGGCCTGCGTGAAGGCGGTTCTGGACATCGCAGTCAACCGTTCCGCAAAATACCCGACCGAACGGTAAAAAACAACAAACGGACAAGGAGCGGACCATCATGAAACCTGTTTCCGATACGGTGCTGATCCTGGCGGCGGGCGGAGCCTCCACCCGGTTCGGCGGAGGCTCGAAGCTTTTCGCGGAACTCGACGGCATCCCGGTCTTCCTGCATGCCGTCCGCACGGCGGCATCCGTGCTGGCGCCCGGGTCCATCATCCTGTCCGTCCCCGCAGCCGCCGAAACGGATTTCCGCGCCGCCGCAGAAACGCATCTGCCCGGCGTTCCGCTTCATTTCGCGCACGGAGGAGCGACCCGCACGCTGTCCGTGCTGAACGCCCTCGAAGCGGCAGCGAAACTCGGTGAATCGAGATTCCTTCTTGCCGCGATCCATGACGCCGGACGCCCGATGCTGACGCCGGAGCTTCTGCTGGCCTGCCTGGACGCCGCGCGGACGCACGGCGGCGCGATGGCGTGCCGCAAAGTCGCCGAAACGGTGAAGCGCATCACCCCGGACGGATTCCTCGGCGAGACTGTCCCGCGCGATGGTCTCCGCACGGCGGAAACGCCGCAGGTGTTTCAGTTCGAATCGCTTCTGAACGCATACCGCCGCGCTGCCGCGTCCGATGAAACGTTCACCGATGACGCGCAGGTCATGGAGCGGTTCGCCCCGGTCCGCGTGTTCCCGGTCGAACACGATTTCCCGAATCCGAAGATCACGTACCGGCCCGACCTGGAGCTCTGCCGCACCCTCCTGAAACTCCGCGAAGAAGGAGCCGGCTCGTGAGCAAAGCCAGGCCAGCCTCCAACGAAAAACCGGCCGACGGCACATCGTCGTCCGCGGGTTCATCTCCCGCCGGCAAATCGTCTGCCGGGCCGGACCCGAAACGGACCAGTGTCAAATTCGAG
>JBGUKN010000007.1:0-19444 GCA_045114455.1 Victivallales bacterium
GCCGAAGATTTTCTGCGTGAACTGGTTCCGCAAGACCGCCGACGGCAAGTGGCTCTGGCCCGGCTACGGCGACAACAGCCGCGTCCTCAAATGGATCTTCGAACGCTGCGACGGCGAAGGCAAGGCAGACGAGACCCCGATCGGGTTCGTCCCCGCTCTGGACGCCATCGACCGCACCGGCACCGATGTGACCGAAGAAGACATGAAGCAGCTCCTCGCCATCGACAAGGAAGGATGGAAGAAGGAACTCGAGACCATTTCCGAGCACTATGCCAAGTTCGACCGTCTCCCGGCCGAGCTCGAAGCGCAGCGCAAGGCCCTCGAAGAACGCTTCAGCAAGTAATCTGAACGATCGCTTCAAGTCCGCGGCGCCCGAAAACGCCGCGGGCTTTTTTGTTCTATTTGAATTCGGACCAAGAGAATTGACGCGAAAGGAATGGCATCCATGTCAGAGACGAACGCCCCGAAACTCCGCAGCGAATTAGCCCCGGAAACCTGCTGGGATCTTACTCAAATCTACAAAACGGACGCGGACTGGGAAGAAGCTTTCCGCACGCTCGACGACCTGCTCGCCGCCCATCAGGCGTGCCGCGGCCATCTGGCGGATTCCGCCGAGATGCTGAAACAGGGGCTGGAAACCGGAGACGCCCTCGGACTCCGCCTCGAAACGCTGTATTCCTACGCGCATCTGAAATCCGACGAGGACCTCGCCAACGGTAAAAACGCGGGTCGCCGCGACCGCATCGCCGCCCGTTATGCCGAGATCGAGGGCGAGACCTCCTGGTTCGACCCAGAACTTCTCGCCATGCCGGAAGCCCGGTTCAAGGAACTCATGGACGATCCCGTTCTGGCGTTCTACCGCCGCACGCTGGAAGACACAGCCCGGGAGCGTCCGCACACGCTTTCCGAGCCGGAAGAGCGCATTCTCGGACTCGCCTCCGACGTCTTTTCCACCGGCAACCACGCGTTCTCCAAACTCAACGACGCCGATCTGCGCTTCCCTCACATCATGGACGAGAAGGGCGACGACGTCGAGATCACGCACGGCAACTACATCAAGTATCTGGAAAATACCGACCGCCGCGTCCGAAAGGACGCCTTCGACGCTTGCTACAAGACGTATTCGTCGTTCGCGAACACCATCGCCGCGCTGCTCGACGGCACGGTGAAGGCGGGCGTGCTTGAGGCGAAATTGCGGCATTTCCCCTCCGCGCGCGCCGCATCGCTGTTCCCGGACCATGTGCCGGAATCCATGTACGACGGGCTGATCGACGCCGTCCGCGCGAAACTCCCTCTTCTGCACCGCTATTTCGAGCTGCGCCGCCGCGTCCTGAAGCTCGACAAGCTCGAACTCTTCGACCTCGTGACGCCGCTCGTCCGTCCGGCGAAGGTGATGTACTCCTGGGAAGAAGCCTGCGACCTGGTGCGTCAGGCCGTGAAACCGTACGGCCCCGAATATTGCGAGGCGCTGGAACACGCCTTCCGGGACCGCTGGATCGACGTCTACGAGTGCCGCGGCAAGACATCAGGCGCGTATTCCGGCGGCTGCTACCGCAAGCCTCCGTACGTCCTGCTGAACTACACCGGCACGCTGGACAGCGTTTCCACGCTCGCCCATGAGCTGGGACACTCCATGCACTCCTACCTCTCCGACCGTGCGCAGGAATACCACTATGCCGGCTACTGCCTCTTCGCAGCCGAGGTCGCGTCCACCACGAATGAACTCCTGCTGAACCATTATCTGCTGGAGCACGCCGAGGACGATAACCTCCGCGCCTACCTGCTGACGCACCTGCTCGACCTCATCCGCGGCACCGTGTTCCGCCAGACCCAGTTCGCCGAGTACGAACGCGATATTTACGCGATGAGCGAGGAGGGCGACCCCCTGACCGCGGAAGCCCTCAGCGACCATTATTACGAGCTGAACGGCGAATATTTCGGCCCGGACGTCGTGAACAACGAACCGATCCGCTTCGAATGGGCGCGCATTCCGCACTTCCACTACAATTTCTACGTCTACAAGTATGCTACCGGGCTTTCCGCCGCAGCCAAGCTCTCCGCCGACATCATTGCGGGGAACCCGGCACCCGCGCTCCGGTTCCTCAAGTCCGGCGACACGCGCGACGTGCTGGACCTGCTTCGTGACGCCGGGGCGGATTTCGCCACGCCGGAACCTGTCAACGCCGCGATGCGCCTCTTCGAGACCTCGCTGGATCAGCTTGAGGCGATCCTCCTGAAATAAGTGCCACCGCAAGCGGTGTTGATATAGTCGGCTCAGCTTCGCTTGCCGACAAAAAGCAAAAAACGGCGGTCGGCTCGCAATCAGGAGTCAGCCGCCGTTTTTTTGTGCTTAAAATCGGTGTCAGTCGAGCCGGATGAGGTTGTAGTTGCGCGTGCCGAGGCCGATCTTTTCGGCGTAGGCGAGCTGTTCCGCGCCCTTGAATTTCTTTCCTGCTTTCGCCGCGGCGTCCCAGCAGGCGGCGTCGATCGCGACCGGATCAAGCGAGGCGAACACGCCAATGTCGTGAACGCAGGTCGTCATGGGGCGCGGTTCGCAGTCGCAGCCGCGCGTGACGTTGACGGCGAACGTGATGTAGAGGTGGTGTTTGCCGTGGTGGGAGGCGTAGGCGTACTCGACGAGTTTTTCTCGGAAGAGACGGCCTCCGAAGAGGGCGTGCCTGAGTCCGGCGAACGACAGGATGGAGACGGCGTGATGCGGGCAGATGGAGAAGCATGCGCCGCAGCCGATGCACTTTTCATGGTCGATGAAGGAGCGTTCGCCGATGGTGATCGCGCCCTCGTTGCACCGCGTGAGGCACAGCTTGCAGCGTTTGCATTTCCAGTTGCGGATGCGCGGCTTCACGTTCAGGTGCATGGCCATTTTGCCGCCTTTTGCGGCGAATCCCATGGAGAGCTGCTTGATGGCGCCGCCGAATCCGGCGAGCCCGTGCCCTTTGAAATGCGACAGCACGATCACGCGGTCCGCTTCGGCCAGCTCCTTCGCGATGCTCGCGCTTCGGAAATGCTTCAGATCAACGGGGACCGACACCGATTCCTCGCCGTGCGCTCCGTCTGCGATGACCGCCGGGATGCGCGTGAATCCGTGTTTCTTCGCCAGCGCCAGGTGTTTTTCGCGGGAGAAACGCTCCCCGCCGTACAGTACGCTGGTCTCCGCGAAATGGCAGGTGCGGCCCTGTGCCTGGATGAAGTCGATGATGCCGTCGTACGTTTCCGGTTTCAGGTAGGTGCGGTTGCCCTTTTCGCCGAAATGCACCTTCAGCGGCACGTCGGCGGGCAGTTCGGACCCGGAGCATTCAAGCAGTTTCCGAAGCAGGCGGACCGCCGCCTGCGAGAGACCGGCCGTCCCCGCGGCGGAATCGAACGGAATGAAAAAAACGTCGGACATTTTCGGAAGATGCGTCAGAATGGAAAAATGGTTGAAAATGAGGAGAAAACGTTTAAATATACATGAAAAATCGAAAAAAAACAAAGAAACATTGAAAGAAAAACGGAAAAAAACTTGTATTTTTCTGAAAGGAAAGTAGATTAAGGGTATATTTTATAATTTGAGGTTGCGCGCAAAGCGTGTTTTTCCGTCCGGTTACGGATTGTGGTCCAGCGGAACAACGCGTCCGGTGCGTTTCTGGTTTTTTCACGGAGAAATCCTTTTTCTGGAGGACGTTCTGCACATGAGATATTTTCGAACCATGCCGGCTCGATGTTTGATGGTGTTTTTCTGTTTCTTTTTCTCTTTGTCCACTGTTTTTTCGCAGGTTTCGGACGAACCGGAGGATCAGGAAGAGTTTCTCCATAATGTCAGGACGATCCTCCTGCTGACGTCCTACCCGATCGCGGATGCCGTGACCAGCAATTTCTTCGATGCGTTCCGCAAGAGCATCCGTGAGCTGAACCTGCCGATCGACTGCCATGTGGTGGAACTGAACGCCGCCCAGAAAGGCAACGAGGACAGAGTGGAGGCCACGTTCAACCGTCTGGAAAAATCCCTGAATAACAACATGTATTCCATTGTCGTGACGCTGAACCATGAGGCGGCGGACGTAATCATGCGGAATTACGACAGATTCCCCCGCACCCTGCCGGTTCTTTTCGCCGGACTTGGACGCGTTCCGATCGATTTGAAGCGCCAGTACCCGAATTCGACCGCCATCGGCATTCCCGACGATACCATCGGGACGGTGGAACTGGGGCTGAAACTCTTCCCGGAAGCGCAGAACCTGATGCTGGTCACGGACGAAACGACGATTTCCGAGGAAACCCGCAATGATATCCTGGCCAAATGCAAACTGAACTTCCCGCAACTGGACTATGTATGGGTCAATTCCCTGATGGACAAGCGGGATATCCAGAGTACCCTCCGCAGTTATTCCGAGAACAGCCTGGTTCTTTTCTTCCCGTCGCACGACTATGCGAACGGACACAACGAAACCCTGACTGCATTCGTGCGGAACATCGGATTCGACAACCGGTTCCCCTGTCTGGCGCTTGATGATACGCTCCTCGGCAATGGCGTCGTAGGCGGCAATATGATCGAGACTGACAAGCTCGGGCACGAAGCCGCCCGCGTCGCCGCGCAGATCCTGAACGCGGGCAACGCGCAGCGCATTCCGATGAAGGATATTGCGCCGCGCAGGATCGTCGACTACAGCAAGTTCAACAGCTATAAGGAGTTTTCCGGCAGGATCCCGTTCGGTACTACGATTGTCAACAGACCGGAGACGATATGGACGCGCCACTGGCAGGCGATTTTGACGGGCATCGGCATGGTTATTGTCCTGTCCTTTTTTCAGGTCGTTTATTTTATCCTGATTCGCCGCCGTCTCCGCACGAGCCGCAACATGCTGTACTCGCTGCCCGGCCGTGTGGTGGTGCTGAACCGCGCGGAGAACATTTTGTTCGCATCCTGGGTGAAGGCGGGACAGAGAGAACGGGCTCCGAAGAAACTTGACCAGATCTCCGGAATCGACTATTCAAAACTTTCCCAGACGATCCACGAAGTCTTCCAAAACGGCAAACAGACCACGATCGAGTACAACTACGAGGACGTTCACCGTGCCATTTCGTTTGCTCCGCTGGAACATGACATCTTCGGACAGGACGCCGTGATCTGCTCCTCGCTGGACAATACCGAACTTCAGAACGCCAGACGACAGGCGGAGCGGTATTCCGCACAGCTCAAGAAAAGCACGCGGATGTGGGACATCCTCATCAACTTCCTGCCCATTCACATTTACGCAAAGGACATCGACGACGATTTCCGCTACGTCTTCAACAACCGCACCCGCTGCATGTTCTACGGCGTCGGTGAAAACGAACTGAACGATAAAACCGACTTCGATTTTCTGCCTCGCGAACTCGCCGAGAAAAACCGCGAAAACGACCTGGCGTTCGTGGCGAATCCGGGGTCGGGACAGCAGGAAGTCAACGTCGATGTGAAGAACTGGGACGGCAGAGTCCAGCATCTGCGGTGCATCCAGCGGATCTTCACCGACGAGGACGGCACGCGCCTGCTGCTCGGGACCGCCATCAACATCACCGAGCTGGAGGAAGCACACCTCCAGATGCAGCAGCTGAACTCGAAACTCCAGGAACTCCTGCAGCAGCACTCCATCCTGCTCGACAACATGCCGTCCTTCGTGCTGACGAAGGACATCGACGACGATTTCCGCATCATCACCAGCAACGACGCCTGTCTCAAGTTCCTGAACAAGTCTTTGCCCGAAATCGCAGGGAAAACCGATTTCGAAATCCTTGAGTCCCGGGAGGATGCCGAGGCTGTCCGTGCGGATGACCTCCATGCCATCGAAGTCCTGGAGCGCCGCCCCGAATACCACTCCACGGGACGTCTCCACGACCGCAACGGGCGGGTCCGCATCGGCAATTTCTACCGCAAGATTATCCGCACCTCCGACAACCGCCGGATCCTTTTCACGCTGTTCCACGACGTCACGGATCTGGAGAATGCCAAGCGCGCGGCCGAGGAAAGCGCCGACCGCTTCCTCCTCACGCTCCGGTCCATCGGCGACGGCGTCATTACGACGGATTCCCAGGGCATTGTCACGCTGATCAACCCGAACGCCGAAAAGATACTCGGCCGCAAGCAGTCCGAGATGCTCGGCAAGCCGCACACCGAATTCTTCCACATCGTCCACGAACAGACCGGAAAGCCGGTTCCTTCGCCGCTGATGGATGCCCTGCGGTCCGGCGAGATCGCCGAAGGCGCGGATCAGACCGATCTGATCTCCGCATCCGGGCAGAGATACCATATCGCCGCCAGCGCCGCTCCGATCCTTTCGCGGTCCGGCGAGATCACGGGCGCCATCCTGGTGTTCCGCGACGTCACGGACGAGAGAAACAAGCGCGAAGAACTCCGCAGCACCATGACGGAACTCGAAAGCGCGTCCGAAATGGCCCGCCTCGCGTCGTTCCGCTACGATTTCAAAACGCGTATCCGCACCTCCGGATGCAACCGTCTTCTTTGCGAACTGTGGCCCGAGGACGAGAACGGCAATGCGCTCCTCGAAGAGCAATGGGTCTATCCGGAAGACCTGCCTCTCTTCAAGCAGAACATGCAGTCCCTGCTCGAAAAGAACAAACAGAACGAAGCCGTGCAGTTCTCGTTCCGGGTCGGCAAGGATGCATCCGACCTGCGCTACTACCGTATGAAAGTCATCCTCAACAAGAAAGACCCGAAGGGGGCCTCGGTGACCGGCATCGTGCAGGACGTGACCGAACTCACGCTGAACATGCTGAAGCTGAAAGACGCCCAGGCCCTGTGGGACGCCGCCATCAACGCCATTCCCATCATGTTCACGGTGAAGGATATCGACGACGATTTCCGCTATCTGCTGTGCAACAGGTCGTTCGCTACCGTCTTCAACTTCTCGCCCGACGAAATCGTCGGCAAGACGGACAGGGAGCTCTTCCACGACGAGGAAATCCTCGGCTATGCCGACCAGATCAATTCCATCACGACCGGGGCGGCCGGCGGCATCGAGGAGATCGCAGGCGAGCTCTCGGACGGCAGCGGAAACCTCCGTTACATTAAGACCCTCATGCGCGTGTTCGAGGACGCCCGCGGACACCGTCTGCTTCTGGCGGCGGCCAGCGACGTCACGGACATGCATCAACTGATCCAGAACCAGAAAGCCGTCAACGACCTGCTCGAGGACATCATCGGCGAAAACGATTTCGATATGTCGATCCAACGCACGCTGGAAAGCGTCTGCAAGATCCTCGGCGCCAGCCGCGGCTGCCTGATCCGGCACGAAGATGAGGGGACCCGGGCGCACTGCGTCTATGAATACGTTGAACCGACTCATCCCCATGCGTCCTTCCGGATGCTCGACCGTACGCTCCCCCGTGTCCAGGGCCTTATGGAGAACAGGAAGGACAACCGCACGTTCGTCTGCAGCGATATGAGCTCCTTCGACTGGTCGCTTGTCAAGGAGGACTGGCACCAGGCGGCCCTCGCGCTCGATCTTCGGGCGCTCTTCCTTTCGAACATCATCTGCGAAGGCGAAATACGGGGCACGGTCGGATTCAACTTCGAAGGCGTGGACCATACCTTCACGGACAACGACATCTCGCTGCTGAACGCCACGACCCACATGATCGAAGTGGTGCTTGCCAGAAAACGCGCGCAGGCCATCATCATGGACGCCCTGTCCCGCGCCCAGGCGGCGGACAAGGCGAAGAGCTTCTTCATCGCCAGCGTCAGCCACGAGATCCGCACGCCGCTGAACTCCGTCATCGGGTTCGCCGAACTTCTCCGCGAAGGCGGCGTCTCCAAAAACCAGCAGAAGGAATACCTCGACGCCATTTCCTCCTCGGCAAACGCCCTGCTCATGCTCATCAACGATGTCCTCGACCTGTCCAAGCTCGAGGCGAACCAGATGCAGATCATCACCGCGTTCACCGACTTCAACGCCCTTTGCCGCGAGGTCCTGCTCATCTTCACTTTCCGCGCCCAGGAGAACGGCAACAAGCTCGTTTCCGACGTGCCGGAGGACCTGCCGGAACTCGACATCGACAACATCCGCATCCGTCAGATCCTCATCAACCTGCTCGGCAACGCCGTCAAGTTCACGAAGAAGGGCGCCATTACGCTCAGCGTCTCCTTTACGCCCGACCCGGATTCCTCGGACACCGGCACGCTCAAATGCGCCGTCAGCGACACCGGCATCGGCATTTCCGAGGACGACCAGAAGAAGCTGATGGAACCGTTCGTCCAGCTTTCCAGAATGCGCGGCACAAATGCCGTGAACAACGGGACCGGCCTCGGGCTCTCCATCTCCAAGCGACTGGCATCCTGCATGAACGGCGAACTGACCTGCACCAGCAAGGTCGGCGAGGGCAGTACCTTTGCGGTCACGCTGAACGGCGTGCACTACCGCCGCAAAGCCGCAGCCGCAAAGCCGCAGAAGGCCAGGTCGGCCGCCACATTCATAGACCGCGACGTGAAGATGATCCGCATCATGGTGGTCGACGATGTCCCGATGAACCTCCGCGTCGCAAAAGCGCTTTTCAAGAAGATCGGGTTCGACAATGTCGTCATCGCCGGTTCGGGCCAGGAGGCTCTGGATCTTCTCGAAAAACAGCCGGTCGACCTGATCCTCTCCGATATGTGGATGCCGGGAATGAACGGCGCGCAGCTCTCCGCCGCCGTGAAGAAGGATCCCAGGTTCTCGAACATCCCGATCGTGGCGCAGACCGCCGACGTCGAAACGAGCGGCAATTTCGATATGTCGCACTTCGACGCCATCATCCTGAAGCCGATCACAGGGGAAAAACTCTCCAACATGGTCAAGCGCATCATCGTGGACGGAGACATTCAGAAGGAAGACGACCAGGACGGCCCGTTCAACCTCGGATGATTTCAGGCGATGTTTGAGGTACCGAAGAAATTCGACATCGACTTCGGCGGCGTCTACCGTTCCATCGGGCGGGACGCCGTTACCTCCGGCATTATCCGCAAACATGAGACGCTCGACTGGCGCGGGGGCGGCTTTCCGCTCTTTTCCGTTTCGGTCGTCCTGCGCGGCACGGGCACCTACATCGACGCCGCGGGTCGCCGCGAACATCTCTGTCCCGGCAAGCTTTTTTTCCGCATTCCCGGCGTGAGCCATTCCAACCTGATCGACCCCGGAAGCAACTGGCTCGAATTCTATCTGGCGTTCCACTTCATGAAGAACACCGCCGGGGGCGAGCCGCACGACGCGTTCCTGGAATATACCGAAGCCGGAAATCCCGCCTATCTGAAGCTGAAAAACATGCCGGACCAGGATGACACATGGGTGCGCTCCATGTGCCGCCATCTCTTCGCGCTGGATTCGCAGGGACCCGTCCGCGACATCAATCTTTCCCTCGAACTCCTCAACCAGTGCTACGACTTTCTGGCGTACCTGCGGACCGCGGGCGACGAATCGCAGATCGCGCTTCGCGCCCTGAAACTTCTGACCGTCATCCTGGACAGCCGCATCAAAGGCTTCTCTGACGAGATATCCGACGCCGTCAAGGAGGTCATCCAGGCCAATATCAAGAGCAACCGCCCGCTTCCCGAGCTGCTGAAGGACATCCCGTTCAGCTACCCCTCGCTCCGCCGCCATTTCCAGATGATCAACGGCTACAGCATCGGCCAGTACCAGATCCGGTGCAGAATGGAGAAGGCCGTGAACATGCTTTCCTCCGGGATGAGCGTCAAGGAGACCGCCGAACGGCTCGGCTACAAGAACCAGTTCTTTTTTTCCAAGCAGTTCCACCAGCAGATCGGATTCCCTCCAAGCGTCCTGAAAAAATCCTGACGGACGAACTTTCCCCCGAATCTCCGAAAAAGAAAAACCGGCTCCGCGACTGCCGCGGGACCGGTTCTTCCGTCATGGAATGGCGTTTCCGCCCGGATCAGTTCAGTTCTTCCGCACGAGCGGGACGAGTTTCGCCTCCTTATCCGAGTCGAGGCGGACGGTCATGTCCGCGAGCACGGAAGCCGGCAGGTCGACGGTCTGCGCGATGGGCGGCGTCAGGCGGAACCAAGGTTCGCCTCTGTAATACAGCCAGACAGGGGATTTTTCCGCGCCGAACCGGGAGAGGTCGAAGCTGATCATGCCGTTGTCGAGATAGAACGCGCGCAGGGGGACCGCCGGATAGGAACGGTCCGAGGGTTTCCACGGCAGCACGAAGAACGCGTCGTCCTTCTGCGGTTCGGTCGTGACCGCCCACACGCCGCCGACCAGGGAATCCTCGGTGGCCTCCTTCACCTTGTCGCCGACCCACGAACGGTTCCGCGGATCGCTGGAGGACGCGCCCTCGTAAATCCACTGGCCGTCCCAGAATTCGATCCAGGAATGGTTGCCGGACCGGTCGGTCCACTGCGGGCAGCCGGTGAAGCGCGCCGGGACGCCGCAGGCGCGGCAGGCGTTCAGGAGGATGACGGAGAGCCCTGTGCAGGAGGCGTAGGAGGCGGCGATGGATTCCTGCGCGGACTGGTCGGCCTTCGGACGCTTGACGGCATCGTAGGTCACGTTCAGTTCCTTGAAGACGTGGTCGTTCAGGTATTTGACGGCATCGCTCGGGGTCTTCATGCCCCGGATGCCGGACATGAACTTGTCATAGAAGAATTTGCGCCACGGATCGCGCTTCTCGTTCACGCTCCAGTACGGCAGAATGTACCGCAGGAAGAGGTCCTCGGAGATCTGGTCTTTCCACGGGACTTCCGCGCGGACTTTCATCGCGTAGCGGACGTCCTCCAGCAGGCGGGCCGGGTCGGCTTCCGCATAGTCGCATTCGGGCATTTCCGCCAGCAGCGCGGCGAGATAGGCGCCTTCCGCGGGATTCGCGACTGCTGCGGAGGCGAGGGCATCGAGCTTGTCCTGCGGGATGCGGGAGAGCGCGCGGTTGAGGCGGGCGGAGAGGTCGGTCGCGGTGACGCCGGAGGGCAGGGCGGAGAGCGATTTGCGGATCGCGCCGACGGAACCGGATGCGGCTTTGCCTGCTGCTGCGTCTTTGATGGAGAGCGTGAGCGTGTCGCCCTTCTTGAACGGGCCTTTGAGTTTGATGCAGGCGAAAGCGGAGGCCGCGATCACGTCGCCGTCGAACGACTTGGAGACGATTTCCGGCGAGGCGAACACGCGTCCATAGGGCAGGTACACGCCCTGTTCCTTCCACTGGTCTTCCTTCAGCGCGGTCAGCTTCAGCGTCAGGACGCCGTCCGCGGTCATGGAACGTTCCAGCTTCAGCGTCTGGCCGGGCTTCGGGTCGATTGCCGCGCGCATGGCCGGATCGCCGTAGAACGCCACCACGTCGCGGTCGTAGAGCAGCCCGAGGGCTTCCTTCTGTTCCTCCGCGTTCCGGAAGCGGATGCCGCGCAGGGAGGCGGCGGCCTTGATCTGGAACGTGTCGTAGTCGGACGTGTCGAGCGTGATGTGGTTCAAGTCGCGTTTCACGAGGTTCTCCACGATCCATGCGTTCGCGAAGTGAAACGACTCATTGAACGAATAGTAGCCGGGATAGTCGGTCAGCATCCCCTGCGCCGTCCAGCCCTGCCGTCCGAACCACGTTTCGATGGTGTAGCCCATCATCTGGTAGACGCCGAACGAATGGATCATGGCGGTTGCCATGCAGGAATCCTGTCCGTGCGGGATGTTTCCGATCAGGCAGTTCCCGGCGGCGCACCATATCTTCGGCGTTTTGTCCCTGACCTCGGTCACGCGGCCGCGGGTGTCGCGCGCAAAAAGTCCGCCCTTGCGGTCGATCAGGTACATGTTCGAGCTGCTAAGGTAGCCGCTGGCCCAGTCGTGTTCGGACGCGTGCCCGGAGGTCATGATGATCTGGAATCCGCCGCCGTTCACGAGCTTGAGGAATTCCTCCGTGAAATCCCTGTTGATGCGGGTCTTTTCGTTGTCGTATTTCTTCGACGGGTCGGTGATCCGGAGGTTGTTCTCCTGCGTCTCGTCGAAGCTGTAGCAGCGGCGCATCAGGGAGTGATGGAATCCGCCGACCATATCGAGCGCATCAGTGATGTCGATCGGGCCCTTGAACTCCGCCACACGCCTGATGTCCGAGGCGTCGTAGCCGGTCAGGATGCCCCAGAACGTGTCGCAGTACGGATCGGGCGTAATCTCGCGCGCCATACGGGATACTTCGCCCGTGAACGCGCGTCCGGCGAGCTCCTTCGGCGTCACGAAGCAGGTATAGTACGGGAGCATTTCACGCAGGTCGGGCAGGACTTCGCGGACATCCTGTCTGTAGGTGAATACTTTCGGATCAAGCGCGGCATGCTTTGCCTTGAGCGCCTGGACCGCCGGATCCAGCTCGGGATGATTCACGGGGACCACGATGGCATAGCCGGGCGCCTTTGCAGCGGATTGCGGTGCCGGACGGGTCGGACGCTGGCGATCTCTGCGGCCCGATGCGGCGTAAATCGCGGGGATGAGCGCCATAGTGATTACGGAAAGGATGAGGATAAAACGTTTCATTGTGCCGGAGACTCCGTGCGGACGTCGGCGGGATTCCATAAAACGAAGCGGAAGACGCGCCCGGTCCTGGTTGGAAGAGGTGGTGTTATGAATCAATCCTCGTCCTCGTCGCGGCGGTGGCCGGTGAAGAACCGGTACATGGCGCGGAGGAAGGGATTTTTCGGAAGTTCGTCGTCGTAGTCGTCGCTGACGACGGGGATTTCAAGTGGCATCTGGTTGGCGAGCAGGCGTTTCGGGTTCTCCTCGAAGAGGATGTTCGCTGTCTCTTCGCCGTAAGTTTCCGTGATGAACTTTTTGCATGCCGTCTGACGGAATGCGCGCGAGGTGGAGTGCGCGTCGGATGCGATGTAGTGGCACAGTCCGTGATCCAGCAGGTCGAGCGAGAATTTCTGGCATCCACGCCCGAAATCGCCGAGGATCGAGGCCGCGGTCAGCTGCATCGTATAGCCCGTGTTATAGATGTGGCGCACGTGGTCCCAGCTTTGAAAAAGCCGTTCCGGGTGTGCGCAGATCGGATGGAATCCGGCGGAATGGGTGGAACGGCTGATGGCGTCGACGGAGGAGTCCATGCGGCTGCGGACGAAATCGATGAGGATGAACGAAGTTCCTGCGAGTCCGACGGATTTTTCGTCCGCCTGGAAAAGCTGAGGCAGATTGTATTCGAGGCCGCGCAGGAGTCTGATGCCGTATTCGGCGGCCTTCGCCTCTGTCGCGGCGCGGATTTCATCCATGCGCTTGATCTGGTCTCCGACGGGCTGCTTCCCGTGCGGGGTGCATATGATCGTGTCGATGCCGTCGGCCCTGGCCAACTCAAGCATCCTGACGGTTTCGTCAAGATCGGGGGATCCGTCGTCGCCCGGTACATCCGGCAGGATATGGCAGTGAATGTCGATCATGGTTCAGCTCCGGGGAAGCGGTTTGACGTTCGATCTTATTTCTTTTCCTTGACGCCCGCATCTTCAGGCGCGGCGGGCGACATGAGCGAAATGGAGCTTTCTTCCTTGGTAAGGACGGGTTCGGGACCTTTGCTCTTTTTCTTTTTCGACCTGTGGCTGTAGCCGTAACCATAGCCGTAACCATAGCCGTAACCGTAGCCGTAGCCGCCATAGCTCTTGCCGTATCCATATCCGTATCCGTAACCATAGCCATATCCGTATCCGTAGCCGTAGGCGCCGGAGGACTGGGCGAACTGGTTCAGGATGATGCCGGAAATATTGAGCTTGAGTTCCTTCAGACGGTTGACCAGGAGCTTCAGCGAGCCGAGCGAGGTCTTGCGGGCATTGACGACGACGATGATGTCGTCGACCAGCTTGCCCAGGACGAGGGCGTCGGCGAGGATGGTCGCGGGCGGCGTGTCGATGATGACGTAGTCGTAGTCCTTTGCCTTTTCCGCCACGAATCCGCTGTCGGCGAAAACTTCGATCAGGCGGAGCGGGTTCGGCGGGATCGGTCCGGGCGGGATCACGTCGAGCTTGGTGCCGTTGACGTTGCGGGTGACGACTTCTTCAAACGTCTTCTTGCCGACGATGTAGTCGACCAGACCGACGGAGTGCGCCAGTCCGAAATAGTCCGCGGAGTCGCCTTTGCGGATGTCGGCGTGGATCATGAGCACCTTTTTGTCCTTTTCCGCGAGGAGAAGGGAAAGATAGCTGGAGAGAAGCGTCTTTCCTTCGTTCGGGGTGGAACTGGTGACCATGATGACGTGCGCGGAATCTTTTTTCGGGCGCGAATACTGGAGGTTGGTGAGCAGGATCTGGAAATCCTCGTAGAAGCTGTTGAAGTTGTATGTAGTCTTGTCGTTGAGCGCCACGTTCATCTTCTTGTCGTTGCGGTACGCCTTGCGGCGTTTCAGGCGGACCATGGTGCCAAGCAGCGGGATTTGAAGTTCCTTGGTGATCTGGTCGGTGGAGGTGATGTGGTCGCGCAGCATGGCGTAGAGAGTAAGGATGCCGAAGAGGAACGCGCCGGAAAAGATGAATGCGACGCCCGCCTTGAAGACGGGGCGGTTGCTGACGGGTTTTTCCTGTGCCTGCGGGACGTCGATGTTTCTGAGCTTGGAGATGCCGAGCTGGGATTTGATGGTGTCGAGGAAGACTTCATTGGTCACCGTGGCGGCCGCCAGGGCCATTTCCTTGGACTCGGAGAAGAACGAGCAGTCAATGAAGTGGGTCTTGCGGCTGAGCGTGATTTCTTTTTTGTAGGGGATTTCCTCAAGGGTCAGCTCGGGATATTCCAGGCTGAGCTGCGTTTTTACGCGGTCCGTGACATAGCGGCTGTCCATCAGTTTTTCATAGTCGTTCAGCATCTTGTCCGCCACGATCAGATCGCGGTCGATCATGTTTGTCGTCTGGATCGCATCGGTGGTCCGTGATGTTGTCGTGGGAATATCCTCCGAGCTTCCCGCATAGTCCCAGGCGTACAGGGAGAAATCCACGCGGTAGACCGGTTTCGCGATATATTTCAGATAGACGAATGTCAGAGCCGCGCAGAAGATCCCGAACGCTATCACATACTGGTAACGGCGTTTGAAAATATTCCACAAAAACGGGAAATCGACATCACTTGGTTTGCGCATTGTTTCAAAACCTTCCGGTTGATGTTATGATCATGAAAAAAAGTATTTAATAATATAGTGCGCGCGAGCCCGTTTTTCAAGGCGCGGCAAAGGCATATTTGCGGAAAAAAACGGATTCGCCTCGAATGTCCTGCGGGACAGGCGGTTTTTTCCCCGCCTTTCGCATATGCGGAAAATGCAGAGGTTCCTACGCTTCCGGGTCGTACAGGAAAAAGGAACAGTTGTCGCAATTCACCAGCTCGCCTTTTTTCGCTTCCATCGTGGTCTGCGGCGAGTTCTTCATGTTGCAGTTCGAGCAACTGCCGTTTCGGATGGTCCCGACCGGGCTTCCTTTCCCGGATGCAAGCATCCTGCGGTACGGGTCCAGGTATTTCGGCTGGACATTCTTCGCATACTCCGCGGAAAGCTTTTCCTTTTCCGCGATTTCCTTCAGGATCGCTTCCTTGAGGGAATCCAGCTCGCGGACTTCCGCCTGCACGGTCCGTCCCGTCGCCTTGTAGGCGCGTTCCGCCTTTTCCAGCAGTTTTCCGGCGGTGTCCTGTTCATCCATGAGCTCGATTTCGCGCGTTTCGGAGTCGGAGATGTTCTTCTTCGCGGCCTCGATCTCGGCGAGGATCGCGTTGTATTCATTGATTTTCTTGATGGAGGACGACTTGATCTTCAATGCCTGGAGCTTGTCCTGCGCGGCCTGCGTGGCTGCGGCCTGCTGTTTCACGGCCTGCTCGACTTTCAGCTTGTTCTGCTTCGCCTTTTCCAGTCCCTTCCGCACGACGTCGAATTCCGCGACGAGCGCGGCGCGTTCCCGCGGGATGGACAAGAGCCTGACCTTCAGGTCGCGGATGCGCAGGTCCTCCGCCTGGAGGGTCAGAAGGTCCTTGATTGCCTGTTTCATAATGAAATCTCCTGAATTTCGCTTTTTTGTAATATAGCCGTCCTTTTCATAAACATCAAGCGGAAAAACGGAAAGATTCGGCGATTTTTCCTCCGCGCGCAAAAAGTTCCGCATGGTTGAAAACGCCGGGATCCGCGGTATATTAACGGTATGCGGACATTCACCGAAACAAGCCGCATGACCATCAAAAAAAGGAGGGAAACCATGCTTGAACTCGCACGACGCATCCCGCTGCTTGTGCTCGCCACTCTGGCTCCGGCACTGTACGGACAGAACGCGGCAGGCGGTGCGGATGACGCCACGACCCGGACCCTGCGTTTCGTGCAGGACGACGCCCAGGACTACATGGTGTCGAAGATCTATCGCCTGAAATACATCCAGGCCAACGACATCACGCCGTTCGTGATGGGCATCGTGATGCGCTACAACATGAACTCCAGCGTGAACTGCGTGGAGTATGGCGCGGACAACGCCCAGATGCTCACCGTGACGTGCCCCGTCGAAATGATGCCGTACGTGGACGACTTCATCGCGAAAGCCGACCGGAACATCCTCATCGACGGCAAGGCGCCCGGCGACATCGTAAAGGGGACCGGCATCACGCGCGCCGTCTACCGTCCGAAATACCGTTCCGGACAGGCGCTGCTGAACGTGCTGATCGATTCCGTGATCGGCGAGGGCGTTTACGGCAGCGTGTACGCCTGGGACCGGAATTCCAACCAGATCTACTGGAAGGACAACAGCTCGAACACGCAGTATGTGTACCAGTTCCTTGGCTACCTGGACCGGCCCGCCCCGCAGATCACGCTCACGTTCCAGCTCTACGAAGTCCGCGAAAGCACGTTCCGCGACCTCGGGATCGAGTACCTGGCGTGGAAGAACGGGCCCGGCATGAACATCTTTCAGGTCGGGTTCGACGTCATTAACGTGACGTCCGCCGGGACTGCCGCGCTCAACACCATCACAGGCCCGGTCGGCGGGTTCCTCGCCGCGCCCCAGTTCGACGCGAGCTTCATCCGGCTCCTCGCGCAGCGCGGCGACGCGAAGATCACGAACACCGCAGCGCTGACCGTGGCGAATTCCGACTCGGAGAGCTATTCGCTTCAGTTCAACCCGCAGCTTCAGAACATCGTGAAGAGCGACAACGACGCCATGAGCGTAGTCGGCGACCATATGGAGCTCCCGGAAGGCTTTTCCCAGGTCTTCCTGAAGGTGAACAGCCCGCTCGTGAATCTCCATTACGGCGAATCCCAGGCCGGCTACCCCGCGAGCGAGGCCTTCTCCGTGAACAATTATGAACCGGGGACGTACACGGACATGAACGGCACGCTGTTCTTCAATTACGCCGTGCAGGCCGCGAACGCGGTCGAGCGCGCGGGCGACGGCACGGAGCTGATCGAAACGAGCGAGATCGCGAGCGACGCCCTGATCCCGCTCAACGAGGAGATCGTGCTCGGCCAGTGGGACAAGGAGCAGGAGGTGGAGCAGACCATCGGCATCCCGTGGCTCTGCCGCATCCCGATCCTCAAATACGTTTTCGGCACCGTCACGACCAGCCGCGAAAACACGCGCGTCTACCTGACCGTGACCGCGCAGATGCTGGATACCGCGCACCCGCGGACGCTCGATTTCGAGTCCGGCGAACTGAAAAAAGTCGAAAAAGCGGAAGGAGCCATGCAATGAAACGGTTCAACCTCATTTTCTTTTTTGCGACAATAGTGTCTCTGTTCGATTCGAACCTGCGCGCCGCCGATCTGCCCGGCGTTCCCCGCGACTCCAATTTCAACAACACCGGCGGCTACGACGCCACGCGGATCGTCGCCCGGCTGAATGTGAACGTGGATTCCGGGACGAATGTCGTGCATTTCATCCGCGACAACAACGACCCGCGCGTGGTCACGAAAACCTACCTGCTTCAGCACGTCGACCCGTACGAGTTTCGCGACTACCTGCGCCAGATGGTCCAGACCAAGCGCGTCGGCAACACCATGCTTCAGCAGCAGTACCCGTCGAACACCGCCGCCGCGCCGTACACCGCCACGGGAAGCTCGGTCGAGCTCGGTTCCGCAAACGGCCAGCCCGGCTACACGCCGCCCGTCCAGCTCGGCAGCAATACAGCCGTCGAATGCCTGAAGTACGCCGACGGCACCGGCCTGCTCATCGTGAGCGCCGAGGAATACCGGTTCTCCGACAGCGAGAACGGCATCGGCATCGACACCCTCGTCGCCACGCTCGACAATCCCGCGCTGGGCGCGCTGAACTACGGCTACCAGATGTATATCTACATGCCGAAGTTCGTCCCCGCGCGCAACCTGATGCCGCTCATCGAGAACGTCGGCATGAACATCAGCGACGTGACGGAGCTGTGGCAGGGGATGGACATCGTGGCGTACGATCCCGACCTGAACTGGCTCATCTTCGACGTCTGCAACTACTCCTGCGACAACATCGCTCACATGCTTTCCAAGTTCGACGTCCCGGTCCCGCAGGTCCGACTGAAGATCAAGGTCTACGAGCTCGACACCGAGAACGACGACCGCATCGGGATCGACTTCCAGGGCTGGAAGAACAACGAGGGTGCCGACTTCTTCTCCGTCGGCGGCCGCTACCGCAACAACTGGTCGTCCGTCTACAGCGGCGGCGTCGGCCCGGTCGCCGCCTACGGCTCCGAGCGCACGAGCTATTTCAACTTCAATCCAAAGTGGAACACGCGCTACATCGACTTCCTGGAGTCGCGCGGCAAGGCGAAGGTCCTGCACACCGGCGAACTCTGCATCCGCAACGCCGCCGAGGGCGCGACGTTCGCGCGCACCACGCAGCTGCTCTACTCCGACGATTCCGCCGCGGTCTCGAAGGCGCAGAGCGATCCGGACATGGGCGTCGGCCCGTACGAACTGCTCTCGAAGGTCATCGGCGCGGTGTTCGACAAGGGAGATCCGCTCCCGGTCGGCAAGGGCGAGGCGCAGGAGATCAAGGCGTTCCCCGGGTTCGGGTTCACCATGACCGTGAACAACGTCTCCGTCAATCTTGAGGAGACGCGCTTCGACGTCACGCTCTCCAACACCAGCCTGCTCGGGTTCCAGTCCAACGGCGCGCCGCGCGTTTCGAACGGCGGCGTGGTGAAGCAGGTCGTCAGCCTGCCGCACGGCAAGGACACGTTCGTGATCGGCGGCCTCATGAAGCAGGAGGAGGTCGAGTCGCGCACGGGCGTGCCGTGGCTTATGGACATCCCCGTGCTCGGGTATCTCTTCAGCTCGGTCTCCAATTCGGTCAAGCACACCGAGCTGGTCGTGATGGCGCAGTGCGAATGGGACGCTCCCGCCGACAAGCCGGACCTCAAGAACACATCGAAGGCGGAAACGCGCGGCGTGCCCATGGCGGTCCCAGTCATGCCCGCGCAGAATATCCCGGCGGACATGCCGAAGCCTCAGATTTGAACACGGAAAGGAGTTGATGTATGAAACAGCTCATTTCCGCCGTTCTGGA
>JBGUKN010000008.1:0-22545 GCA_045114455.1 Victivallales bacterium
GAACTCGGATTATTTCTTCTTGGCGGCCTTGATCGCCTCTTTCACGCGGAGTTTGACGCGCTTGAGGTACTGTTTGCGGCGGGCCTGTTTTTCGTGCTTGTTATACTGTCTTCCCATTGTGGTTCTCCATAGTGTTGGATTTGGTTCGCGTACAAAAATATATCCATAAAAAATAGCACATTTCCCCGTTTTTTCAAATGCTTTTCCGAAAAAACACGCCGAAAACACGCTTTTTTCGTTTCCGGTCTTGAATTCCGCGCGCTTCCCCTCTATCTTAATTGCCGTATCATCGAACAGAAACAGGTGGAAAGAATGACCGAACCCGACTTTTCCAGAATCGAAACCGCCGGATGTCCAGCGGGCGACGCCGGACGCGACATGATCCTCCGCATGAACCGCGAACACGGCCCGCTCCGGGCGTGGGGGTTCGCGCATGTCCCGGTCGGACGCTCCGTGCTGGACGTGGGATGCGGCGCGGGCGCGGCGCTGCGCGAACTGGCGGAACAGTATCCGGGAGCCGCGCTGACCGGATGCGACATCTCCCCGCTCGCCATTGAAACCGCGACGGCGCTGAACGAACCGCTTGTGAAAGCCGGACGGATGCGGTTCCTCCGGTGCGGCGTGCCGGATCTGCCGTTCGCCGACGGCGCGTTCGACACGGCGTTTTCGGTCGAGAGCCTGTATTTCTGGCCGGATCAGATTGCCGGACTGCGCGAGATACGCCGCGTGCTCGCCCCCGGCGGGTGTTTTATGACAGCACTGGAGATGGTCGGCGGCATGATGGACGAACGCCAGCTGGCGATCGTGAAGCATCTGAAGATGGTCTGCCCGACGCGGGATGAACTGGAAGACCTGATGACGGCGGCGGGATTCGCGGACGTGACGGTCGAGCTTGAGCCGGAACGTCGCTGGCTGTGCGCTGCCGGGCGGAAGTAAGCAGGTTCAGTTGTCGAGGAAGACGAGGCGGAATCCGCATATGGCCGCCGCGAATACGACCGGACCGAGCGGGAAACACAGACTCACGGCAAACACTGCCAGAGAAGCCGCGATCCCGAAAATGAACGCAAGCGGGATCGCCGGGCCCGGCTGGACTGGTTCCATGATCCGGGTCTGAACCAGATCGCTGAAGAAACTCACGGGGAGCAGGAAGAACACCCCTGTTGCGAATTGCCGCCAGCCGAACAGCGGGTCGGGAAGCTGCGCCAGCCGGAACGCCAGCGCATAGGAAGCGCATCCGGTCAGCAGGTAGGCGACACGCACCGCTCTGTGTTTGACTTTGGTCGGCCATTTGAGGCTGAGCAGAAACAGAATGCCGATGAAGGGCAGGAAAGCAAGCAGAAGCCAGTTGTAGGATGTTGTCCCCGGCGCTTGCAGGCATTGACCGTCCAGCAGGGCCGTGCAGAAGAGCGAGAAGCCGCCGGTGAAGAGAAACATGTCTTCGAACGCCAGAAACGCCTGCTTGTGGACCGGTTTCCACGAAACGAAGTAGCGCAGGAGCAGATAGACGAGCAGGACTGCGCCAAGCGTCCACGCGCAGATCGTGCCATACGGGATGCCGCCGGGAAGGTATTTCCTCAGTCGCGGCAGGAGCTCGGCCTTTGCATACGCGAGCGCGCCGATGTTCCGTCCGAACCGTTTCCGGTTGCCGTGTACGCCCTCCAGGAGCCATGCGGGCGGAGCGTCGGAGTAATCCTGATGCAGGACATAGTGGATGGCGTCGTACGGCACGATGTTTCCCGTATAGTATCCTGCGAGAGCCGCCGCTTTGTTGATCTCAGTCAGGGAGAAGACGGGGGACAGCGTTTCGCCGTCTGCCGGGGAGGTCTGCCGCAGGGCGTCTTTCAGACTGTCGGGCCACGCGGCTGCCGACATCGGCACGGAGGATGCCGCCACGATGCGTTCGCCGAAGCGGAACGTCCCGGCGTTGCCGAAAACATTTTTCATGGCGGTCATGGCGCAGGCTGCCGCTTGCGGCCTGTCCGGCGGGAGCACGACGGCGACGACCGTGCCTGCCTGAGCGCGGTTCTGTGCCAGCGCCGCGAAGGTCTGTGAAGTCCAGGGTGCGATCCCGGGCGAGGTGAGACGTGCCGGGAACGCGCAGTCCAGCAGAATCATGTCGAACTGTCCCGGACTGCGTGTTTCGTTCAGGAAGATATTCCAAGCTTCCCGGTCGCGGGAGTCGACGATCACCGGAAAACCCGAAATCGTCTGGAATTCGCGGGGAAGTGCCTTCATCAGGCAGAATTCTATGCCGTTTTCGATCATCCGCGCCCAGTATTTCGGCACGGTGTCGCCGGAAAACGGAACGGGATCCTGGTCCGGGGCGTAGACGTCCGGCTGGTCGGTGACGATCGCGATCTCGGGAGCGAGTTTCCCCGCTGAAAACGCGATGGCGGCGGTCTGAAGCCGGATCCTGGCGTTCAGGAATTCCTGTTCGGTCCCGGACGCGGGATCGCGGACGGAAGGCGGTTCCGGCCGGGAAAGGAACACCACCGCCGCGAAGAAGACGAGCGGGAGAGCCGCTGCGAAGAGGAAACGCCAGCGTGCGGGGACGGGCGCCTGCGCTTGTTGAAGTTCAGCCATGACTGGAGCTTAAAAAAAGCGACCCGCAAAAAACGTCTTTTGCGGATCGCAGATTTTCGTGACCTTCGCTCAGAAAAGCGGCATCTTGACCGCGGTTCCAGCGGGGATCTTCTGGCCGGGCTTGAACTCGGGGTTCAGGCGGATCAGGTCTTCGAGGTTGCGGTCGTGGATGTCCGCGACTTCTTCGAGCGTGCATTCGGAGTCGATCGGCACGGAGATGACGTCGGCGTCGGAGAGGCTGGAGACCGGGTCGAGAGCCGGGATCGTGCTGGTGGCGGCGGGCTTCGTGGTGGCCGCGGGCGTCGAGGCCGGAGCGGAACCGCTGCTCATGGAGCCGCCGATGGGCTCGACGATGCCGCCCGTGCCTTCGCCGGCCTTCGTCGTGGTGGTGGTCGTCGCGGGCTTCGTGGTCGTAGTCGCGGTCTTCGTGCCTTCACTGGTCTTCGTCGTGGTCGCGGTCGTCGCGGTCTTCGTGCCTTCACCGGTCTTCGTCGTGGTAGTCGTCGCGGTCTTCGTCGTGGAGGTCGAGGCGGTCTTGCTTGCGGCCGGGATGACGAGCGTCTGGCCGATGCGGAGCGTGGCCTTCGGATCGACCTTGTTCGCCGCGATGAGGTCGGCGAGCTTCACGTGGTGACGGTACGCGATCATGCTGAGGTTGTCGCCGCTCTTCACGACGTAGAGGGTCTCGCCGTCTTTCGCGACGGGCTGCGCCGCTTTCGTGGAGGTCGAGGCGGTCTTCGTGCCTTCGCCGGTCTTCGTCGTGGTGGTAGTCGTCGCGGGCTTCGTTTCAGGCTTCTTTTCCGGGATGGGCTTGCCGACGGCGTTCTTGGCGTCCGGCGGGATCATGATGGTCTGGCCGATCTTGAGCGGAGCCTTTTCGTCGATGCCGTTGATCTCGGCGAGGCGGGCCACGGAAACGCCGTAGACCATGCCGATGCTCCACAGCGTGTCTCCTTTCGCGACTTTGTATTCCACGGAGCCTTCGGGAGCGTTGCTCTTCGCGGAAGCCTGCTGATCGACGGGCTGAAGCTGGGAATCGCCGCCCTGCTGAGTTGCGGAATCGCCCTGCTGCTTGCCTTCCTGCGAGCCGTCGTCGACCGGGCCGACCGGAACGTCGTTTTCGATATAGATAATTTCAGTGTCGTATGTTTCCTTGCCGTTGGACAGCACGGGATGGTTTTTTGTTTCGGTTTCCCCCGAGACTGGTTCTTCGACGAATGCGCCGGCGGGAATCCGGACGGGCTTGTCGGCGCAGCCGGTGAGGAGGATTGCGGCAACTGCGGCGGATGCGGCCGCGGGGGTGACGATACGGAACGTGGCTTTCATGACGGGTGGGACCTCCGGAAAAAAGTTATTTGAATTTCAGACTATGTATCAGCGTCGATGTTCCCGAAAAAAGAACATCACCATATATTGTAAGGCAAAAAGCCGATAATTCAAATGAAGTCCGGCTTTTTTTGTGACTTTTTTTGCGTTTTTTGATCCGGGACGGCGGCGGAACACGCAAAAAGGTCCGCGTCACTTCTTTTTCGCTGTCTTTTTGCCTGCGGGGATGCCGTTCGCGTATGCGATCAGCGTTGACGGCTTCACGTCCTTCAGATCGCGTTTCAGGCGGCGGTTCACTTCCGCCCGCGTGAGCTTGTCGAGCTGTTCGCGGCGGATCCACGGCTGAAGCGCGTCCCCGGTCAGGAACTGTTCCAGCGCGGCCTGTTTCGCCAGAGACCCGGACGGGGCGGCGTCGAACGCGTATTTCCGGGATGCGAGCGCGCAGTCGAACTCGTCCTTGTCGAGTCCTGCGGAAGCGAGGCGGCGGAATTCGTCGAGGAGCAGGGCGCGCACCTCTCCGGCATGCTCGTCCGCGGTCGAGGCGGCGAACGCCGATACCCCGGCTCCGAATCCGTACATGCGGACGAATCCGGTCCAGTATGCGAGCCCTTTTTCGCCGCGCACTTTCTTGAACAGCTTCGACGACATGCCGTTCTCCGCGTTCAGCGCCAGGTCCCAGGCGGGATCGGCGGTCTCCACGCCGCACGAACGGAATCCGCAGGTCACGACCGCCTGATTGCGCTGTTCCAGCGCGAAGGCGAGGTCGGCGGGGTTGTTCATCGGCGGCGGCGCGGGACGTTTCGGCACGGGTGCGGTCCAGCGTCCGGCGGCGAAGATCTCGTGCGCGGCCTCGCGGGCCTGTTTCTGCGAAATCGCGCCGGAGAACGCCAGGCACGCCGACTTCGCGGAGAGCACGCGTCTGAGGTAGAAATCCTTCAGTTTTCCTGCTGTTGCCTTGCGAAGCGCGGCGAGCGAGGCCTCCGGGCTTCGTCCGTACGGATGGCTCGCGCCGAAGAGGTGTTCCTTCAGGCGGGCGAACGCGACCGTGTCGGGCTGAAGCAGCGAGCTTTCGATCTCCCGGATCAGGTTCAGTTTTTCGCGTTCGACGGCGTCGGAGGGGAATTGCGGCTCTCCGGCGAGGATCGCGGCGATTATGACCGCACGGCGGAGGCTTTTGAGCGGGAATTGAAGCGAGAGGAACATGGAATTGTTGCCCGCGGTGCAGTCGACTTCGATCGCATAGTCCGCCAGGTATTCGGCGAGCTTCACCTCGTCGTAATCGCCCGCGCCGCAGAAGACCGTCTCGGAAACGAGGCGGGAGAAGAGGCTTTCCGAGGCGGATTCGAACGCCGCCGCGCAGGGCAGCACGAGCGTGATCTCCGCCATTGTCCGCGAACGGTCCTCCAGAAGCAGCACGACCTGGCCGGATTTCGCGGTTTCGACGACCGGACGGGGCAGGGCGGGTGCGGTTTTCTTCCGGGCGGATTTCCTTGCGCCGTCGTCCGCGGGCGCCATGCGGACGCAGGTCACGTTGTCGGGCGGCAGCATGGTGCGGAGGATGTCCATCACGTCGTCGGGCGTGACGGAATCGAGGTCGCGCAGTATGGATTTGAGGTCGCAGCTGCCGTTGATGCGGACTGCGCCGGAGACGAGGCCGGCGAACCCGGACGGCGTTTCGAAGCGGCTGAGGATTTCGCATTCCACGGCGGCGCGTGCGCGTGCGATCTCGCGTTTCGTGACCGGATGCTTCCTGAAATCGTCGAGCACGCCGAGGAATCCCGCCTGCATGGCGTCGAGCTTGGCGGGATCGCCCTCGAACGCCGCGAAGAAGAAGCCCTGTCCGTCCTGGAACATCAGGTAATCGGCCCAGGAGTCGGAGACCAGTTCGCTCTTGATGTGCATGGCGCGGTAGACGCGCCCGGATTCGTCGTCGAGCAGGAACGCCAGCACGCGGAGCGCGGCGTTTGCGCGCGGATCGAGGTCGCTCAGCTGCCAGCCGAACGCCAGATAAGCCAGAGAGTCCTTCCAGGTCAGGTCGACCGTGTGGCATCCGGCGCGTTTGAACGGGCGGGCGGGGACGACGTCCCCGAAGGAATCCGTCTGCCAGTCTTCGAGCTTTGCGCGGAGTTCCGCGAGCACGGCGTCTGCGTCGAACCGCCCGGCGAAGAGGAATGTCATGCGTTCGGGCGTGTAGCGTCTGCGGTGGTACGCCGCCATTTGTTCGCGCGTGACGGATTCGAGCAGGTGGTCGTAGCCGATGATCGGCACGCGGTAGGGGCTGCCGCGGAAGAGTTCGCCGAGCATGTTTTCGTAGACGCAGAGGCGCGGGTTGTCCAGGCGCATGCGGCTTTCGTTCAGGATCACGTCCTTTTCACGGGTGAATTCGTCCTCGGGGAAGAGCGGTTCGCGCATCATGGACGCGAGCATGCGGACGCCCTCGACGGCGTTCGCGGCGGGGAGGTTGATGTAGTAGAAGGTCTGGTCCTGGCTCGTGAACGCGTTCAGATTGCCGCCGCATGCGTTCACGCGGTCGGCGATCTCCGAGCCGCCGGGGTAGCTCTTCGTGCCGTTGAACATCATGTGCTCGAGGAAATGCGACAGGCCGCTGCCGAGGTCGTCACCCTCGAACGCGCTGCCGGTGTTCACGCAGACGTTGCAGCTGACCGTGCGGACGCCGGGCATGGGGCAGAGGAAGACGCGGATGCCGTTGTTCAGGCGGTGTTCGCGGACGAGGTCGAGCAGGGGAAGGGCGGTTTCAGACATATGGAGTGTTTCCCGGTTCCGAGGCGGGCGGCGCGGGTCATACGTCGATGACCGGGAGCGGACCGGGATCGGCCGCGGGTGCCGGGCTGGTCCCGAAACTGCGGCGGACGATCTCCTCCGTCACGTAGATCAGGTCGGGGACGCAGTCGAAGTCCTCGATGCGGTCGTTTGGTCCGGCGGAGAGCACGCCCTCCTCGATGAGGTTGTAGACGATGTTGCCGGCGTCGCGTCCGCTGAGGAGGTTCCAGTAGCGGAGCATGTCCGGCGCAAGGAACATGTAGGTGCTGACCGCGTATTCGAGCATGCCCTGGATGAGCTGGGCGCCGCTCACATGGCGCGTGCCGAGCGGGCGTCCCTGCTTGGAAAGCTTGTTCACGGTGTAGGAGACGGCGCTGTTCATGAAGATGTAGGCGTGGGCGTCGTACCGGGAATCCCGTTCCAGGATCCGGAGAAGCGAGTCCTTCCATTCGAGTTCTTCCATGTCGGTCTCCCGCGGTCGGAAAGTGAGACGTTGCGTTCAGCTGCGAATTCAACCGGCAGGTCAGCGGTAGCGGACGTTCTGCTGGATGCGGGGCATCTTCGGCTCCTCCAGCATGAGGGCGTACCAGGCTTCCGCGAGCGGGGCGTTGGAGAACTGTTTCACCTTGCCGTTCAGCAGCAGTTCGCGGTTCTTCTCCAGCACCTCGTTGGAGGTCTGCTTGCGGGCATCCGTGAGCGCGGCGATGGCGTCCTCCACGCGGTCCTGCTTCACGAGCATCCAGGAGTACGCGGCGTACGGGATCACGGCATTGTCGCCCTTGAAGCGGCGCACGCGGGTCCTGAAGAACTTGTCGAGCTTCGGGTCGTTGTTCTTGTACATGCGGACGAGCTTGATCGTGACGCTCTGCGCGTCGAAGAACATGCACTTCGGAAGCAGCTTGTCGACCTCGTCGAACTTCTTCTGCTGGAACAGGAACGCCATCTTCATCGTGTTGACCTGGCGCTTCATGAGGAAGCTCCATTTGTACAGCGGTTTGTACAGGTCGAGCGCCTCGATCATGCGGTCGAGTCCGGCCTGCTGTTCGCGCTCCAGGATCTGCATCATCTGCTTCGGGCTGCCCATGGGGCGATGCATCATGCGGTTCTGCATGCCCTGGATCTTCTGCTGGATCTCCAGCATCAGCGCCTGAAGCTTCGAGTTGATCTTCTTCGACTGCATGCGCAGGAGCAGGGAAATGACGAGGTGGACGACGATGAAGACCACGGTCATCATCACGACGACGGCGGAGGTCGGCAGGCCGCGGTAGGACACGGCGCCGACGAGCAGCGCTGTGATCAGTGCGATCAGGAGTGTCAGCATAGTAAAATACCTTTCAGGTGAAAAAAATCATATTAAATAAATAAAATACACCGCATTCGGGAAAAAGGCAACCCCGGAACGGAAAAAAGACGGCATCGGCGGCGTGTTTTTCGAAACGGGGACGGGGAATCGCCGACGGCTTCCGAGGCGCTTTGCCCCTGCCGGGATTGCATTTTGGCGTTTCGGCTGTATATTGTCTGTATGTTGTTATGAAAACGATTGTCCGCCCGAACCGAACCTGAATCCGCAACCGCCCCGATCCTGGAGACCATGACCCGCGAAGAACTTACAGCATTCGTCCCGATGACCCGTGCGGAAATGGAGGCGCGCGGCTGGGACGCAATCGACATCCTGATCGTGACCGGCGACGCGTACGTGGACCATCCGACGTTCGGGCCGCCGCTTATCGCGCGCGTGCTGCTGGACGCCGGATACCGCGTGGGGATCGTCGCCCAGCCGGACTGGCGGGACCCCGACAGCGTGAAGACGTTCGGGCGGCCTCTGCTCGGGTGCGGCGTGGCGAGCGGCAACATGGACTCCATGGTGAAGCTCTACACGGCGGGCCGCCGCCTGCGTCACGAGGACATGTATTCGCCGGGCGGGAAGACGGGCCTGTGTCCGCCGCATGCGTCCGTGGTGTACAGCCAGCTCGTGCGGCAGGCGTTTCCCGGGTTGCCCGTGATCCTGGGCGGCGTCGAGGCGAGCCTGCGGCGCGTGGCGCATTACGACTACTGGCAGGACAAGATGCGTCCGTCCGTGCTGGTCGACGCGAAGGCCGATCTGCTGTGCTACGGCATGGGCGAGCTCACCATGCTCGAGATATTCGGCTGCATCAGGGACAACAAGCCGCTCGACGGCATCCGCGGCACCTGCCGTTACCTCGGCGGCCGCGAGAGCGAGGCCTTCGTCCCCGATGATTCGTGCGTGGTCCTGCCGTCCTGCGAGGAGATCGCCGCCGAAAAGGACGCTATCATGCGCCAGACGAAGACCGTCGAGGCGGAGATGAACCCGTGGAACGGACGTCGTCTGGTCCAGTGGACGCGCGGACGCATCCTGCTGGTCGAGCCTCCGCGCCCGCCGATGACGACCGCCGAATTCGACCACGTCTGCGAACTGCCGTTCACCGGCCTGCCGCACTGGAGCTACAAGGAACGCATTCCGGCGTGGGACGTGATCCGCGACTCCGTGCCCGTGGTGCGCGGTTGCCCCGGCGGCTGCGCGTTCTGCGGCCTTGTGTCGCACCAGAACCACCACCTCGTTTCGAGGTCGCCGGAAAGCATCGTCCGCGGCATCGAAAAGCTCGCGAAACAGCCATTTTTCCACGGCACGATCAGCGACGTCGGCGGCGCGGCGGGCAACATCTACGGGCACGGCCCCTTCGACCCGGAGAAGTGCAAAAAATGCCGCCGCATTTCGTGCCTGTTCCCCTCGATCTGCCCGAACTACCACGCCGACGAGAAGCCGCTCATGGACCTGCTCGACCGCATCAAACGCATCCCCGGCGTGAAGCACGTCTTCATCAACTCCGGCATCCGGCTCGACCTCGCTCTGATCCAGCCGCGCCTGACCGAAAAGATCATCCGCGACCACGTCGGCGGCCAGCTCAGCGTCGCCCCGGAGCACCTCGACGGCGATGTCCTGCGCCTGATGCGGAAGGGGCAGGCGGGCGTGTTCGACAAGTTCAAGGACATTTTCGACCGCGTGAATGCTGCGACCGGGAAAAAGCAGTTCATGATCCCGTACTTCATCTCGAACTTCCCCGGCTGCACGGAACGCCATATGCGCGTGGTGGACGGCTACCTCGCGAAATACCACTGGAGCACGAAGCAGGTGCAGGACTTCATCCCGCTCGCCATGACCATGGGCTGCGCCATGTACTGCGCCGAGACCACGCCAGACGGACAGCCGATCCATGTCAACAAGGGTCTTGCGGAACGCCGCGGCCAGCGCGACATGCTCCGGCGCGACCGCGATTCCGGACCCGCGCATGGCTGTAAAAACGAGGAGAAACGCCTGTGGAACGAACGGAAAAACGGGCGGGAGAAACGCAGCGGACACGGCGGCCGCATTGGTCAAAAAGGGCGGCAATAAGCCCCGCCGGAAGTAAATCCGTTCCTATTCAGACACGAAAAAGCCGGAAGCATCCTGAACTGGGATGCTCCCGGCATGATTTTTTTAGGGAGGAATGCTTATTTCGGCATCTTTTTGGCGCGGAACGGCGCGATCACATATTCAAGCGTGAAGTTGGGATTGTCGACCTTGTACTGCTTGAGGGGTTCCGGGCCGCAGCTGGCGCCGCCGAGGCCGGACACGACCGAATCCAGGTGCAGCACGGTCTTTTCGCCGGGCTCGGGCAGACGGTCGCGGGTCTTGGATTCGGCGATTTCGCCCTCGGTCCACGGGGAAACGGAGAACTCCATGCCGGGCAGCTCGTCGAAGCCGGTTTCGTTTTTGAGCAGGGTGAACGAGACGGCGGGAAGCTCCTCGTCGTCGCCGTACAGGATCACGTTCTTCGTGCCGATGCGGTTGCCGTAGCTCTGGGACTTAACGTAGGGCTCGATCATGTCCAACACGCTGGTGTCGAAACGGTCGAACCAGGCGGCGTGACGGCGGTCGCGGTAGTTCTCGTGCGGGCCGTAGCCGAGGTAGGAGACGCGGTTGTATGCGCCGTCGAGAGTCCAGGAGAACCCGTTGCGGTAGAGATAGAACAGCATTTGCTGGGCATTGCTGACCATTGCCTTGACGGTGATCGCGCCGTCGCGCGCGATGTCCCAGGTCGTGCTGACTGCGGCTGTGACAGAGTGTTTTCCGATTGCCAGGAAGGACTTATGCGTGGTGACCCTGACGCCGCCGTCTTCGGTTCGTTCCCAGGAAAGCCTCACCTCCGCCGCGACCCGATCCGACTGTTCCGGGATGACCTCGGCGGTCAGGCTCTTGCCGGGCTCCTTGTCGAAGATCCACTTGTCGTTGTCGACCGGGGCGCGGTAGACTTCGGGCTGAGGAGCGGCCTTCAGGATCTCCCTGCCGTCGTAGGCGAGCGAAACGAGGTTGCCATCGCGGAATCCGGCCTCGAAGCCGTCGCCCTTCACGGTGATCGATTTTTCCTCGTCCTCGGTCACGGTCAGCTCGGCGGGTGCCTTCTTGGCTTTCTTTTCGGGGACCGCCGTTTCATACGCGGGGCCGTCCACGGAATACGTCGCGACGGCGGCGTCCAGGAACTCGTCGAGCTTGCCCGCGTCCAGCAGGTCGATCACGTCGGGGTCCCGCAGGAAGTTGAACTGCGTGATCAGGCGCATGGTGCCGAGCCGGATCGGGGTGTCGAAGACGAGCAGGAGCATGGCCGGAGGTTCGTCCCGGTCGGCGACCTGCGGCGGGTAGGAAAACCGTATGACGACTTCCTGTCCTGGCGCGAGTTCGGGGATCGGGTACGCGCTCCAGATTCGTTTGGCGTCGGTGCCTGCTCGGAGCCCGCCGCCGTACAGGATTACGAGCGTATGCCCGGCGAGGTTCTTGTGGAAGTATTTGTTCGTGATCTTGACGTTGAAGAGACGGGAATCCTTCGGGGCGGGGGTATCCGGCTCGAATCCGATGTACTGGTACACGCGCTTCACCTCGCGGAGCTTCGCGCTCTTCGTGCGGTCGGCGAAGATCACGCCGTTGTCGCAGAAATTGCCGTCGCCGGGGTTGTCGCCGAACATGCCGCCGAACGCGAGGGCGGACCCGGTGAACGGAGCGGCCTTGTACTTGCCGTCCTCCTGACGTTCCGCGCGGACGTCCTGGTCGACCCAATCCCAGATGCAGCCGCCGATGAGGTTCGGATATTTTTCGTAGAGGTCGACGTATTCCTTGAAGTTGCCGAGGGCGTTGCCCATGCTGTGGGCGAATTCGCAGACGAAGAACGGTCCGGTCTTCGCGCGGGTCTTTTCGGGCGCGGCCCAGTTCCAGTTCGCGTTCTCCTGGTCGCTGCCGATCTTCTCCACGGTGTCGACGGAGGGATACATGGTGCTGCCCATGTCGGTGAGTCCGGGACGGTATCCGAGCTCGCAGGCGTGGATGAGACGGGTCTTGTCGATCTCCTGCACGGCCTTCGAGGCGGCGACGAGGTTGGCGCATTCGCCCCAGCCGTTTTCGTTGCCGAGGCTCCAGATGATGACCGCCGGATTGTTTTTAAGGCGGCGGACGTTGTTCAGGTTGCGCTCGACGTACGCCTGCGTCCATTTCGGGTCCTCGGTCAGGACCTGGTGCGCGTGGCATTCGATGTTCGCCTCGGCGACCACGTACAGGCCGTATTTCGCGCAGAGTTCGTACCAGTAGGGATCGTTCGGGTAGTGCGAGGTGCGGACGGTGTTGATGTTGTTCGCCTTCATGAGCTTGACGTCCTGCTCCATGACCTCGTGCGTGAGTGCGCGGCCGAGGTCGGGATGCGTCTCATGGCGGTTCACGCCCTTCAGGATGACTTCACGTCCGTTTACCAGCAGCTGGTTCTCCGGGCCGATTTCGACGGTGCGGAATCCGATGTTCACGCTCAGGTCCTGCTTGTGGCGGTGGACGTCGGTTTCGATGCCGAGGTCAAGCCGGTACAGGTTCGGCGTCTCTGCGGTCCACGCCTTCACGTCGGGAAACCGGATGCCCTTCAGCCTGATGGTCTTTTCCTCGCCCGGGTCGAGGCGGAAGGGCAGGGAGAAGCTGTATGCCAGCTCGCCGTCCGGTCCGTGCAGGATGCCGTACAATCGGCGGTCGTCGTCGATATTGCCGTAGTTCCTGAGCGTGATCTCGCCGTCGAGCACGCCCGTTTTGTAGTCGGACTTGTCGAGCAGCGGACGGAGGAAGAGGTCGCGGATGGCGACGTCCGGCGTGCGGAACAGCACCACGTCGCGGAAGATGCCGGAGAACCGGAAGAAATCCTGGTCCTCCAGATAGGAGCCGTCGCAGTATTTGTACACCTCGACCGCGATCAGGTTCTTCCCCGGCTTCAGGTACTTCGTGATGTTGAACTCGTCCGGGCTGAACGAATCCTCCGCGTAGCCGACCTTCTCGCCGTTGATGTACAGGTAGAACGCCGACGCCACGCCGTTCAGGCGTGCGAAGACCTGGCTTTCGTGGAGCCAGTTTTCAGGCAGGTCGAATTCGCGCACATAGGAGCCGACCGGGTTGCGCTCGAGGAACGCCGTCTTTTCGCGCGCGGGATCCTTCGTCACGAACGGCGGATCGACCTTGAACGGGTATTCCCAGCCGGAATAAAGCGGGGTGCCGTAGCCCTGGATCTCCCACGTTGACGGGACCGCGATCGTGTCCCAGCCGGAAACATCGTAGTCCGGCTTGAAGAAGTCGGCGGGGCGCGATTCCGGAGTGAGGGAGAAATGGAATTTCCAGTCGCCGTTCAGGAGCATGGAGTCCTTTCCCTCCGGGACGATGCTGTCCGGGCGGACCGGTTCGGTGTTCACATAGTTGATGCTCTGGTCCTCCCACTCGCGGACTTCGGTGTCGGCGGCGGAAAGGGATTGTGCGGAAACGGCGGCGAGCAGCGCTGCGGCCGAGGCGGCGATGTGGCGTATGTTCATGTCGGTTCTCCGTTTGAGTGCGTGAAGGTTCAGTCCATGTAAAGAACGAGCATCGACTGCGGCTTTAATAATTTGTGTATAAATAACAATATCCTGTTTTGCGGGAAAGTCAAATCGAAAGCACGGGAAATCGCGGAAAAGACGCGGAATCGTTTTTGAGACGGTCGAAGCGCCGCGTTCCTCCCGCCTGGCGGTTCCGGTTTTCCTTGTTTCGGGACGCGTCGCGTGTTTTTTTCGGCGAAAAGGCGTTTTTTTCGGCGTTCGGGCTTGCTTTTTTTCGGTTTTTGCAGTATAATAGCAGTAAGGACACGCGCGTTTTTTTCGCCGCTCCCCCCGTGCGGCAGCCCGTGCCTGCCACGTCTGAACCATTCAACTTTCAGCCAAAGAAAGACCGATACGATGAATATGAAACTTGCTTTGAAATCGGCAGCCGTCTCCCTGGCTCTCGCGATCGCTTCGATACCCGCATTCTGCGTGGAACCCGTCGCCTCCTTCGTGCCGTCGGACGCCGCCGGCGCGCTGTATGTGAATTTCGACGCCCTGTTCGCGTCGCCGGCGTTCGGATCCGTCCTGGAGTCCTTCGGCGTCAACGCGGATGAAATGCTCGAATCCGCCGGGATCAAGGCGGACGACAAGAACGCCCAGTTCGTGTTTTTCATCACGCCGGACGGACGCGGCGGACTGGTCGCCAATATGAACGGCAAATCCGGCGAGGTCAGCAAGCTTCTGGCGGAGAATGAAAAGCTCGGCGCAAAGAAGGTCGAATTCGACGGCGCGGAAGCCTATGAGATCAAGGACGAGGAGAATTCTGCCCACTTCATCGTGATGGTCGTTTCTGACGACCAGGTCCAGGTCCTTGCCAGCGACGACCTGGACGCGAAACCGGAACTTCTCCCCGAAGTCGAGGCTCCGTCCGCGCTCGTGCGCTCCCTGAAGGCCGACGACTCCATTTTCGCGCTCGCGCTTGACCGCGAGGGCGTCATGAAGTTTGTGGAAAATGAGTCCAAGACGAGTTCGGAAGAGTCAATCGCCCAGCTTGAGCAGGTCAAGGCTCTCGCGGGAGAATCGGATGACCTGAAGAGCCTCATCTTCCGCATCGCGTCCGGCGCGGACAATTCCATCGACCTCTTCCTGACCGCCCGCTTCAACGACGCCAAGGCGCGTGGCGAGTTCGTGGACCAGATCGATTCCCTGAAGACCATGCTGACCCCGGCGGAAGGCGAAGAGCCGAACGACGCCGCCAAGCTTTTCGAATCCATGAAGGTCGAGACCAAGGGCAACGACGCCGTGATCACCCTCAATATTTCCGAAGACGCCATCCTCGGCGCCGTGCAGGCCGGAACCGCGGCCGCAATGGGCGCGCTCGAGGGTGGGATCGGCGGAGAAGCCGCCGAAGGCGAAGAGGAGATCGACTACGAGGCGCTCGTTCCGCTCGAGGAGACCCCGGACCCGGACGAGGAAGGCATCGACGAGGAGGAGCGCGCGAAGCGCATCCAGATGCGCGAGGAAGCGATCGCGCGCCGCGAGGCGAAGATCGCCGAACTCCGTGCCCAGCACGAACAGGGCGCAGTTGAGGCGAAACGCATCGCCGCGCTTAACAAGGAGATGTTCGCCTACCTCAAGGAGAAGGACTGGGAGCGCGCGTTCGCGAAGATCGAAGAGGGCGCCGATGTCAACGCGAAGGACGAGAAGGGCCGCACACCCGCGTTCTACTGCGTCGAAAACGGCAACTTCACCATCCTGAACAACCTCGACGGAGCAGGAAAGAACAAGGTCGATCCGAACGCCGTGGACAATTCCGGCATGTCGCTGCTCCACTGCGCCGTCCTGAAGAAACAGGACGCCATCATCTCCTACCTGCTGAAAGTCCGGGCTTGCACCCCGCGCACCCAGATCACGAAGTCCGGCGCTTCCCCGCTGTACGACGCCGCCCGCATCGGGACCTATGAAACGGTGAAAAACCTCGTGACGTACGGCGCGGACCCGAATGTTGCCACGAAGGCCGGCCTCACCCCGCTTCACCAGGCAGCCGCCCGCGGCAATCTGGATATGGTCAAGGATCTCGTCCAGGCCGGAGCGGACGTGAACGCCATCGCGGAGAACGGCCGCACGCCGATCTTCTACGCCGCCGAACGCGGCAAGGCTTCGACCGTGAATTTCCTGCTCGAAAAGAAGGCGGAGATCAACCTCGCCGACAAGGACGGCCTCACCCCGCTGCACTGCGCCGCCTCCAGCGGCAATGTCGCGCTCGTGAAGTTCATGGTGAGCAAGAAGGCCAACTTCGCCGCCACCGCGAAGGACGGCACCACCGTCCTCCTCTCCGGCGCGAAATACCCTGAGATCGTGAAGTTCCTCGCCGAAAAGATGCCGAACGTGAACGGCGTCGACAAGGACGGCAACTCCGTGATGCACCTCTGCGCCGAGACCGCCGACGAGGAGACCATCCGCAAGCTCCTGTACTACAGCGCCAAGGAAGACCTCCCGAACAAGAAGGGCGAGACCCCGATCCTGCTCGCCGCCCGCGCGGGCAACGTCGACATGGTCAAGCGCCTGCTCAACATGAACGTGAAGGTCACGCAGAAGATCGTGAACGAGGCCAAGACGCAGGAGATCAAGGACCTGCTTTCCGCCAAGCTGAAAAAATAAACGGAAAGCTGTAACAGGAAATAATACCGGGCTGTCCGGCTATGCCGGGCGGCCCGTTTTGCATCCGCGCTTCATTTGGTGTCGCTTCATGCCTTGATTTTGACGAACGGGATATGCTTCGCCTCGAGGACCTTCAAATCCTTCTTCGTCGCCTCGCAGACCCAGAACGGCGATTCCTGAATGAGGTTCACGAACTCCTGCGGATAGCCGTCGCCGTACAGAAACGTCTTTTTCCTGCTGCGTTTCAGGAAGATGAAGTACGTCCTCAGCAGGCTGGATTCGCGGTAGCGGCGGGTCACGAAATAGATGCGCTCGACGCTGATGCAGTCGTCCGAAAGGAGTTTCCGGATATCCCTTCGCATCTCCGGGAACTTTTTGCACGGTTCCAGAAGGTCGTCCATGCCGAGCTTCGGGGAGAACGTTTTCTTCTTCGCTTTCAGGGCCGTTTCCCTGACCTCGAGCAGATGCCCGACCAGATCCGAATCGGCCCGGTGCACGGCATATTCGAGCAGCTCCTCGTCGAATGTCAGCGCGAGCATCGGATCCTGTTCCGTGATGCGCAGGAGCTTCCCGGCGGCCTCGGATTCCTCCTGCGCGGTCCCGGCATGCCTCATGTGCCAGCAGAGCAGCGCCCCCCGGAGCGAAAGGTCGTGCGGGAACTTCTTCACGGCTTTTTCGAGGATGTCCCGCAGACGGTCTTCGTGGAGGAGGTTCGCGGCGGCAGTGATCGCATTGAGCCATGCTTCCAGGTCGCCGCACGATTCATCGACATTCTCGTCCTTCCGCATCCGGCGGAAGAGTTCGTCCCCTTCCTTCTCCTCGCGGTCGTCCGGCTTGCGGTACCGGGCGTGTTCGAAATCCTCGTCGATGAGGCTTCCGTCGTAAAACTCCCCGTCGTCGAGGTAATGGGATTCATAGAGGTCGGCACGCAGATACCAGTCGATCCTGGCCCGGAATCCCTTCTGGGCGAACAGGAGCTTTTCGACGGCGTCCGGGGTGCGCTCCAGGTACGGCAGCAGGTCGGCGGGATCGTTCGTGCCGACGCGTTCCCGGAACGGCGGAAGCGTTTCCACGACCGGCTCGGACGAACGGAGCATGCGGGTTAGAAGGCGTTTCGTCTCCGCCTCCGTCCCGGCTTTGCGGATTTCGTTGAGAACGGCCTCGGCGGGATGTTCGACCGCGCCGTCCACGGTATACTTCATGAGCAGGAGCGCCTGCGGGTTGAACTTCTCACAGAGGAACAGCGCCTGCGTCACGCTTGCGGCGTAATCCTTTGCGCCGAACCTGTCGCGGCAGTATGCCTCGGCATTCCGCTCTTCCTCCGCCCGTAGCGGAAAAAACGACACGTTGAACCACGGCGGAAGCTTCTTTTTCTCCGCCTTGCCCGTGTCGGGGTTGTACATCACCGGCGGGAGCGCCCAGATGCGTTCGATCCATTTCAGCAGGGGGTCGCGGGCGTGCGGCGTCTCGTGCCAGAGCACCCGCGTCAGGAGGATACGGAACGATTTGGCGTCCAGCGCGCACATCAGCGGGTAGCCTATGACGAGTACGTCGCGTTTCACGAGCGGCTGCCGTCTGAACCGGGGAAAGACCGCGATGTTTGTGCCCAGATCGAGGCGGATCTCCCGGAACGGCGGGATGTTCAGCTCGCGGCAGACGTCGTTGACTTCGTCGAAAAGCGGTCCGGGTTTGATGTCCAGCCCGTCCGGGATGTCGCGGACGCGCATGTAGCAGTCGGCCCGGATGACTGCGATCACCGCGATGACCAGCAAAATCACCCCGACGAGCGTTTCGCCGTCTGAAAGCGCCATGATGAACAGCCAGAAGAAAACGCCAAGAAGAAGCAGCGCCACGAGCAGGAGAAAGTTGCTTGCCACGCCGTAAAGGAGGATCAGGAGCAGCCGCATGCGGTACTGCCCCGGATCGCGTTCGTATTGCGCCCGGACCTTCTCGCAGCGCCGCCACGTCTTCAGATCGATGTCGTTCAAGTCCATTGGTGTCTTTCCTTTGCCGGACAGAAGGCTTCATGCGTCATAACTTTATTATATCATGCCGGACGCGGGAATGCAAACGGAAAGCCGGGAAAATGGCGGAAAACGGTATTATGCCAGAGGAGGACTTGTCTTCCCGTGCGCGAGCGTAGCCGCGCACTACTCGACACACTCCGTGTGTGCTCAAGCGAAGCTGAGAGCACTACTACATCACTGCTTGCAGTGTGCGCGAGCGCAACCGCGCACTACTCGACACACTCCGAGTGTGCTCAAGCGAAGCTGAGAGCACTACTACATCACTGCTTGCAGTGTGCGCGAGCGTAGCCGCGCATTACTCGACACACTCCGTGTGTGCTCAAGCGAAGCTGAGAGCACTATTTCAGTGGAGGACTCGTCCTCCCGCCGAAGATGGCGGTGCCGATGCGGACGATGGTCGCGCCCTCGGCGATGGCTTCGCGGAAGTCGCCGCTCATGCCCATGGAGAGTTCGGGCAGCTTGACGCCGAATTCCTGTTCGAGCGCGTCCCGCTGCGTACGGAGCGACGCGAACACGCGGTGCAATGCGGCTTCGTCGGATCCGAGCGGGGCCATGGTCATCAGTCCACGTACCCGGATGCCGGGGAGCGCGAGTGCGGCCTCCAGCGAGACGCGGAGGTCGTCTGCGGAACGGAACCCGGTTTTGTTCTCCTCGCCGGAATTGACCTCGAACAGGATGTTGACGGTTTTGTGGAGCGAATCCGCGGCGGCGGAGATCTTCCGCACGAGCTTTTCGGAGTCGACGGAGTGGATCCAGGCGGCGAGCGCGGCGGCCTTCGCGGCCTTGTTCGACTGGAGCGAGCCGATCAGATGCCATTCGATTTCGGCGGGCAGGGCAGGGACCTTCGAGGCGAGTTCCTGCACGCGGTTCTCGCCGAAACAGGTCTGGCCGCACGCGAACGCCTCGGCGACGTCTCCGGCGGGGAAGGTCTTGGACACGGCGAGGAGACGGACGGAGCCCGCGGGGCGTCCGGCCGCGGCTTCGGCTTCGGCGATCTGCTCCAGTACGGATTCGAGGTGGTCGCGGATGGTATTCATGTCAGAAATCGAACTCCATTTGTTCGGAAGCGGCTTTTTTCTCCGGGGCTTTTTCCTCGGCAGGAGCCGGTTCCGGCCGGGCGGGTTCGGGCGAGGCTGCGGCGAAAAGGTCGTCGGAATCGCCGGAAGCGGAATCGAACGCCGTCTCCGGCGCGATCCTGTCGAGGTCGCGGATGATGCTGTTCAAATCGAGCTTCGCGGCGAGTTCGCGGATGCGGCGGAAGTCGGGCGCGGTGCGTTCGAGCATGGCGTCGGACCAGTTCGCGCCTGCCGGAGGTTCGCGCAGCAGTCGGACCAGCGCCTGGTTTCTGCGGAGGTGTTCCGCGCCGTCGACGAGCTTGCGCCGGAGGTTTTCGTTTGCGACGGCGGCGGGGTTCGCGAGGATGGCGTCGATGGAGCCGCACTCGGAAATGAGCTTGGCGGCGGTCTTCGGGCCGACGCCTTCGATGCCGGGGATGTTGTCCGCCGTGTCGCCGACGAGCGCGAGGTAGTCGATGATGCCGGACGGCGGCACGCCGAACTTTCCGACCACGGCCGCCTCGTCGCGCAGTTCGAATCCGGTCCCGGTGCGGGACGGGATGAGCATGGCAACGCGTTCGTTGATGAGCTGGGCGAGGTCCTTGTCCGCCGAAATGATGCGGATTTCGCGTTCGGAAAACGCGTTCGCGAGCGCGGAAATGAGGTCGTCGGCCTCCCATGCCTGCTGTTCGAAGAGCGGCCAGCCGAACGCCCGGATCAGGTCGCGGACGATCGGGATCTGGGCGGTCAGGTCGGGCGGCGCGGGCGGACGGTTCGCCTTGTAGTCCGGGGCGAGTTCGAGCCTGTGCGCGGGCCTTCCGAGGTCGAAGACGAACGCGCCGTCGAACGCGTCGGCGGGGTAGTCCGCGTGGAGCTTGAGCAGGAACTTCGCTATTGCGAAGACCGCGTTGGTCGGCGTGCCGTCGTGGGAGGTGAGCACGCGGACCGCGAAATATCCGCGGAAGATCTGAGCGTAGGAATCGATCAGGATGAGGGAGCGCATGGGGGGGATGCCGGATATCCGCGCAGGACTATTTCAGGTTCACGATGGACTTGTCGTAATCCGCGGGCGGGAAGTATCCGAGCAGGGTCATGCAGGTGCCGGTGATGGAGCTGATGCCGAGTCCGGAGTTCAGCGCGGTATCGTATTCGCCCTGGTACTCGGGGTCGAACAGAATCGCCGGGACCGGGTTCAGCGAGTGGCTGGTCTTGCGCTTCGGGTTGCCGTTCGAATCAAGCTTCACGGAGCCGTCCTTGGCGTGTTCGTACATGTCGTCGGCGTTGCCGTGGTCCGCCGTGACGAGCATGACGCCGCCCGCGGCCTTCACGCTGTTGTAGATGCGTTCCAGGCAGATGTCGAGCGCGCCCATGGAGGTCTGGACGGCCTGGTAGACGCCGGTGTGACCGACCATGTCGCCGTTCGGGAAGTTGAGGCGGATGAACTGGAATTCGTTGTTGTCGATGGCCTGGCAGACGCGGTCGGTGATGAGCGCGCACTGCATCCACGGGCGCTGTTCGAACGGGACGATGTCGGACGGGATCTCGATGTAGGTCTCGAGCGCTTCGTCGAACTTGCCGGTGCGGTTGCCGTTGAAGAAGTAGGTCACATGGCCGTACTTCTGCGTCTCGCTGATGGCGAGCGACTTGATGCCGGTGGCGCAGAGGTATTCGCTGAGGGTGCGGTCGATCTCCGGCGGGTTCACGAGGAAGTGGTTCGGCACGTGCAGGTCGCCGTCGTATTCCATCATGCCGGCGTAGTAGACGTTCGGGCGCGGGCCGCGGTCGAACTCGGTGAGCGTCTCGGCGTCGAACGCCTTGCTGATCTCGAGCGCGCGGTCGCCGCGGAAGTTGAAGAAGACCACCGCGTCGCCGTCGACGACCGGGCCGACCGGCGTCGCGCCGTCGTCGGAGATCACGAAGGGCGGGAGGTCCTGGTCGATGGCGCCGGTCTCGCCGCGGAGGGTTTCGACGGCCTCATGGGCGGACTTGAAGTAGCGGCCCTTGCCGAGGACATGCGTTTCCCAGCCCTTGCGGACCATGTCCCAGTTTGCGTTGTAGCGGTCCATGGTGATGACCATGCGTCCGCCGCCGGAGGCGATGCGGCAGTCCATGCCGTCGGTGTTGAATTCCTTCAGCCAGGCTTCGAAGGGGTCGATGTAGTCGAGCGCGGAGGTTTCCGGCACGTCGCGGCCGTCGAGGAGCGCGTGGATGCGGATCTTCTTCACGCCTTCCTTCTTGGCCTGATCGAGCATGCCCTTCAGGTGGTTGAGGTGGCTGTGGACGTTGCCGTCGGAGAAGAGGCCGATGAAGTGGAGCGTGCCGCCCATTTTTGCCTGTTCGATCAGGGCTTTCCACGTGGCGCCCTCGAACATGCGTCCGCTTTCGATGGCGGCGGAGACGAGCTTCGCGCCCTGTTCGAACACGCGGCCGCAGCCCATGGCGTTGTGCCCGACTTCGCTGTTGCCCATGTCGGCGTCGCTGGGGAGTCCGACCGCGGTGCCGTGCGCCTTCAGCGTGGTCATCGGGAGGGTGGCCATCATCTTGTGGAGGAACGGCGTGTTGGAGTCGAGGACGGCGTCGCCTTCCTTGTACTTGCCGATGCCGACGCCGTCCATGATGACGAGGACGACGGGGCCGCGGCGGGTGTGGAACGATTCATTCTTTTTCAGCGCTTCGAGCATGGGAAAACTCCTGAAGGTTGGTGCGCCGCCGTTGTTTCCGCGGCGGACGCGTTATGTTTCGGTTGAAAATGTCATAACCTATTAATATATCACGTGAGGCGGGACGATGCAAGCGCGAAGAGGAAATATTTCGTTCCGGGACCGCCCCGGACCGGGCTTGCCGGGATGAAAAATGGCAAAAAAAAACGAATGCCGCTTGCATTTTCCGAAAAGGCATGTATCTTAAAAGGATAAAATTCGTTTTAATCCCCGAATACAGGAATGGAATTCAATGGAAAAAGAAACCAAAACCGCGATCATGCAGAAATACGCCCGCCACGAGGGTGACGTCGGATCCCCCGAGGTCCAGATTGCCGTGCTCAGCAGCAAGATCGCCGAACTCACCGATCACATGCGTTCCCACAAGAAGGACAACAGCTCCCGCTTCGGCCTCATGGCCATGGTCAACCGCCGCAAACGCCTGCTGAAGTACCTTTCCAAAGAGAACCACGAGCGCTATCTTTCCCTCGCCGCCGAACTCGGTATCCGCGGCCAGAAGTGACAGCACGCTGCTCTTTGAATCGA
>JBGUKN010000009.1:0-45786 GCA_045114455.1 Victivallales bacterium
CAGCTCGACGATCTCGCCGTTTTCGTCCTTCACGAACGAGGTGCAGGTAACGAATTAGGCGCTGCGGAGGCGGACTTCCTTTCCGACCGCCAGACGATGAAACTGCTTGACCGGGTTTTCCATGAAGTCGTCGCGCTCGATGTAGAGCGTCTTCGAGAACGGGACCGTGCGGGTGCCCGCCGCGGGATCTTCGGGATTGTTCACGGTCTCGACTTCCTCGACCTGGCCTTCCGGGTAGTTGTCGATCACGAGCTTGAGCGGGTTCATGACGGCCATGGCGCGGCGAGCGGATTTGTTCAGGTCGTCGCGGACGCAGTGGTCGAGCAGCTCGATCTCGGTGAGGCTGTTGAACTTGGTCACGCCGATGGTCTCGCAGAAATCGCGGATGGCGGAGGCGGGGATGCCGCGGCGGCGCATGCCGCAGATGGTGGGCATGCGGGGGTCGTCCCATCCGTTCACGAGGTTGGTCTTCACCAGTTCGAGCAGTTTGCGCTTGCTCATGACGGTGTAGGTCAGGTTGAGCCGCGCGAACTCGATCTGCTGGGGCTTGCACGGGGTGTCGAGCGTGTTCAGGATCCAGTCGTAGAGCGGACGGTGGATCTCGAATTCGAGCGTGCAGATAGAGTGCGTGATGCCTTCGATGGCGTCCTCCAGGCAGTGCGCGAAGTCGTAGAGCGGGTAGATGCACCATTTCGAGCCGGTGTTGTGGTGGTCGGCGTGGCGGATACGGTAGATCGCCGGGTCGCGCATGTGGATGTTCGGCGACGCCATATCGATGCGGGCGCGGAGCACCTTGCTGCCGTCCGGGAACTCGCCGGCTTTCATGCGTTCGAAGAGGTCCAGGTTTTCCTCGACCGTGCGTTTGCGCCCGGGCGGCTCCTTGCCGGGTTCGGTCAGGGTGCCGCGGTATTCCTTGAATTCGTCTTCGGAGAGTTCGCAGACGTAGGCCTTTCCCATTTTGATGAGCTGGACCGCGTATTCGTACATCTGGTCGAAGTAGTCGGATGCGTGGAAGAAGCGGTCTTCCCAGTCGGCGCCGAGCCATTTCACGTCTTCGAGGATGGATTCGACGTATTCGGTGTCCTCCTTCACGGGATTGGTGTCGTCGAGGCGGAGATTGAATTTGCCGCCGAATTTCTGCGCCGTGCCGAAGTTCAGGCAGATGCTCTTCGCATGGCCGATATGGAGGTAGCCGTTCGGTTCCGGCGGGAAACGCGTCTTGACCGCGCCGCCGTTTTTGCCTGCGGCGAGGTCCGCGCGGATGATTTCGTGGATGAAATTGTCGGGGAGATTGATTTCGGTTTCGCTCATGTTGGTCGCTCCGTATGTGATTCAGTCAAAAACAAAATAATCTATTAGTATAGCATAATTTAGCCCGGCTTTCAAGCCGGAATCCGAAAGTTCAGCAAAAGTTGACGAACAGGACCTCCGGCGGACAGCAGATGCGCGCATGGAACCAGGTCGCGCCGATGCCGGACGAAACGTACATGATCGCACCGGTCGAACTGTGGAGGTATGCGCCGTATTCGAACCTTTTGCCGAACCGCGAGGATGTGAGAACCGCGCCGAAGCCGGGGATCCTGAACTGGCCGCCGTGCGTATGGCCGCAGAGGATCAGCGGGGCGTCCTTCAGTTTGTCCGTCGGAAGCATGGCAGCCGCGGTGTCGGGATTGTGCGACAGCACGCAGACATTTTCGGAATGAGGGATCGCCGTTTCCCGGGAAAGCCCGTCGCCTTCCTTTGCGTCGTCCAGCCCGAAGAAGCGGATCCCGCATGCCTCCGCGGATTCGTTCAGCAGGAGGCGGAATCCCGCATCGGCGAAAATGCCGCGCCAGCGTTCCGTCGGAAGCCATTTGCGCCGGAGTTCCCAGTTGCCGCAGACCGCGAATTTGTGCGGCCCGGACGGGATGGAGCGCAGGAATTCAATTGATCTATTGATCCATGCGGCCTCTCCGGCGAGGTCCCCGCCGAATGCGATGCAGTCCGGCATCGGGATCGCCTCGAACATCTCGCGAAACGCCTTCGCCAGCCATTCCGTCCCGCCGTCCTGCCATACGAAAGGAGAAATGCCCCGTATTCCGGCGGTGCGGATGTGGGTGTCCGAGAAGAACAGCAGGGTGCGTCCGGCCAGATGCGGCCTGGAGATGCGCATGAAACGGACGCGCAGCCCGGACGGGAGCGCGCGCGTTTCGCCGACGAACGACGGAGCGGGCTGCCAGAGCAGGGCCTGTGCGCGCTGTTCCGCCGTCAGCTCCGTTCTCTTTTTTCCGGCATAGATCCGGGTCTGGAAAGAGAAAACGTCCGGCATGGCGCGGTACGCGGGGCGTGAGATCAGTCGCCGGAAAGCTCTTTGACCATTTCGGTCGGCAGAGGCTCAAGCTTCTCAATCAGGCATTCGCCGAGTTCCGGCAGCTTGACTTTTTCGCCGACCTTGTGGTCCACGAGGGCCTGTCCGAGCGGGGCCTTGTACGCGATGCGGCCGCGGTCGACGTCGCCGTCCCAGGCGCCGAGGATGTAATAGGAAATCTCCTTGCCGTTGCCGTCCTTCAGGAAGACGCGGCAGCCCGGCACGACTGTGTCGGCGAGCCCGACGTCGCCGAAATTCGTGACTTCCATGAATCCGAGCGATTTTTCGAGGTCGGAGCGGCGTCTCTGGAGGAAGCGGCGCTGTTCCTTGGCGGCGTCGTATTCCGCGTTTTCGCGGAGATCGCCGAAACTTCTTGCGTATGCCACTGCCTCGGCGTTCTGCGGGATGAGGACTTCGACGAGATTCTTGAGTTCGGCCTGCATGCGTTTCTGCGAAGCGATCGAGGTGACCGGGGGCTGTTCGGTGCTGACCGCGTGGATGCCGAGCAGTTTGCTGCCTTCGCCGCTTTCGATGTATTCCATGAATTCGGGGGACACGCGGCCCATTTTGACCATCACGCTCTGAAGCTCGCTGGCCTGCGTGCGGAATTTCTGGAGACTTGCGGCGATGGACGGGATGTCGCCGTCGGCGTTCTCGATGAGATATTTGCGGAAGTCGCCCTTTTCGCCGAGCAGAAGACGCTTGAGTTCGCGCTGTGCGGCGACCCATTCCTTCAGCAGATCCGGACGGTTCAGCGCGGCGACGACGGTTTCCATGTCGACAAGCGAGGTGATGATCTTGGAATTGATGCGGGCCTTGTTCTTCCAGATCCAGAGGCAGACATCGGCGGAGAGCGAGTCCATCGCGGCGATCTTCGTGATGACTGCCTGAAGAAGAGCGGCTTCGTCTGCGGGATCGGCGCCCTTTTTCTGTTCGAAGAAGACGGTCATGCAGCGGAGCGGGAGAAGCAGTCCGAGGGAAACGAATTCGTCCTGCGTGTAAATGGCGCGCGTCGCAATAAGAAGTCCGTCAAGGTCTTTCACGGAGATCTTCGCCCAAATCGCGAGGTTCTGAATCTTCACGTCGCCGGGGATCGAGGCGGGCCAGAAGGGGACCTGGCCGCGCAGGGGCGTGAACATCGAAGCAAGCAGTTCCGGCGCGGTGCCGAGGGAAAGCCAGGAAATGGATTCGGCGAGCATCTGGACGTCTTTCGGAAGCAGTCTGGAGCTGACGCGGATGAAAAGCTTCCCGAGCTTTTCGGCGGCGGCCGCATCGACTTCCACGGCTGCCCCGCTGTCCACGACGCCCTTCAGCAGCGTATAGAGTTCCAGCACGCTACGGGAATCGCTGAAATGGCGTTTGCCGCCGGCTGCCGCCGCTGCGGGCGCGGCGGACCACCAGGCAGTGAATTCCGCCGCGGAGAAGACGCGCGGCACCAGAAGATGCTGGACGAGCTCCTGAATCTTCTGTTCCGGCACGTCGACCAGCGCCAGACGGTTCAGGATGCGGCGGTATTCGGCCGCGGGACGGAGCGAGGCGCGGAGCGGGGAGATCAGGTCCATGAGTTCGGGCGTCGTTTCGAAGAAGTAGGCGGAGACGACCGCATTCGCGATCGGAATGGACAGGGTGCTGGATCCGTCGATCGGCGTGACGGCGATCGTCCCGGTCACGCGGTCGATGCCGGTGATGCGTCCGCACTGTCCGGTTTCCTGCTGGTACATGATCGCGGTCGAACGCAGCTTCTGAAGTTTTTTGAGGCGGAGCGCGACTTCGCGGACGCCGATGTTCGCATCTTTTGCGCCGAGCGCTTTCACGACGGCTCCGCTGACCAGATAGGGCGGGAGCAATTTGCGGACCGCGTAATTGAGGGAATTGCGGAATGCCGCGGAATCAAGGATGGAGAATTCGGCGAGCCGGACGCAGAGCCTGGCTTTGTCTACGGAGGCGGAGATCGCATCGTCCCATGCCTCGAACAGCGCTTCGAATTGCGGTGCGGCGGCGCGCAGTTCCTGGATGTCGGAAGCCCCCAGGCGGTTGACGCGTTCGAGCAGGACGTTGACGGCATCGTCGTGCTGTTCCATTTGTGCATACAGGATCAGGTCCGGCAGGGAAAAGTCTTTGATACTCATAGAGAGTCGTCTCCTTCGACATCGGTGGGTCAAGTAGCATGTTTGTTTTATTAAACTAATTAATGTACACCCGATCCGGCTTTTTTTCAAGTGTTTTTTTCCGAAGAATCTTTTTTTCCGGCATTTTTGATTTGATTTTTTTCCCGGATGCGCTATCTTTATTTTTTCCTTCTGTTTCTTCCTTTCACCGCCAACCGGAACCACACCACATGGAATCATTCGACGTCATCATCTGCGGAAGCGGTCCCGCCGGTCTTTCCGCCGGGCTTGCGACCGCTTCGCATGGAGCCTCGACGCTTATTCTGGACCGTGACCATATGATCGGGCGCAAGCTGTGCGCTACCGGAAACGGCCGGTGCAATTTCTCCAATACCCTGCATCCGCTCAAATTCATGGCGGAATTCGGGCGGAACGGACGTTTCATGATCGACGCGCTCCGGGCCGCGCCCCGGGAATTCTTCCTGGATCTGCTCCTGCGGGAGGGGATCCGCCCGAAGATCGAAGACGAGATCCATTATTTCCCCATGAACGGCAGGGCGTCCGACGTCAGGGACGCTTTTCTGCGCGCGGCAAAAAAAGCCGGGGCTGAGACCCGTTCGTCCGTTCCCGTTTGCCGCGTGCTCGTGGAAAATGGAGCTGCGGCCGGCGTCGAAACGGAGGACGGCGAGTTCATCCGCGCTTCGCATGTGATCCTGGCCTGCGGCGGCACGGCGGCGCCCGCGCTCGGCGGAACCTCGTCGGGGCTCGGACTCGCAAAAGCTCTCGGCCATGGCGTCCGCGAACCGGTCGCTGCCCTTGCGCCCGTTCATGTCGACGATCCGTGGTTCTCCGAGCTTGCCGGAGTTACGGTGCCGGATGCCGAGCTGGGTGTGACGGTCGGGACCCGTCCCGTTTCCCGGCGCGGCAGTCTGCTCTTCACGCACACCGGTTTTTCCGGACCGGCGGCGTTGAACCTCTCCGGCACGGTGAACCGGGTCCTGTCCGGCGGGAATGGGGAGCCTGCGCGGATCTTCCTGCGCGTCCTCCCGGACAAAAAGGAGCAGAATCTGTACGATTACCTGATCGACGAACGGGAAAAGACGCCGGACCATCTGCTGAAAAACTCCCTCGCGCGCATCATGCCGCGTTCGCTGGCTTCGCTTGTCTGCGAACGCCTCTTCGGGGAGGATTTCCATTCCAAACGCCTCACGAACGCCGGAGCGCACGAACTCGCGCATCTGCTGGACCGCATCCCGTTCACAGTGTCGGAACCGGCAACCATGGACGAGGCCATGGCGATGGACGGCGGCGTACTGCTGAAGGAGGTCGAACCCCGCACGATGGAGAGCCGCCTGGTCAAGGGCGTGCATTTCGCCGGGGAGATCCTCGACCTGACCGGACCGACCGGCGGTTTCAACATCCAGTTCGCTCTGTCGAGCGGACGGCTCGCGGGTCTTGCCTCCTCGGGTGCGCTTTGAGCTTGTTGCGCCTGGCTTCTGTCCGGTTCAGCGGGGAAACAGCGACTTGACCGGCGGCGGATTCGGCTGTTTCAATTTGACGAGCGCATCCTCCAGCCAAGTGCGGAACGGTATGCCTTTCATGCGGCATTCGTCGGCGCAGACCGCAAGCGCCGCGACCGGATCGGCGACCGGCGTTTCCGGCGGCGTGCGGAACAGCTCCATGTGCGGATCGTGCAGAAATTCGGAAAGGATGCTTTCGTGTTCGAGTGCATGGCGGATCGTTTCGGCAAGAGGCGAACGCGGATTCTGAACGGGAAGCGTCTCCCGGCATTGTCCGAAGAACGCCGCTGCGATCCTTGCGGATTCCGTTCGTGCGGCACGGCGTTCCCGGTACAGATCCTCCGGGGCGCCGCCGAGACGGTCCGCGCGGAGCCTGGCCTTCTCCTCCAGTTCGCCGAGCGCTCGGATCTTTTTCAGAAATTCGTCGGCGAGCCAGTCGCCGCCCGCCTTAGTTTCCTCGAACATACGGCGGAGGCTCATCCAGTCGGGAAGCGTCCGCACGACCAGTGCGGAGCAGACAGGCATGACCGTTTCCGCCGCGGCCAGGACCAGCCCGCGCAGGGCCGTTTCGGAAATCGCGAGGCCGGATTCCGTTTCCAGCAGCCTGGAGATCGCATGGAACGTCATGCCCGCCAGATGATAATTCGCCACGCACGCCACGAACGATGCGTCGAACAGTTGAGGTCCGCCGGACGAATCGGGAAACAGCGCGGGCGCGGGAGCGGCGCCGGATAAGCCCGAATCGTCATTGGAAACATACAGGGCGCGCCGGATCGTCCTCCGTACGATCGCCGGACGTGCCGCGATCGCCTCCGCCGATTCGTATCCGGCGACGGACATTCCGCCGCGTTTCCCGGCAGGCAGTTCCAGAGTCGTTTCCTCCGCGGGCAGATCAGGCGGGACGGAGGTCGGAGCGGAAACATGATACGGTGCGCCGGACTCGTGAAACGCGCCGGCATGTTGTCCCGGTCCTGCTTCCGAACGCAGGCCATCTTCCGGATAAGCTCCGTCTTCCGTTTCGGGCGGGAATGCGAAGAGTCCCGGCATGACGCGTCCGTATGCCTGACGGGAGAGCCAATCCACCTGCTTTCTCAGCGCGGCGTTCTCGCGCACGAGGTCGCGTTCGGACTTTGGATCCCGGTCAGACGGCATGGGGGGGAGGGGGGAAGACGGATGACGGTTATATCGGTTACAGGCCGAAGAATGCCAGCGGACCGTCGTAGCACATCGTTTTCGCGAGCTTCATGGCGACGGGTTCCGGCATCTGTCCGGCTTCGACCATGCCGCCGAGCGTGGAGGACAGGATCCTGCGGAACATCTCGAAGCGGGAACCGTAGCTCAGAAGCTTGCGGGAATCCGAGACCATGCCTGCAAACGCGCTCAGCAGGTCGACGCTGCCGATGTACTCCAGCTGGCGCTTCATGCCGATCGGCGTGTCGCAGAGCCACCAGGCGGAACCGAGGCGGACCGTGCTGCCGAACGCGCGGGAAAGCGCGGCCAGCGTGGCCTGGTGCGCCTGGTCCAGGCAGTACAGCACGACTTTCAGACGGCCGTCGAACCGGTTCAGGAAGCGGATGAGTTTCGCCTCGTGAGACTGGAAGATGTCGCTCACGTCGCCGCCGGAATCCGGGCCGATCGTGCGGAACAGCGAGTCGCGCACATCGCGCACCGCGCCCATATGGAGCTGCATCACCCAGCCGCTCCGGCTGTTCATCTCGCCGAATTCGCCGAGCAGATAATCCGCGTAGTTCGCGGCTTCCTCCGGGCTTACCGGTTCGCCCGCGATGGCCTTGCGGAACGTCTCCGCGGCCGCTCCGGCGTCGCCGGTCCCGCTGGACGCGAGTTCAAGGCCGTGGTCGCTGGCGCGGCAGCCGTTTTCGGCGAAGAAATCGTGGGATTTCTGAAGGACGTCCAGCAGTTCGTCGAGCGTGGAGATCCTGACGCCCCAGCGTTTCCCGAGGCGTTCGATATAGGCGGGGAATCCGGGCTTGCCTGCCTTCATCGCCATGTCGGGCCGCCAGGTCGGACGCACGATCGTCCGTCCGAAGCTTTCGTTGACGGTCCTGTGGTCTTCGAGGGTGTCGGCGGGGTCGTCGGTCGAGCACATCACGCCGACGTTCATGCGTTTCAGGAGCGCCTGCGGACGGCTTTCCTCCTTCGCGAGGATTTCGTTGACCTGATTCCATATGGCTTCGCCCGTTTCCGCGCTCAGGAGCTCCGTCACGCCGAGGAATCTGAGGTCAAGGTGGATCCACTCGTAGACCGGGTTCCCGGCGATCCGGTCGAAGACGTCCGCCATAGCGATGAATTTATCATGCGGAGATGCGTTTCCGGTGATCTTCTCCTCCGGCACGCCGGCTTTCCGCAGGACTTCCCAGACATAGTGGTCTGTGGCGGCGAAGAGCTCCCATGCGTTCTTGAAGTTCTCATTGCGCGCGATGGCGGCGACGTCCGCGTGGTTGTGCGGGTCGAGGATGGGGAGTCCTTTGACCGAGTCGAAAATGCGTTTTCCCGTTTCATTGCCGATGAGGTAATCCTGACCGAGGAACATGGCGAATCCTTTCCGAGTGGGCTTGGTTTTCAGTTGAACATGCTGACATAATATACCCGAAAACGGTGAAAATACAAGCCGGAAGCATGGATTCTTCCGCATCGCCGTCCCGGCGGTTTGACCCGGCCGGATTCAGTCTGCGCCTGGCGCGGCGTCCGGAGCCGCCCCGAGCTCATTCAGCGAGAAATTGTCGAAGACCGCATCGCCTTTCTGCACCAGGACGCCCGTCCGGAAATGCTCTCCCGGGGTCAGCCCCTGAACGGAGAAACGCGTCGTGATCTGAAACAGTCTTCTGTCCGGGATGTTGAACGTGGCGATCGGATGGACCTCGCTGCCGCCGTCTTTGCAGACTTCATAGACGAGACGGAGCCTAGTCCCTTTTTCTCCCCTTACGAGCACGGAATATTCGTATTCCCCGTTCGGGAACGGTTTGTCGAACATCAGGAACACGGGTTTGTTCTGGTAATGGCGGATTCGCACGGAGTGGTTTCCGTCAATCCGGCCCTTGCTTTCCACGTTGACTTCGGGAGGTGACGTCAGTTCGTCCGACGCGGAAAAGTACGCATGCCGGGGAGTCAGCGCCGGGTCTTCCGACGCCGGGGACGGCGCGTACTGCCCCATGTGCGTCTTGAGTTTTTCACGGGATTCCTCCGGGGAGTCGAGCTCCTCCATGTCGCCGTTGTCAAGCAGATTCGCCCGGTACGGCGGAATCCGGTCCTCCGGGACCGGGACGCATCGGTTGTCGTTCGAAAGGATATAAAGAAGCTGTTTTTTCTTCGGGTTCGATTCTTCGATCAGGGAGGCGATCAGCCGGTATTTCCGTCTGAGTTCGTCCTGGATGCGGTCATTTCCGGCAATTTCCTTGGATTCGACGTTGAGCACGGTATCCGTGTACACGTTGTTGTAATTGTTTATGATCTTGACCGGATCGTAGACCCCGTCGATATTGCCGTTCAGATGGCTGAAATAGTAGATCCGGCGGAAATCCTTCCACGGTGCCCGGAACACATAGTTCCCGTCGCGGCTTGCGTCAATGGTGCGGAATATCTCCGAAATGGCCGTGCCGCTTTCGTTCCATGTGACGGAATCGACATTCATTTTCAGGATGATAACTCCGGTAATGACGATTGCCACGGAAAGGACCAGGCGGACAAAGCCATGCCTTTTCTTCCCGGAATTGTAGAGGAAATACGATGCGAGAACGGCAAACGGCAGGATCAGTCCAGAGAAATACCTCGACGTCCCAACCTGGAACAGGACTCTCCATGCGACCATGAATCCGATCACGGCCAGGCCGATATAAAGCAGTTTCTCCTTCCGGAGCTTCGGATCCCTGAAAAGCAGGAACAGTCCGATCGCCGCCCAGATGAAGACGATGATATTCACGCCTTTCGGTATTTTTCCCAGTGTTTCCAGCATCGTTTCTCCTGGAGCGCGGCTCAGAAAACTGCGGTTACGTGTCCCAACGGACGGGCGATGAATTCATAGTCGAAATCCACGCATGTCAGAAGAAGGACGTATGTCAGAAGGAAAAGCAGATAGAACGCAACCGTGTTTCGGATCGCTTCCTTCCAGTCGATTTTCTTGAAATACCATAAGGCGGCCATGATGCCCGGCACGATCAGCGTGAATTCCAGCGCTTCGAACCTGCAATACGAAGTCAGGGAGAGGACGATGCCGCAGAGCGCCCATTTGCAGGCGGCGTTTTTCAGGACCGCGTCCGCGATCAGGATGAGAAGGATCCCGTCAAAAAAGACGTAGGGGCATTCCCGCAGCGGCTGACCGGAATACTGTACCAGGTCGGGTTGGAACACAAGCAGGAGCGCGGCCAGCAGCGCGATACGGATGTTCCGGCAGACCTTCAGCGTGAAAACGAATCCGACGACGGGCATCAGGGAGCCGAAAAACAGGGCTATGGTCCTTCCTGCGGCTTCCGCTCCGATCCCGGACAGCATCATCGTCTTGATGAACCAGATCGGAAGCGGCGGCACGGGACCGACCTGGTCGAAAAATGTATAGTGATAACTCCCCGTCGCGATCCAATTCTCCACCCACGCAAGATACAGGCTGGCATCCCGTTCCAGAATGGGGTCCAGCAGTATTTTTGCAGTCCTGACCAGCAGCGCCAGGATGTACAAGGCAATACAAATATATAACAGCATCCGGTATCTCCGGTGCTTTGTCATCGGGCTGGTGTCGGGCATTTTTTCTTTGCTTCGTTCGGGTTGTCTCTTCGCTGCCGCGGCGGGACGGTCCGTTTCCCGTCCCGAATGGTGGAGCGGAGTTCAATTATTCTGAAAATAATATACTGTTCCTTTTCCCGAAATACAAACGGAAAACGCGAAATAGTCGGGATTTGCCGTGAAATGCGGATTCAGGTCGAATCCCCTGTTCCCCCGTGATGAAAGCGGGAGAAATGATTCCGGGCGGAAAAAAAGAAACCCGGCAGGGATGGAGCCTGCCGGGTCGCTGCCGTCCGGAATGGGGATCAGAGTTTCCCCGTGATCTTCGTCAATGCGCCGAGCAAGGCGGTCCGTTCGGACGCGGAGAGGTCCGAAAGAAGCTTTTCGCAGAGGCTGTCGACGCACTTGATGCACTGGTCCAGCAGGGTCTGCCCGTGATCGGTAAGCGTGATCTGTACGGCGCGGCGGTCTTCCGGGTTCTGGACGCGCTGGAGAAAGTTCTTTTTGACGAGGGATTCGACGAGCTCGGAGACGGTCGCCGGAGCAAGTTTCATGGCTTCTGCAAGCTCCTTGAGCGTGATGCCGTTCGGCTTCTCTTCGGTCAGCCGGCAGACCAGAGACATCGTCTGATGCTGGCGGATGCTGACGTCGATGGAGGATATGTTGCCGACTGTCTCGGCGGCTTCGCGAAATGCGTCGTAGAGCCTTGAGACGGATTTTCTGAGGATTGCGGGATCGGAATTTGCCATGATTTGAACTCCGGGTGATCGAGTGGGAAACTTGTAGCTTTTTAATAATATACATCCGGTCAAATATTATTGCAAATCGAAACAATCGTTTTTTGTAAAAAAATGAAAGAAAACTTGCAGAAGAACCGAAAGCGGGGCGAATGCACGGTGAAAAATGGAAACATGAATCATTCAGTCATGATAAAATCAATCACGAAAGCTTTTTTGAGTAAGCTGAACAAAACGACAGTCGGTCCGGTCCGGGAAGCGGCAAAACCGGAAGGTGTGCCACGATAATGACGAAAAAAGGTCATGAGCGTCCGGCATGATGACGCGGCATGTTTTGGGGCTCTCCGTTTGACATGATATTCTGTCGGAGAACGGCGTTTTTTGCGGCGGGCGGAGGAAAAAACGTCCGCCGCATCCGTTTCCGTCAGACGACGTAGAACCCTGCGCCGAGCCTGGTGAAATCACTGATGAAGGTCGGATAGGTGACGCCGATGCATTCCGCGGAATCGATCAGAGTCGGTTCCGCTTCGTTTTCATCGCATGTCATGCCGGCGATCGCCAGCGACATCGCCACGCGGTGGTCGCGGAAGCTGTCGACGTGGGCGGGTTTCAGCTTGCCGCCCGTGATCGCCATGCCATCTTCGAATTCCTCCACCTGGATGCCCATCTTCGTCAGTTCGTGCGCCATGACCGCGATGCGGTCGGTTTCCTTCAGACGGGCCTGCGCCACGTTCTTCAGGACGGTGATGCCGTCGGCGCATGCGGCCACGACGGACAGGATCGGCAGAAGGTCGGGCGTGGAATTCAGGTCGAGTTCGGCTGCATGGAGCTTTACCGGGCCGGGTTTCACGCGGGCGAATCCGGGGCCGGTTTCGATTTTCGCGCCCATGCGTCCGGCAAGTTCGACGAACGCCTTGTCGCCCTGCGGGTCGTTGAAGTCAAGGTTGCGGATCAGGATTCCGCCGCCGGTCACGATGGCCGCCGCCAGAGGAAACGCCGCGGTGGAGAAATCGCCGGGGATGGTTTCGTTGAACGGCTTGAACTGCTGCCCGCCGATCACGTGGAAGCGGGTGAAGTTTTTGTTGTATTTCAGGTTGATGTTCTGCCGTTTCAGCCAGGCGAGCGTCATTTCGACATAGGGGACTTCGTTCAGGAACGGAACGTTCAGGATGGTGTCGCCGTCGGCGAGCGGAGCGGCGAGGAGAAGCGCGGAAAGATACTGGGAGGATGTCCCGTCGACGGTGGTTTCGCCGCCGTGGATGGGGCCCGTGACGGTCAGGGGGCAGTGTCCGCCGTTGGATTCCGTTTTCGCGCCGAGGTCGTTCAGCGCGTTCAGCAGGGACTCCATCGGACGGTTCTGCAGGGATTCGTCGCCGCCGAACGAGATTGGCGAGGAGGAGAGCGACGCCAGCGCGCTGAAGATACGCAGTCCGGTGCCGGAATTTCCCATGTCCAGCGGACGCGCGGGTTCGATCATGCGGCCGCCGGTCCCGATGACCTGCCACATGGAATCGTCGCCGCGGCGCACCCAGGCGCCGAGGGCGCACGCCGCGGAGAGGCAGGACAGCGTATCGTCGGAGACGAGCGGGGCCTTGATGATGGAGGAGCCTTTCGCGAGGGATGCGATGGCGAGGGCGCGGATGGTATGGGATTTGGATCCCGGGACGGCGGTTTCGCCGTTGATCTTCGAATGCTTGACGGATAAGTGCATGATGAACTCCGTGGTTCCGGCTTGATGTTAGGATTCGGTTTCCGCGGCGCCGGTGTCCGGCGGGAAGATCGCGTTCGCGTAGGTCTCCGGGTCGAAGACCTGCAGGTCGTCCGGCTGTTCGCCGAGTCCGACGAACAGGATCGGGAGGCCGAATTCGCGCTGCGCGGCGCATGCGGCTCCGCCTTTTCCCGTGCCGTCCATTTTCGTGAGGACCATGGCGGAAGCGCCGGAGACGGATGCGAATTCGCGGGCCTGCGAGATGGAATTGCTGCCGTGGCTGGCGTCGATCGTGAGGATGGTCTCGTGGGGCGCGCCGGGCAGGACCTTGTTGATGATGCGCGTGACTTTCGCCAGCTCGTCCATCAGGTTCTTGCGGTTCTGCTGGCGCCCGGCGGTGTCGATGAGCAGGTAGTCCATGCCTTTCGCGACGGCGGACTTGACGGCGTCGAACGCCACTGATGCGGGGTCCGCGCCCTGTTTCGCCGCGACGATCTGGCTGCCGGTGCGTTCCGCCCACAGCGTGAGCTGTTCGACTGCTGCGGCGCGGAATGTGTCGCACGCGCCGAGCATGACGCGGCTTCCGTCCTGTGTGAGGGCGGCAGCGAGCTTGCCGATGGTGGTGGTCTTGCCGCTGCCGTTCACGCCGACGAAGAGCAGTACGGTCACGCCGTCCGGGTTTTTCCGCATGGGACGTGCACCTTCCGAGAGGATCTTCTTCAGTTCGGCGGCGGCCACGCGGGAAATGTCGTCGGATGACTTGAGTTCGCCGAGCTTGTAGCGTTCGCGGATGTTCTGCACGATGGTGCGCGAGGCGGACATGCCGAGGTCCGTGCCGATCAGGGTCCTTTCCAGTTCGGCGAAGTCCTCTTCCGTCCATTCCCGGTTTCCTGTGAAGAGTCCGGCGATCTTGCGGTTGACGGCCACCGCGGTTTTCTGGAGGCCGTTCTTGAATTTGGAGAAGATGGAAAACATGTTCCGTTACTCCGTCCTGCCGCCCGCGGGTTTCTTTTCGATCTCGTTCTTGATGCCGTTCAGGATGCCGTTGATGAAGACACCCGACTTTTCATCGCTGAAATCCTTCGATATCTCGATCGCCTCGTCGATGCTCACGAGGTGAGGGATGTCCGCGCAGTACAGCATTTCCGCCACGGCCACCTTCATGATGTTGCGGTCCACGGCGGACATGCGGTCCACGTCCCACTTTTCGGAGAACTTCCCGAGGTAATCGGTGATCTCGCCGTCGTTTGCCTGAACGTGTCCGATCAGGGTTTCGGCATAGGCTCTGGCGCGGCGGAAGACGCGGAGGTCGGAGAATTCCCCGGATTCCTCGGCCTGCGTCCAGAAATCCTCCATCGTGTTCGGTTCGGTCACGCTGTCCCGCAGGTCGCATTCGAAAAGATACTGCATCGCGAGCTCGCGGCCGAGCCGTTTGAAATGCTGGTGGGGCTGGAACTGCGGCTGATGCGCTTTCCTGCCGTTCGGGGCATGTTTTTCCGGGGAGGCGTCTCCGGTTTCGTGTTCAAATTCTGATTCTGTATTCATCGCTGGTTCAGGGTAGAGGCTGGATTCGGGAGAAGGGGAACGGTCCGGCGGTTCAGAGTTTCTTGTTCAGGTTCGCCATTTCGATCGCGGCGACAGCCGCGTCGGCGCCGCGGTTGCCCGCCTTTGTGCCGGAGCGTTCGATGGCCTGTTCGATGTTTTCGACCGTGACGACGCCGTAGATGACGGGGATGCCGGACTCCATGCCGATCTGGGCGAGGGATTTCGAGACCTGGCTGTAGATCGTGGAGGCGTGGGCGGTGGCGCCCTGGATGACCACGCCGAGCGCGATCACGGCGTCGTAGTCGCCGCTTTTCGCGAGCTTGGAGACCGCAAACGGGAGTTCGAAGGAACCTGGCACCCATGCCTGCGTGATGTTCGCGCGGCTGCCTCCGTGACGGACGATCGCGTCGACCGCGCCGCTGAAGAGTTTGGAGACGAAGAATTCGTTGAAGCGTGCGCACACGACGGCGATTTTGAGCCCGGCGGCGTTGAGGTTGCCTTCCAGTACGGTGAGTTCGTCTTTTGCCATGATGGTTTCTCCTGATGTATGTTTGAGTATTTGTTGTGATTTCAGTTCGGTTTCGTTCGCGGGGGAGGGCGGGTCAGATCAGATGCCCCATCTTTTCGCGTTTGGTGTCCAGGTAGTGCTTGTTGTACTCGCCCGGCTCGATCACGATGGGGACGCGTTCGTCGATGACGAGCCCGTAGCCGTCGATGCCGACCACCTTCATCGGGTTGTTCGTGAGCAGACGCAGATGCTTTACGCCCAGGTCGAGCAGGATCTGCGCGCCGATGCCGTATTCGCGGAGATCGGGCGGGAATCCGAGGCGGATGTTGGCCTCGACGGTGTCGCAGCCTTCCTCCTGAAGCTTGTAGGCGCGGAGCTTGTTCGCCAGTCCGATGCCGCGTCCTTCCTGGCGCAGATACACCAGCACGCCCGCGCCTTCCTGCGCGATCATGCGCATGGCCGTGTGGAGCTGGTCGCCGCAGTCGCAGCGCATGGAGCCGAAGACGTCGCCCGTGAGGCATTCGCTGTGCATGCGGACGAGCACGGACTTCGCGGCGGCGACGTCGCCGTGGGTCAGCGCCAGATGGCACGCGCCGTCGAGCTTGGAACGGAACATGTGGAGCATGAAGTCGCCGTACGCGGTCGGAAGTTTCACGCAGAGTTCCTCCTCCACGAGCTTTTCCGTCCTGCGGCGGTATTCGATGAGCGAGGCGATGGAGCAGAGTTTCAGCCCGAATTTCTCCTTGAACGCCGCCAGGTCGTCCAGACGCGCCATGGAACCGTCGTCCTTCGTGATCTCGCAGATCACCGCCGCAGGCTGAAGCCCGGCCAGACGCGCCAGGTCCACGGATGCCTCCGTATGGCCGGTGCGCTGGAGTACGCCGCCGGGACGCGCCGCGATGGGGAACACATGTCCGGGGATGCCGAAGTCCTCGCGTTTCGCCGCCGGGTCGAGCAGAGCCCTGATCGTGGCTGCGCGGTCCGCCGCGCTGATGCCGGTGGTCCCGGTCAGGATGTCGACGCTTTCGGTGAACGCCGTCTTGAAATGGTCGGTGGATGGCGCGCGGTAGATGCCGAGTTCCTTCGCCCGCGCCTCGGTGATCGGGGCGCAGACCAGTCCGCGTGCATGGGTGATCATGAAATTCACATGTTCCGGCGTGATCTTTTCCGCCGCGCACACCAGATCGCCTTCATTCTCGCGTTTTTCGTCGTCCGTGACGATCACGAGCCGGCCTGCGCGCACGTCCTCCAAGACGCTTTCCACGGTGTCGAACCTGCTGTCCATTCTCGATTGACCTCGTAAAATTGTTCTGCGGTATCGGGATTTTCGCCTAAAGAACATGCCTGACGCTGCAATGATTCTCTCTTCCGGACTGCCTCGCCGCCGGGTGCGCCGTTTCGCGCGCCTCGCGGTCCGTTCACCGTCGGTCGTGGGATTCCACCACGTCGGCCGGCTTGCGCCGGTTCGCGGACTTTCACCGCCGGTCTGGACTTTCACCAAACCCCGAATGACTGCAATGTGTCTGTTGAAAAATGCAAGTTATAATATACACGCGCAGGAAGGATTTGTCAAGTATTGACGGCGGAGATGACGGAAAAAACACCGTGCAACTGCGGAGATGCATTGGCAGAGGATGAGAATCAATCCGCCGGAACTGATGATTTTCGCGGGATGCGCGCCTGATTATTGGCGGACGGCGGCCAGGACTTTTTCCATCGCACCGCGGCTCTTCAGCATCACTTCGCGGGCGCGGTCGCCGAGCTCGCGGCGTTTTTCGGGATCGGCGATCAGACTGCGGACGGCTCCGGTCAGTTCGTCGTCGTTCATCACGCGCAGTACAGCGTCGCCCTTCACGAGGGCGTCCAGCGCCTGCCGGAAATTCCTCAGCTTGCGGCCGCAGACCACGGGCTTGCCCATGACGGCGGGCTCGATGATGTTCTGTCCCTCGTCGTTTCCGGCAAGCGTCTTGCCCATGATGATTACATCCGCGCCCTTGATAAGGCGCGCGAGTTCGCCGGTCGTATCCGCCAGCAGCACGGCGAATCCCTGCTTGTCGCCCGTGTCGTTGCTCCTGCGGTGGTAGCGCAGGCCGCGGTCGCGGATCATTTTTTCGATGTCGTTGCCGCGTTCGGCGTGGCGCGGCACGAGCACGAGCCGCAGAGCGGGGAATTCCTTTTGCAGCGCCATGAACGTGTCGAGGATGATAGGTTCCTCCGGGCTGTGCGTGGAGGCCGCCAGCAGGACCGAGATGCCCTGTTCTCCGAAGATGGCGGGAAAATCCGCGCCGTCTCCGGCGGGCGGCGCCTGGTCGAACTTGATGTTGCCGCACACGGACACGCGGCCCTCGATGCCGGGCGCGATCGTGAGCAGGCGTTCGCGGTCGAGCTCGGTCTGCGCGCAGATGCGGTCGAACTTGCGGAGCATCGGGGCGATGAAGAGACGGAACCGGCGGTATCCGCGGTACGAATGGTCGGAGATGCGCGTGTTGGCGAGCATGAGTCTTGCGCCGGAGCGTTTCGCCGAGGAGATCAGCTGCGGCCAGAGTTCGGTCTCGAAGATCACGAGTTTCGACGGGCGGATCAGGCGCATGGCCGACCACACGAAGAAACACCAGTCGATCGGGCAGAAGATGACCTTCACGCGCGCCGGATCGGTCTTGTTCCGCGCGATCTCCTGCGCCGTGGTGGTCGTCGTGCTCAGGATGAACTTACGGTCGGGTTCCGCCTCCGCCCATGCCTTCAGCAGCGGCAGCGAGAGATTGGTCTCGCCCACACTCACGGCGTGAAGCCAGACCGCGCCGCGCCATTCCTTCAGCTCGCTGCGCCGCGCCGCGCCGAAGATGCCGAACCGCTCAAGATAAGTTTCCTTGTATCCGGGCCGCCGGATGTACTTCACGATCAGGCCGGGCAGGTAGAACAGGAACACCAGCGGAAAAAAAAGATTATAGAAGAAAAGCATGCGGTGCATACCTTTTTGTTTGGACAGGATCAGAAATGGAGAAGTATAATATACATCTTTTTTGCGAAAAAGCAATTGAAAGCGGAGCCTCCGCTGCGGCAGCACACACCGCAAGCGGTGACGCAACAGTGCTCCGCTGCGGCAGCACACACCGCAAGCGGTGACACAACAGTGCTCAGTTGCGCTTGAGCACACCGCAACCGGTGACACAACAGTGCTCAGTTGCGCTTGAGCACACCGCAAACGGTGACGCAACAGTGCTCAGTTGCGCTTGAGCACAAGAGATGCGGTTCAGAACCGGAACAGGGCGTCTTCCGGGAACGGCTTGTCGAAGGACGAGCAGATTTCGCGGAGATTCTTTTCGGACGAGGCGGAGAAGGTCGGGATCATCTGGATCCCGGGGTAGTCCGTCTGGAACCGGATGCAGATCTGCGCCGGAGTCAGCCCGGTTTCCTGCGAGAGGGCGAGGACTTTTTTCGCCAGCAGACGCGCCGCGCCGGTGTCGTACATGGTCCCGGCGAAACGTTCATTGTCCGGGTCGGAGAAAAACCCTTCCGCGAGCGAGGAAGAGCCCATGACGGTCATCCCGGTCGCGCGGTGGTAGCCTGCGTAGTTGCGGTTCCACATGGTCATGGTGTCGTCGGGCATGGGATTTGTGAGGCCGACCGCGGGGTGGTTGGTGAGCTGGTTCACGCGGAAGCCCTCGAAACCGCGTTCCTGCACGGCCTTGTCGGCGGCCATGAGACGCTGAACGCGCCAGTTGGACGCGCCGTAATACCGGATCTTTCCCTCGGCTTTGGCTTTCTCGCAGACTTCCAGCAGGGTAGCGACGGGCATCCGAATGTCGTCGCGGTGGAAGAGATACAGGTCGATGCGGTCGGTGCGGAGCGCCTTCAGCGAGGTTTCCAGGTCGGTCATGAAGTCGGCGGGCGTGACGCGGTCGGTCTTCGTCGCCAGGTCGTAATGGCAGCCCTTCGTGCAGACGACGAACTTGTCGCGGTTGCCGCGGCTGCGGAAATAGTCGCCGAGGATGCGTTCGCTGCGGTGGAGTTCGCCGGGCACCCAGTTCGAGTAGACGGACGCCGTGTCGATGAAATTCCCGCCGAGCGAGGCGAAAACGTCGATCAGGCGCATCCCTTCCGTTTCGTCCGGCCTGAGGCCGAGCCTGACCTGTCCGAAGCAGATTTGCGAGACCTCCAGGTCCGTGCCGTGTATCCGTATGCGGTTCATATTGCTCTCTCTTCCGTGAGAATGAAATGCGGGGCGCGCGGTGAAGCTGCGTCGCCCCGGGAAAAAAGTCCGGGCGGTAAAAGAGAACTGCCCGAAAGCGGTATTAATAGTTGTCCGCCTCGATCTGGAAATAAGCCCGCGGGTGGTTGCAGACGGGGCAGACTTCCGGCGGGGTGGTCCCGATGTAGACGTGACCGCAGTTGCGGCATTCCCAGCGGTTTTCGCCTGTGCGAACCCAGATTTCGCCGGTTTCGATATTTGCGGCGAGCTTGAGGTAGCGTTCCTCGTGACGCTTCTCGATGGCGGCGACGCCCTCGAACTGCGCGGCGATGTCGTTGAACCCTTCCGCGCGGGCTTCCTCGGCGAACTTCTTGTACATGTCGGTCCATTCCTCATGTTCGCCCGCGGCTGCGGCCTTCAGGTTTTCGAGGGTGGAGTTGATGCCGCCGAGGTGCTTGAACCAGAGCTTGGCGTGTTCCTTCTCATTGTCCGCGGTTTCCAGGAAGAAGGCGGCGATCTGCTCGAAGCCTTCCTTCTTGGCCTTGCTGGCGAAATAGGTGTATTTGTTGCGGGCCTGGGATTCGCCTGCGAACGCGAAAGCGAGGTTCTTTTCGGTCTTGCTGCCTTTCAGTTCCATGATGAAAGTCCTTTCTGGGGTTTGGGTATGAAAAAGGGAAAAGGCGATAGCGGATTATCTGCGGCCGCGCTGGGGCGGCGGGTCGGGAATGAACGGCGCGACCTTGTCGACGAGCTGGCGGGAGTTCAGGCCGAGTTCACTGCAGAGGTCGAGCACGCGGATGAGCTTGCGGTACTTCACGTTCGGGTCGCACTTGATGATGATCGTGGAGTTCGCGTCTGCCCTTGCGACGGTGGCGAGGCGTTCGCGGAGCTTTGAGACCTCCATCGGCGCGGAGCCGTTGAACGAGTAGTACAGGCGTTCGTCCTTCAGGACTTCATTCGGGTCGTCGCGGTCGCTCAGCGCGGCCAACCTCGCGTCGATCTCGTCGATGTTGTCGCGCGAATACTTGTCGACGTCGATGGTGATGGGGATCAGCGGGTCGGCGGCGACGGTTGACATGTCTGGGGCGGGCAGCTCCACGTTGATCATGACTTCCTCGGTGATGGGTTTCTGGGTCACGAGGAAGAAGATGAGCAGCAGGAAGACGACGTCGATCATGCTGGACAGGGGAAAGCTGGCGTCCGGGGGCGGATTGAGCTTTGTCGTTTCTTTTCTTGCCATGATTCGCGCCTCCTCTTTATTCCTGCAGGCCTGCCAGGCTGACCTTGTACAGTCCGGTCTTCTTGATCGCGTCAAGCACCTTCGCGCCGTAGTAGTACTGCACCTGGCGGTCGCCGCGGATCACGATCGGGATAGACAGGGGATCGGGCGAAGTGCGCTTCACGTCCTCAAGCAGGGCGGTGAGCTGGGCGCCGGTCATGGCGCGTCCGCCGACCGTCATGGAGCCGTCCATGCGGAGATTGACCGTGATGGTGCGCGGGTCCTGCTTGACGACGGGGCGTCCGTTCGGGGCGTCCGCGAGGAGGACGCTTTCATCCTGCAAATCCTTGTCGAGCGTGGCGGTCACGATGAAGAAGATGATGAGGAGGAACACGATGTCGATCATGCTGGAGATCGGCACCGAGGCGGCTTCCCCGGTCATGAGTCTTGTTTTCTTGGCCATTAGCGATGCTCCTTTGAGCTGGATTCACGGATTCGGTCACTGTTCCTTGACTTCGGAGTTCTTCAGCGTGTTGATCAGCTCGTAGGTCATGGCCTCCATCATGAGGATGATCTTGGAGGCGTTGTTCTTGATGAACGTGAATCCGAGGATGGCCGGGACGGCGATGAAGAGGCCGACGGCGGTGGTGTAGAGGGCGGAGGAGATGGACTGCGCGAGGGCAGCGGTCTGCGCGGCGCCCTTCACGGTGCCGAGGCTGCCGAACGCGGACACCATGCCGGTCACGGTGCCCATGAGCCCGAACATCGGGGCGAGCTGGCCGCAGAGGTTCAGGTAGTTCACGCGCTGCATGAGCTTTTCGGTCTCGATGCTGGCCTGGGACGACACGGAGTCGAGCACGACGTCGTAGCCTTCGGTGATGCTGTTGAAGCCGGACATCAGGATGTTTGACAGCGGGCCGGGGGTGGCTTCGCAGGCTTCCATCGCGGCGCCCAGATCGCCCTCGGCGAGCGAATTCTTCACGGTTTCGATCAGGTCGGCGGGCATAATTTTCACCGCGCGGATGCACACGCACGAGTCGATGATCAGCGCCAGCGTGGCGAGCGAGGTCAGGAAGATCATGAGCCAGACGATCAGGTCCATGGCAGTGCCGCCGAAGACGACGGACAGGAAGCTGGTGCCGCTCTTCGCCGGTTCCTCGGCCGCGGCTTCCTGCGCCCAGGCGGGCATGGAGAGCAGAAGACCCGAAGCCGAGACGGCTGCCGCAGTGAGGACTGCTGAGGTGCGATTGAATTTCATACGAATGTTTCCTTCTATGTTGAAAGTTCTTGTTTGATGACGTTTATGCAAGGGGGGATCAGAGCTGTTTCGCGTAGTCGCTCTTCGGATATTCCTTCTTCAGCCTGTCGGCGAATATCTGCGCGCGGGCGTCGTTCAGCACGGTCAGCGTCTGGTAGGCGCGGAACGTTGCTTCCGCGGCGCGAGCGGACTTCGGGAAGATCAGGCTGATCTGCGCGTATGCGTTGAACGCGTCGCGCCGGTCGTCCTGGGAGTTCGTTTCTGAGGCGCGTGCGGAGAGGATGTCGCCGCGTGCGAAAAGCGCGTTTACGGCGGCTGCGTCTCCGGCGTACATGAGCTTTTTGGAGAGTTCGAGCCCCTTGTCCCACGCCTTGATGTTGGCGTAGAACTTGATCAGGAGTTCGTATGCCGCGCTCAGATCCGCCTCGTTGCGCGGGCTCCCGGAATAATCCTTCAGCGTCTCGAGCACCTTGATCGCCTCGGACTGCTTCCCGGAGGCGTCGAGCGCCTCGGCCTGGCGGAGCTTGGAATATGGTTCCCAGCCGAGCGGACCGAACGATTTCGCCGTCGCGGCGAACGCGGCTGCCGCCTCGTCGTATTTCTTGCCGGAAAGGAGCTTGTCGGCAGCCGTGATCTCTTCGGGTTTCGGGACCCACGCCCAGCGGACGCGATTCTTGCGGACGGTGAGCTTCGGGGAGCCGTCCTTCAGGGATTCGGCGTAGCGGAAGTCGCCGCTCTGCGTGAGTTCGACCATCGCGGCGCGGATTTCCTCGCCGTCGGTCGTCATGATAACGGGTTTTGCGGAGGCGGTCTGCGCTGCGAGCTGAACGGCTGCCAGCAGAAGTCCTCCGGTGAGGAGCGTCATCAGTTTTTTCATCTGGTTACCTCTGTCGTATGGATTATGATTTGATTATTGAGCCTGGGATTCCGGGAGGGAGCCGATTTCGGCGGCGTACTTCCCGTCCGGGAAATGCTTGCGGTATTTTCTGACCATGCGGTCGCGGTCTTCGGTATTGCCGAGGAGCGCCGAGGTGTATGCGGTGCGGTATATGGCCTGTTCGATCCATTGCATCGCGGCGGGATCGGTTTCCTCCTCGGAAGGAGCGGTCGCCTCGGGTTCGGCGGCGGCATCGGCTTCCGTTCCGGGCTCCGCCGTTTCCGCGTCGTCCTCGTCTTCGGGGAATGCGGTTGCGGCGATGATGCTGAAGCAGGCATATGCCTTGTTGATCGCGCCGGACTTCAGGAAGGATTCCCCGGTCAGGACCTGCGCCTTGTTGTACAGTTCGAAGTTTCCGGTCTGGTTGGCGCGCACGGAGATCTTCGCGAGTTCGGCGCGCGCTTCTTCTGCGCGTCCCTGCATTTCGCGGGCTTCCGCCAGCGCGAAGTGCATGTCGTAGAAATACGGCGAATCCTTTTCCAGCAGGTCGATCTTTTCCAGTTCGGCGACTGCCTTATCGAACTGACCGGCCTTCGCGGCTGCGCGTCCGGCGTCCAGATGCAGGCGCTGTTCCAGGCGGGAGACGGCGGTTTTTGCGGCGTCCCTGTCGGACTTGAGTTCGGCGGCGCGCTGTTCGGAGAACCAGTCGTCGAGTTTCGGATCCTGGACCGCCATGATGAGGCGTTCGCAGACGTTCAGAGCGATCCCGGCGGCGCGTTTGGCGAGCGATTCGTCGGGGCACTGCGAAAGCGTGGAGGCGATCCAGCGGAGGTTCGTAATGGACAGGTTCTTCGCCTGTTCTCCGGCGAAGAGTTTTTCGAAGATGTCCAGCGCCTTGGCGTAGTTGCCTGCCGTGTACAGCGTCCGGGCGAGCACGTACTGGGCGTTTTTCGCCTCGGCGGAATCCGGGTAGCGGTTCACCAGCGTCGTCAGGATCTTCTGCGCGTCGTTGTCGCGCCCCAGGTCCATATGGATGATGCCGATTCGCATCAGGTAGGCGGAAGCCAGTGGATCGTCCGGATGCTTGCGGATGAACGATTCGAATTCGGAGATCGCTTTGTCCCATTTCCCGGCGCCGTTGTACAGCCACGGCAGCAGGGAATCCGCCCGGCGGATCACCTTCTCCACTTCGGGCGTCTTCGCGACGGACGCGTATTTGCCGCCGTCCGCGAGGTCGCGGCGGAGCGTGAAGATGTCTTCCGCCGCCTCGTCGTAGATCGCCGCCGCCTGCGCCTTGAGTTTGTCCGCCTTCTCGATGAGCGAGGGATCCCCGGCGGCCTCGTCGCGGATGGACGCGGCCTGGTCGGCGAGACGGTCGGCTTCGCGGGAAAGCATTTCGGGGATGATCTCCTGGACGACGGCGGTCATTTTCAGGGAACTGGGGCCGAAGGCGATGAATTTGCGGAGCGCGTTTGCCGCGCCCTCGTAGTCATCCTGCATGGCCAGGCAGTCGGCGTATTTCATGTAGGCTTCGTCCGTGAGCTCCGGATTGTTGCCGAAATTCTCCATGATGACCTTGTAGGACGCCGCGGCATTGTTCACTTCCGTCAGCCATTGCTTTTTCAGCGCGACGCGTTCGGCGGGATCGGAGGAGGCGTTCAGGCGTTTCCCGATCGCGGCGGCGGAGTTCAGGTGTTCGCGGGCCACGCGGAGCGACACGACGCCGGCATACGGGTTCAGCATGTCGATCTCAAGCAGGAGCCTGTAAAGCGTGAGTGCGTCGCCCTTGAGCCGGGCGGCGGTCGCGGAATCTGTCGTTTCGGCCGCCTGTTTCCAAAGCACGTGCCCGGCGTTCAGGAGCGCGGTCGTGACGAAATCGTCCTTCGGGAGCAGCGCGGCGTAGCTGCCCAGGATTACGGCGTTCGTGGAGTCGCCCATGTAGGCGTAGGACAGGATCAGCCGGTTCGCGAGCTCGGAGAGGCCGGGCGTGTAGCGGGATGCCATCCGCTGGAGGATCGGCAGGAGCTCTTCGACCACCAGATTGTACTGGCGGCTGGCGTAGTTCTGTTCGGCCCAGGCGGAGACCAGTGTGGACTGGTCGCTCATCTCCGGCGCCTTGACTTTGGAGAACTCGGTCTGGTAGGTGGAGCGTTTCTCCGGGTCGATCGCCATGGCGCTTTCGGTCGCCTGCTTGAAGTCCTTGTATGCGGCCGGGGCGTCCTTGAACTGCGGATAGTATTTTACGAGTTTGCCGAGGTACTTGAACGCGCGCCGGTAGTAGATGACGGCCTGTTTCTTCAGGTCGGCATTTTTCTTTTCATTTGCGGCGGCCTCGGTCTGCTCGGCGAGGGCGAGATAGGAGCGTCCGGTCCAGAATTTCGCGTCCGCGGCGGGCGATTCATTTTTCTTGCCGTCCTTTTCCAGGGCCTCGTCCGACGCCTCGAAGAGGTCGGGATACCGCCGGACCTCCTCGCCGGCCTCCTCGTATTCGCCGAGGAGATAGAAACACCGGATGATCTGGGCGGTGGCGTAGGCGGTGAGCATGTCCTGTCCGCCCCACTGGATGTCGTGGAAATCGACGGCGGCGGCGAGGACGGCGGTCTGCCAGTCGTTGGGATCGGTCCTGCGGAGACGGTCCTTGTCGCGGGAACTCCATTTGTCTCGGTTCTTCACCTCGCCGGAGGTCTTTTTGCGGGCGAGTTCCATCTCGTCGATCTTCATGACGCGGTCGAGGTCCATGCCGAGGATCTCGCCGAGCTGTTTGTACGCATCGATGCGCGCCCGCTGCCTGTCCGTATTGCCGGGGTTGTTCACGACCTCTTTCGTGAGGTCCGTGATGCGTTTCTGAAGGCGGGTCAGGTCGGTCTGTTTGCTCTTGTCCTTCATCAGGTCGGAGAACCTGCGCTGGAACGCGGCTTTTTCGCGCAGTTCGGCGCGGCGGTTGTTCTCTGCTGTGGCGAGCTGCATGACTGCCTTCGTGTACATCGTGGCGCGTTTGTCCGACGTACTGCCGCGGGTCCAGTCCATGAGGGACGATGCATCGTTCTCGCGTCCCTCCTGATAGTAGATGTTCAGCAGGGCAGTAAGGGGGCGCTCGAAATCGGCCGGATCAATCTTGTTCCGTTTCAGGTGGTTGTAGAGTTCCTCCAGGGGCTTCAGCGCCTTCTGGTTATCCTTCTTCATGAAATGGTACACGCCGAGCGTGCCGAGAGACTGATAGTAGGCCGGATCGGTCTTCGGAATGCCGTCGATGATCTTCTGCGCCTCCTCGTTTTTCCCGGAGGCGAGGTAGGTTTCCGCGAGCTGGACCCGGTAGAAATTCGCCATGTCCCTGCTCGTGTTTTCCTCCATGCGCTCCGTCAGGAACCGCGTCGAAAAATCGAACAGGCCAAGCGCGTTGAGCTCGCGCGAATATGCCATGTCGCGCTTGACCGCGCCCGACTGCGCGAATCCCGCCGCGCATGGAAGAGTCAACAGCGCCAGCATTGTCAAATATCTGAATCTATTCTGCATAAGAACTCCGGTCGAGCCGAGATGCTTCATAAAATTAAAGAATCAAAAGAAAAGCGTCCCATATTATATCACTGTTTTCAATAAATGTCAAGCGTTTTTTGTCAGACTTTTCGCCCAAATTGACAGGCTTTCATCCCGGGCGCCCGCGATAATCACAACGTCGCCGCTTTTTGCGGCGGATTTCAGGTGGTCCGTACAGGCTGTGCGGTCGCTGAAGCATCGGATCGCGCCGGGATTTGCGCCGGGCGCTTCCCGGCAGGTCCCGGCGACTTCCTCGCTGGTCGGACGGAAGGATGCCGTGCCGCCCGCATAGTAGACCGGCAGGAAGATGAATTCGTCCGCGGAACGCAGAATGGACGGAAGGGCTTTGGCGAGGGCTTCGCGCATGAACCGCAGTGGCGCGAACCCGTGAGGCTGGAAGACCGTGATCACGCGTCCCTGCGGAGCGAGTTCCTGTGCCGCGCCGATGCACGACGCCAGCTTTTCCACATTGTGCGCATAGTCGTCGATGACCTGCGCGCCGTTCTCCATGACGCCCGCCCGGTCGAACCGCCGGGCCACGCCGTCGAACTCCGAAACGGCCTTCAGCGCGTCCATATCGTCGTATCCGCGCGAGGTCAGCACGGTATGCACCGCCAGTGCGTTCAGGGCGTTGTGCCGTCCCGGCATCGGCAGGCGGATCTCAGGGAGTCCCTTGAACGAACACCGGGCGCAGCCGTCCGCCACGCGGTAGGAATCCAGGCGGAGAACGGGTCGTCCCGCGCAGGAAACCGGCGCATCCGGGTTGCCGCTGAAGAGCAGGATCATCTTTTCGGCGGGGAATCTCTCCGGGCCGATCTCCCGGAACGCGTCCAGTTCCATGACCACGCACGAACGCGCCGAATCGGCGAACGTCAGGAAGACCTCGGCGAGCTCCTCGCGCGAATAATGGTCCGTGCCGATGTTCAGGATAAGCGCGGTATCCGGCACATAGTTCAGCAGGCTCTTGTCGCTTTCATCGGCCTCGATCACGAAGTCCCGCCCTGATCCGCCCCGGTAGTTTCCCGCCGAGCCGTCCTCGCGGAAGCGTTTCACATAGCCGCCGGAAAGCATCCCCGGATCGCCGCCGAGACGGTCGAGCGCGTCCGCCAGCCAGGCGCTTACGGTCGTTTTGCCGCAGGTCCCGGTCACGGCGATCGTGAATCGCCCGCGCAGGGCGCCGATCCCGAGCGACAGCGCCTCGCTTCTGTGAAGACGGCGGATCCCCTCCGGGGCGCATTTGAAGTCCGGGTTGTCCTCCTCGATCGCGGTCGAATACACGATGGCGTCCGGCGCATATCCGTCCGCGTAGACCGAGCCGTCCTGCGGAAAGAGATTCGCGCCGCATTTGCTGAGCGCCGCGAAGATGCGTTCGTTTTCCGGGTGTCCGAGTGCGCGGTCGCTGCCGGTCACGGCGCATCCGAGGTCGCGGTACATCTGCGCCAGTCCGCTCATGCCGATGCCGCCGATGCCGACGAAGTGAACGGATTTCGGGAAATCCGGGCGAGCCCCGGAGGAAGAATTGCCGGTCGATTCCGATGCCATAAAAACAATGCCTCAAGAGTAATGTGTTTCAAGTTCGGAAAACAATAGCACCATCCGGCGGAAAAATCAACGTCCCCCGCCTGAAAAAAACGCAAAAAAAACAGGACCGGAAAAAGATTTCCGATCCTGCGGCGTTTCTTAACGGAAGCCAAAGCCGTTGTTCGCGGCGTTTCAGACCAGCGCCGTTTCCTCCGGGAATCCGAACCGGATGTTGAAGTTCTGCACGGCCTGTCCCGACGCACCCTTGGTGAGGTTGTCGATGCAGGAGAAGAGCAGGAGCTTTCCGGTGTGGGAGTCGAGCTTGAACCCGATCTCGCAGCAGTTCGTGAGCGTGACATGCTTCGTGTCCGGGAGTTTTCCGGCGGGAAGCACGCGCACGAACCGTTCGTTCCCGTATGCCTTCGCGAATGCGTCCGCCACGGCTTCCTCGGTGCAGCCTTCGGCGGCGTCCAGGATGATCGTGGACTGGATGCCCCGGTTGGTCGGCACGAGGTGCGGGATGAAGTTCATGTTGAGGGACGGAAGCCCGGCTGCGACGGCGAGCTCCTGCTCGATCTCGGGCAGGTGGCGATGGCCGGACACGCCGTAGGCGCGCACGCTCTCGTTGCATTCCGGGAAGATGTACGGCAGATCGACTTTGCGTCCGGCTCCGGTCACGCCGCTCATGCTGCATGCCACGATGCTTTCCGGCGAGGCCAGTCTGGCCGCCAGGATCGCGGTGGTCGGGAGCAGGATGCTCGTGACGTAGCAGCCCGGGCAGGCGATCAGCTTCGCATTGCGGATCTGTTCGCGGTAGCGTTCGGGGAGGCCGTAGACCGCGCTGGAAAGAAGTCCGGGCGCGGGATGGTCGATCTTGTAGTATTTCTTGTACTGGTCGAGGGAGCGCAGACGGAAGTCCGCGCTGATGTCGATGACGGTGAGTCCGGCGTTGATGAACGGCTCGGCGAATTCATGCGCGAGACCGTGGGGAAGCGCCAGAAATGCGGCGTCGCAGCCGGATTTAATCGCCTCGACGTCCGGCATGGAGAAATGCAGGCCGGTCCCGGCGAGACGGGGGAAAATCTCCGCAATGTCCTTGCCCGCGTTCTGGCGGGACGTGATCACGCGGATATCGGCATACGGATGACGGGAAAGCAGGCGGAGAAGCTCTTCGCCTGCATATCCCGCGGCGCCGACGATTGCGACGCGTACTTTGTCCATGACGGCAGTCTCCAATTAGCGTTTGGAGAACTGGAAGCGTCTGCGCGCGCCCGGCTGACCGGGTTTTTTGCGTTCCTTGACTCTGGAGTCGCGCGTCAGCATGCCGCTGCTCTTCAGCACGGACTTGTAGTTTTCGTCCGTGAGAACGAGGGCGCGGGCGATGCCGTGGCGGATGGCGCCGGCCTGGCCGGCCTTGCCGCCGCCCACGACGGACGCGTCAATGTCATATGCCTCGGCTGCGCCGGAGACGTTCAGGGGCTGCATCACATAGCCGCGGAGAGCTTCGGTCTCGAAATATTCTTCGAACTTCTGGCCGTTCACGGTGATCTTTCCGCTGCCGGCGTCGATGCGGACGCGGGCGCTGGCGCATTTTCTGCGGCCGGTGGCGGCGATGGCGTTCTTCTTGTCCATAATCTCAATGCTCCATTATTTCGCGGGTTCGGGTTTCTGGGCCGCGTGCGGATGCTCCGCACCGACGTACACTTTCAGCTTGGCGTACTGGGCACGGCCAAGGCGTCCCTTCGGCATCATGCCCCACACGGCCTCGCGGATCAGGCGGTCGGCATGCTTCGCGCGGATCTGCTCCGGCGTTTCGATTCTCTGGCCGCTGCGGTAGCCCGTCCAGCGGATGTACTTCTTGCCGGTTTCCTTGCTGCCCGTGAGGACGGCTTTGCCCGCGTTGATCACGACGACGAACGCGCCGGTATCGACATGGGGAGTATAGGTCGGTTTGTCTTTGCCGCGCAGAGCGTTCGCGATCTTGACGGCAAGTCTTCCAAGCGGTTCGCCCGCGGCGTCGAACAGCACGAATTTGCGTTCGATCTCGCCGGTCTTGGCCAAATAGGTTTTCATTTCAGGATTGCTCCTCGTTCAGTTCAGTTTGTATGCACAAATAGTCGAAAAAAGGGCGTTCCGGAACTGCCAGATCCCGGGACTTTCCTGACGTCGTATTCGGGATATACCACATCGGAATCAATTAATATACTCCCCGTTCCAGTTTTTTTCAAGGATATTTCTTTTTTTTTGCGAACTTTTCTTCGGATGGACGATAATAAAGTCGGCCCCCGGAGCCTTTCTCGCCTTCGGGGGCCGGCGTTCACCTGGAGGTTCTATCGGTAATCAGCCTGCGCTGTCAGCGTTTCTTCGCGGGCGGAGCGCCTTTCTTCTGCGGTTCCGCGCGCTTTGCTTCCTTTTTGTCTTTTTCCGGACGGACAACTGTCTGTTTTTGCTTTTCCTGTCGGACCGCTGTCGTCCGGGCAGGTTCGCGGCAGGGCTCTTCGTGGCGTGCCGCCGGGGCAGGGGCATGACGCGGTTCTTCGCGGCGGACGATCACCGGTGCGGGGGCGCGGCGGGGGTCTTCATGGCGGTGTGCCAGGGGGAGGGGAGCATGGCCGCGATGGCGGTCGGGCAGGACGATGATCTTGTGCGGCCTGTGGTCGCGGTGACGCGGCGGGGGCGTCCATCTCGGCGGCGCGATCGGACGGGGGTCGACCCCCACCCAGCGCCATTCGTCGCGGTAGAAGAGCCAGCCTTCATAGTACGGAATAAACTCTTCTTCGTAGAGGACGTAGTTGTACTCCGGGATGTCGATTTCCTCCGCTCCCGTCACGATGACCGTGCCAGGCGCAGCCGTGACGACTTCCTGCGCGGCGGCGACCACGGTCGGCACGGTTTCCAAGACGACCGTTTTCTCGACGACTGTCGGGGGCGCTTTCACGATGACCGGAGCCGGACGCGGTTCGAAGACCGCGCGCACCAGGTTCACGATATCGGCCGCAAGCCGGATGCCGTTGGCCGGAGGTTCGTGGTGATCCCGTGCGAAAGTTGCCGGAGCGAGGATGACCGCCGCGGTGAAAGCGGCGCCGATGGCGAATGTCTTGTTGATGGTCTTCTTGGTCGTGTCTCCTATGGAAGAGAGGTTGACTGTTTTTTGTTCGAGAACCGATTGTTCTTGAATTCCTGATAATACTATACACCGAAATATTCGGATGTCAAATCGATTTTTAATCTTTTTTCGAATTTTTTTCGAAAAAAAGATTTTCGAGCTCAAAAAAGAGATTCAAACGGGGGTGCTTCAGGAAAAGCCAATGCGGGACTGCCAGGCATGAAGTTTTTATACGCCCGGGATAGATTGTTTTTTCGGTCATTTCTTTCATAATGGTGACAGGGAATGAAAAAACATGCATTTTTCACTTGAAATTTGACTTAATCATGTATATATTATGCACCAATAAGCATACACTTGTATCCAAACAACCTCAAATAACCTCAAAACCAATGGCGGTTCCCTCCGCCGAATAAGGATCATCAGCATGAATTTCCGCGATTGTTCCCCCCTCATCGTGGCCGCGCTGCTCGCGCTGCCCCCTGTCTTTGCCCCGTTGCAGGCCCAGCAGCCCCGGCAGACTCAATCTCAACAGCAGGGCCTTGTCCTGAACGACAAGGGCTATTTTGAACGGCAGGGCGTGAATTTCCTGGTGTTCAGCAACGCGTTTACGGGCGGGTTCAATGACGAGAAGAACGCCGGTATCGAGATCATCCACCACGGCGTGAGAACCGTTCAGGGTGGCGCCGTTCGTCTCTCCAAGACCCCCGAGCAGTGGGACCTGGTTCCGCAGTCGACACGCAGAGTGAACCAGGCGGACAAGTCCATTGAAGTCCAGATGCGCTTCAACGATTACAATTTCGCCTCGCGCGTCGTGGCTACTGCGAAGGGTAACGCTGTAGAGCTCTCCCTCTATCTGGACGAGCCGCTGCCCGAGTCCGTGGTCGGCAAGGCCGGCTTCAACCTGGAATTCATCCCGTCCCAGTACTGGGGCAAGACCTACATCGTGGACGGCCGTATCAACCGGTTCCCGCGCTATGCCGTCAGCAAGACCGAGGTCCTGCCGAACGAGGAGAAGGCGCGCCAGTACAAGGGATTCCGCACCTACGACGACCGCGACACCGGCAAGTTCGTCGATCCGCTTCCGCTCGAATCGGGCAAATCTTTCGTGATCGCGCCCGATGCGCCCGAACGCATGATCAAGATCACGTCCGATGTCGACATGGAGCTGTTCGACGGCCGTATTGTCGCTCAGAACGGCTGGTACACCCTTCGCACCTTGCTGCCCGCCAACAAGACCGGCAAGGTGATGACCTGGATCGTCGAACCCAATGCCGTTCCCGGCTGGATCCGGGAACCGAATATCGGTTACTCCCAGGTGGGATATGTGCCCGATCAGCCGAAAGTGGCCGTGATCGAACTTGACAAGAACGATAAGCCTCTTGAGACCGCCGAACTCTGGAAGATCAATGAAGACGGCAACGAGACGCTGGCGTACACTGGCAAGGTCAAGGAATGGGGCGACTTCTATAAATACAATTACGCGAGATTTGACTTCAGCAAGGTGAAAGAGCCCGGCATCTACTACATTAAGTACGGCGACCACGAGACCGGCAACTTCATCATCAACGATTCCGTCTATGACGCGATCACCGACGCCACCAGCGACGTGTGGCTCCCCATTCACATGAACCACATGACGGTCAACGAAGCGTACCGGATCTGGCACGGCGAGCCCTTCAAGGAAGGTTACATGCAGGCTCCGCCGAGCGATCACTTCGACGGCCACTTCCAGGGGCAGGAGACCGCGGTGAAGCCCGACGGCACCCCCTACAAGCCCTACGAGCTCATCCCCGGTCTGAACGTCGGCGGTTTCTTTGACGCGGGCGACTTCGACATCGAAATCGGCGCCACTTCGAATATGCTCAACAGCCTCATCATGGCATGGGAGCTCTTCCACAACGACCGCGATGAAACGTTCGTGAGCGAGGAACAGCGTTATGTCGACCTGCACCGTCCGGACGGCAAGCCCGACATCCTGCAGTACATCGAGCACAGCGTTCTGAACTTCCTTGCCCAGGCGGAACAGCTCGGACACTTCGCGATGACGCTCTCCAACTCGGTCCTTGACAACTACCAGCATCTGGGCGACGCCGCCACCATTACCGACGGCCTCCAGTACGATCCCAGCCTGAAACGGTTCGAGATCTCCGAAGACGGCAAGCGCAGCGGCAACCCCGATGACATGTGGGCGTTCACCAGAGGTAGTGGTCGCGGCATAAGCCGCAATGAAGTTACCCTGTTTGCCGCGGCGGCCCGCGTGCTGAAAGGTTACAACGACGAACTGGCCGAACGCTGCATGGCGCAGGTAAAACGCCTCGAGAGTGAAGGCAACGCACCCGCCGGCGGCATGGGCGGCTTTGGCGGCGGCATGGGCGGCTTTGGCGGCATGGGCGGCTTCGGCGGCGGTATGGGCGGACAGCGTCCTGCCGGTGCTGCTGGTGCGGCTCCTGCTGGCGGTATGGGGGGCTTCGGTGGCGGCTTCGGCGGCGGTGCTGCTGGTGCTGCTCCTGGCGGTGCCATGGGCGGCTTTGGCGGCGGTATGGGCGGACAGCGTCCAGCCGGTGCTGCCGGTGCGGCTCCTGCTGGCGGTATGGGCGGTTTCGGCGGCGGCATGGGCGGACAGCGTCCTGCCGGTGCCGGTGCTGCTCCTGCTGGTGGCATGGGCGGCTTTGGTGGCGGTTTCGGCGGCGGTGCTGCCGGTGCGGCAGCCGGTGGTATGGGCGGTCGTGGCGGCGCCATGGGCGGCTTCGGCGGCGGCATGGGCGGCTTTGGCGGCGGCATGGGCGGCTTTGGCGGCGGCATGGGCGGCGGTCGTATGGGCGCTGCCGGCGCTGCCGGCAATGGCCAGCTTCAGCAGACCATTGATCGTCTGAAAGCCGAGACCCCGCGCGAAGAGGCCCTGAAGCAGATCGAAGCGAAGGACAAAGACGCCTACGCGAAGATCCGGAAAGAGCTTGCCGATGCGAACCTCGCGCTCCTTCAGCTTGCGAAGAAGGACGGAGTCAACCTCCCCGAAACCTCCGATCAGCAGAAATCCGAATTGCTTGAGTTCCTGGAGATCGAAGCCGATGCCATCGAAAAGCTCCTTGAAACCGACAAGACCGACTCCGCTTCCGCGATGCGCGATTTCTACCGCCTCGTGCGGAAATACAAAATGACGGCCCTCGTGCCCGGCAGCAGCAACAGCGCGACGAGCGGCGGCATGGGCATCGGCGGTCCCGGCTTCAGTGTCGGTAACAACTTCAACCTGCAGATGTATCGCACGACCGGAGAAGAATCTTACAAGGAACGCCTCGAACAGGAACTGCTGCAGTCCCTGGGCCGCGGCGCGAACAGCATCCGTCCCGCGCTTGAAGCGCTTCCGTACCTGAGCGATGATTTCAAGAAGAAACTCGTTCCTTATGTGGAGGACTACAAGGAGTATCTAGACAGCTATGAGAATCTGAATCCGTACGGCGTGCCCATCCCCGAAGGCAACTGGGCCGGCAGCGGTTCCGTCACGGAAATGGGGCTCACGGCATCTCTCGCCAACCTCTACTTCCCGGAGATCATCGACAAGAGCTACGCCTACAAGGCCGCGGCGTTCCTGTTCGGCTGCCATCCGTACCACAACTACTCGCTGGTGGCCGCGGTCGGCGCCGCGCGTCCGAAGGCGATGTTCTACGGCAACAACCGCGCCGATCTCTCGTTTATCCCGGGCAACTTGGCTCCCGGCCTGCTGTTCCGCAGACCCGACCACTTCGAGAACGTCGACGACTGGCCGTTCTTCTGGGGCGAAAACGAAGGCACTGTCGCAGGCAACAGCAATTACCTGCTGTTCAGCGAAGCCTTCAAGAAGATGGTGAAGAGCAAATAAGCTGAAGCTCAAGAAAAAAGAATCAGCCCCCGGACCTCAGGCGAGATCCGGGGGCTTTTCTCTGTTTCGATATGCCGTCGAATGAAGCGGACGGCGACCGCTTCACCAGACGCACAGGCGGTTATGGCCGGGTTTCAGGCCGGCGAACGGCCCGACCGGATTGTTTCCGTCCGTGCGGAGTTCACCGAGATAGTCGCGGTCCAGGATGATGTCCGAGCCGTCCGGGTTTTCGAAGAAAGCCTCCGTCACCCTTGTTTCGCCCAGGTCCGCGGTCGACATGATCTTCGTTTTCTGCGAGAGGACGATATCGTCGGCGTCCATTTCAAGATAGACGAATCCGCGTCTTTGCCGGATGTATTCCGGGGCGGGCAGATCCGCGCCGGACGATCCCGGCTCCTTTGCCTCCAGGCGGATATTCCAGTCGCCCTCCTTGACGCCGAAATCCGTTTCTCCGTCGTAGCGCTTCGCTCCGTTGCCGTAGACGTTCCGTGCGATATAGACGGGTTGCGGCACCTGGATATAAAGGTTCTCGTCGCCCGGGACGCCGTTCTGCGGGAACGCCTCCTTGATCATGCGGATGAATTCCCCGTAGGAATCGGGGTGTCCGTCATAGGCCCCCGTGCCGCTGAAGACGCAGTCCGTCTGCCCGTAATCGTCGGCCCCGCCCACGAATATGTTCTGGTAGCAGCGGTCGTCACCGCCGTAGATGAACGAAGTGCCCATGAGCGCGGTGCTGTGGGCGAAATGATACGGCGTCGAACGGTTCAGGACCTTTCTGTGCAGCATGTTGCCGAGGACCAGGTTGTTCACGTAAGCGCCGCCCTGGGACATGTTTTCGAAACTGTAGGGGGATGCGAAAATGTTGTTGTCGACGAGGTACGGGCCGTGCGACACCTCGACCATGAGGTCGCGGACATTTTCGCGGTAAAGGTTTCCGCTGATCCTGACGCCCTGCGTTTCCCAGTCGAGCCAGGTGCCAAGCGAGCAGTCGTGGATGTAGTTCCCGATGATCTGGACGTCGAGCGGCGCGTGCAGCTTGATCCCGCCGATCTCCCAGCCGAAGAATTCATGCTTTTCGGCGATGTTGAAGATCTCGTTTCCGGTGATCACGCTGAACGCGCAGCCCATGTGCCCCACGATGCCGTTCTGTCCGCAGTCGTGGATCACGTTGTTCCTGACGATATGCGATCCGACGGTGTCCTTGCTCCAGCCCAGCTGCAGCGCCTTCACGACCGATTCGAACTGGCAGGTGTAGCCCGGCTTCCGCCTGGTCTTCGTGAACAGGTTGTCGCCCGTCCTTTCGTCTTTTCCCAGGCTCACGGCGGCGCATTTCGCATCATGGATGTGGTTGTTTTCGATGATCCAGCCTTTGCTCCAGTGGGGCCCGATCAGGCCGGGCTGGTCGCCGGTCGGCGGTGCGAACGGAGTCGCGGCGTGCGCCAGTTCGAAGCCGGAGACCGTGATATAGTCCTTTCCGCTCTGCTTAGGATAAAACACGCATTTCCGGACGTTGATCTCGACCAGTTCCGCATTGGGGTCCGCGCCGTGGAAATTTGCCCAGATGCAGGTGTTGTCGGCGTAGACCTCCGCATACCACTGGTAAACCGTATCGTCCGGATCCGGGATCGGTTCGCGGTACGTTTTCCACGGATAGTTGTGTCCGGTCAGCCTTTTTTCGGCTTTTCCGACCTCCTCCCTGGACCCGGCTTCGAAAAAGGATTTCCCGTTCAGGTAGACTTCCCCCAGGTGCAGGGTCGGATACATGGGCGACACCATCCAGTCGCCGTAAAGCCATGTGTCGAACGGATTGAAATCTCCGAACAGCGCATTGGGAACGACCGCCTTCCAAACGGTGCTTTCCCCTTCGCGGATCCATCCGGTGATCCGCTCCGACCCCTTGATCACGACATGTTCGTTTTCGGCTGCAAGGTAGGTGATGCGTTTCCTGTCGCAGGTCCCGCCCATTTTCGGGTCGACCCATTCGCGGTATTCTCCCGCGTGCACGATGACCGTGTCGCCGGGCATGGCCGCATCCGCGGCACGCTGGATTGTGGCGAACGGCAGCGCTTCCGTTCCGGGGTTGCGGTTCGATCCTGACGGGCTTACATGGTAGATCGTTCCGGTCGTTCTGTTCATTTTACCGGGTCTCCTTCGGGTTGGTGGTTCTTATCCGAACGGACAGCGTTGCAGCCGTTTTTGAGCGGTAATGTCTTCAGTCGAAAGTCCTTGAAAGCTTGTCGATGGTCAGGGGCTTCAGAAGCACTCCCGTGAATCCGTGTTCGGCGAAGGTTTTCTTTTCCTCGATATCGGCGGTGACGGCATAGACCGGAAGATTGGCGAAGCGTTCGTCCGCCCGGATTTTCGAGACCAGGCTCTTGCCGTCCATATTCGGCATCCAGATGTCGGTCAGGATCCAGTCGAACGGCTTTTCCGAAGCCTGAATCTTTTCCCAGGCGTCCTGCCCGTCGACCGCGGTCTCGATGTCGTTTATGCCGATTTTTTTGAGGAGCGCCTTCAGGACTGCCAGGTTCAGCGGGACATCGTCGGCGATCAGGATGCGGCATTCCCGCACGTCTTTTCGCACCTCGCGCCCTTCTTTTCCGCTGCGGGCGTCGTCATCCGGCTTCTGCCCGCGGGCGAGTTCCTGTCCTGCCGCGATGACTCTGTCCGTGTCCGAAAGACATTCATCGTACTTCACATCGCGGAGTTCGAGCGTGAACGTGGAGCCCTTGCCGAGCTCGGAAACAAACGAAAGCTGTCCGCCCATCCTGGTCGCGAGCTGCTTGCAGATGGCGAGTCCGAGTCCGGTTCCCTTGACCTTCGCGTTTACGCCGGCCTGCACAAACGGGCTCATCAGTTTTTCCTTGTCCTCATCCGCGATGCCGCACCCCGTATCCGAGACGGAGAGCGTGAAAACGCCCTTTTCGTCGTCGTTCTTCCGGAACAATGCCCTGACACGGATCTCCCCGCGTTCCGTGAACTTGACGGCATTTCCGATGAGGTTGAAGAGGATCTGCCGGATGCGCTGCGGGTCGATCTCGAGCATCGGCAGGTCGCCGAATTCTTCCTTCAGCTCGACATTGCTGCCCTTGGTGGTCACGCCGAAGGACTGGAGCACGGAGGAAACGAGTTCGCGGACATCGGTCGGCGCGGGATTGATGGCCATTTTGCCGGATTCGAGCTTGGAGAGGTCCAGCACGTCGTTGATCAGCTGAAGCAGCGTGTGCCCGCTGGTGGAAATGGCGGACAGTGCCCTGGCACGTTCCTGTTCGTCCGCGATGCCGCCGATCAGAAGCTCGGAATAGCCGATGATGGCGTTGAGCGGGGTGCGGATGTCGTGGCTGACCGAGGAGAAGAAATATCTTTTTGCCTGTTCCGCCGCGATTTCCCTGTCCAGCGCGGCACGCAGGTTGTCATGGTTGAGCTTGCGTTCCAGCGCGTTTTCCAGGACCGCCACGCTTGTCCGGATGAATTCCTTTTCGGTTTCGGAAAGACTCCGTTTCTGGGCATAGCCGATGACCAGAGCGCCGAAAAACTGGCCGGCCCTTGTGATCGGCATCGAGTAGGTCGTGACCGGCATCCATACGCCGGTCTTTGTGTCCAGCAGGGCAAACATGCGGAAAATACCGGACGGAGCCTCTTCGTCGATCACAAACGGTTCCAGGGATACGATTCGCTTGGTGTAGGCCTTGAATTCGCTCAGGGATGCGACGATGCGTTCGCACGGGGCGTCGGGATTGAGGCGGGCATAGTAGTGCGGCTCGACGATCGCCTGGTTCGCGTCCTCGTCGCAATGGATCAGATGGCAGAAATTTGCGCCAAGGCGTGTCCTGATGATCCCGATCACCTTATGCTTGTAGGAAACGTCGTCGTAGGACTGGAGTGCGAACAGGGATTCGGCCAGAGCCTCGCTGTTGTGCTGTTTCTCCATTGCATCCGTCACATCCTGCGACAGGCCGAAAAGGCAGGTGTTGCCATCCAGATCCGGGACTTTGAATTTTGTCGTCAGGAAACTGCGCGGATTTCCCTGTCCGTCCAGGGCATGCTCCAGGAAGGAGTTTGCCACATCGGCAGAAAGCGCCTTGCTGTCATCCTCCACGAATTTGTGAGCCGTGGCTTCATCGAACAGCTCGGCGTCCGTGTTGCCGACCACACCGGCGATCGTGTCGCGGCAGGCATAATGGGCGAACGCCATATTGCAGTGCACATAACGCCGGGAACGGGCATCCTTGATGAAGAAGAGGACCGGGATGTTGTCCAGGACTCTGTGGAGCAGGACGTGCGTCCGTCCGCGCACCAGCAGCAGAAAAACGATAAAGACCAGAAGAAGCAGGACGAAACCGATAAACGTGATGGCCTGATAGGAGTACAGGCGTTTGTTTTTCCGGAGAATCTCCTTCCGGTACGAGGTAAAGAATTCTTTTGCGCTTTCAAGCGTTTTGTCGGTTGAGTCGTAGATATTCTTCTTGTATTCGGAATATACCTGTCCGAAGACGATCTCCGAGGCTTTTTTCTGCCGCGCCTCCGGCGAAGCCGCCAGTTCCTCCTCGGTGAGGGCATAGTTCCGTATTTCGGGCGGACAGTCCGGCTGCGCCAGCTCCCGGTCGGAAATGACAAGCCTCATGGCATGGTATTCCAGCCGCATGAGGTTCATGGAATAGTTCATGCCTTCCGCCAGGACTTTTTGGAGTTCTTCCCCGTTCAGCAGAGTAGCCACCTTTGCCAGGCCGGCCTCGCGATGCCGGTCTTCATTGGCTTCCCTGAAATACTCATTGCGATAAACGGGATCTCCCGTGACGATATAACCTCGCACGGCGTTCGTCAGGATATCCGAACCGGTCCTTAACAGATCCCCGGCCTGGTCGCATTCCAGAAGATGACGATGTGTCATGTTCGCCTCTTCTATGGTCTTGTGCAGACGGGCGGCATTGATGACAAGCAGGCTGAGCAGGGACAGGGCCAGCAGACAGGCGAGCGGAACGATGTATTTCGCCTTGAACAGGAAAGAGAATGTATGATTCAACGGTTACAGCCTTTCCGGTAAATGGTTCTATTCTATATTATGTTTGACGAAGGAATATAACATCTGTTCCCGGCTTTGTCAAGGGAGTTTGTCCGTATTCTTTCTGTTCGCGCGTTCCGGGAAAAATATACGGTTTAACTGTTCGAAACCGAAAGAAATGAAAAAAAATGGTTATTTGAACGGGGAGTGTGTAATATTGAATCTGTTTTTCATCTAAGTTTGTGAGCGCACCGAAAAAAAAGCGTGTTTCCGTCTTTTTTTCGGGAAGGTGTTCCGGGAAGAACGTCTCGACTCCTTATCGGCGCAGGAAAGACACATCCCTTTTCGGGAGACGATGAGACCGGGGCTTTCGGAAAATGCCGGGCCGTCGTCGGCGACGCCGCGTCCCGTTACACGCCGAATCGTTTCAGCTCACTCAAAAGTTCGTTCAGCTTCAGCGGCTTTGCGATGTGCCCGTTCATGCCCGCCTTCAGGGACTTTTCCCTGTCTTCCTCGAAGGCATTGGCGGAGAACGCGAATATCTTCAGTTTGTCGCCGCCCGGGAGCTTCCTGATGATGGATGTCGCCTCGTAGCCGTCCATCACAGGCATCATCACGTCCATCAACACGAAATCGTAAGCGCCGGTCCCGTTCGCGCGGAGCATGTCGACCGCGATCTGTCCGTTCAGGGCGGTGTCGACCCTCATGCCCTGCTGTTTCAGCTGCAACGTCCCGATCTTGAGGTTAAGTTCATTGTCGTCGACCAGCAGGACTTTTTTGCCTTTCAGCGAAACAAACAGTTCTTCCTTTTCCGTCTGTTCGGGATCCGCTTTCCCGCAGAATTGGCGAAGCGTTTTCTGCAGATCGGACGGGAAGAGCGGCTTCGAGATGAATCCGTTGACGCCCGCCTCCCGCGCTTCCTTTTCGATGTCGGCCCAGTCGCAGGCGGTCATGATGATGATGAATGCGTCTTTCCCGACGATCCTGCGGATGCGGCGGACGGACTCGACCCCGTTCATGTCCGGCATCAGCCAGTCCACGATATACACCTTGAACCGGTCGCCGTGGCGGAGGGATTCTTCCGTGCGGACGACCGCTTCCTTGCCTGACACGCACCATTCGCTGCGCATGCCGATTTCCCGGAGCATGTCCGCGATGCTCTGGCATGCGTTGATGTCGTCGTCCACGACCAGGCTGCGCAGTCCCTTCAGTTCCGGGATCACGGGATCGGACGTTTTTCCGTCGGCGATCCTGAAATTCACAGTGACGACAAATTCGGTTCCCTCGCCCTTTCTGGAGCTGACCGTTATCCTGCCGCCCATCATCTCCACGATTTTTTTGGTGATCGCCATGCCGAGGCCGGTCCCCTGGATCCCCGAAACCGTGGTGGTCTCTTCCCGCGTAAACGGATCGAAGATCGTTTTTGCGAACTCCTCGCTCATGCCGATGCCGTTGTCCTTGCAACGGAATTCGAATGTGCCCACGCCATCTTCCACCGTGTCTTTCTGCACGATCTGCAGGGAGATCCTTCCGCCAGGATGCGTGTATTTGATGGCGTTGGAGACCAGGTTCAGCAGCACCTGATTGAGGCGCAGTTTGTCGCAATACACGAGCTCGTTCCGCACGTCCGCCGTGCCGATGAAGAAACTGTGCTGTTTGGCATGGATGTCCGCATGCACGATGTCGCGGAGCGAATGGAGAATATCCGCCAGAGACTCCACTTTTTCATGCAGGGTCATCTTGCCGGATTCGATGCGGCTCATGTCAAGGACATCGTTGATCAGGGAAAGGAGATGTTCCGAGGACCGCTCAATGGTCTTCAGGTAATCCTGAACGCGTTTCGTGTCGTCGATGTGGCTGGCCGCGAGTCCGGTGAACCCGATGATCGCGTTCATCGGGGTGCGGATGTCATGGGACATGTTGCTCAGGAACGTCGTTTTTGCCCGGTTCGCCGCCTGCGCCATCTGCAATGCTTCTTCAAGCTGTTTTCGCAGTTCGGTTTCCTGCTGTCTCTGTCTTTCGATGGTCTCGGCATTTTCCTTCAGTTCTTCGGAGTATTCCTTCAGTTCCCGATTGATCCCCGCCAGTTTCCGTTTGCTGATTTGGGAACCGATCAGCGCCATGGCCAGGGCACCCAGGATTGCGACCGTAATGATGACAATCAGGATGTGTTCCCGAAGATAATCCATCACGGAAAATGTGTTAATGCGCCCTGCATAGGAATACGACGCATTGCTCATAAAATCCGGAGGAAGCATTGACAGGCCGCGGTCCATCAGCAGCATCAGCCCGATGTTGTCCGCCGCGAACGCCATGTGGAATTCAAAACCGTTTTTGGCGCGTTCCGTCCTGATGGAACGGTATTTCTTCGGCCTCAACAGCGCTTCAGTCCGAAGTCCGTTCAGGAAGGTCCCGTCCGATGTCCCTTTCAACAGGCCGTCGAGACATCCCCGGATGTCGTCATAAAACACGATTTCCGCATGCGGATAACAGTCCCTGCTGTAGTAAAACTGCATCATGTTGTTCCTGTTGACGCCGATGCGCTTGTCCGTACCGTCCCCGAAATCATTCAGAAACGCCAGATCGCTTACCAGGGTCGATATGATCTTTCCGCCGATGATGTGATAATCATGTTTGACCGAATTGCTGATATAGGCGGGAAGCATCAGGTCGATCTCCTCGGATTCGACCGCCTTGTAGCCCTCTTCCTGATTGAAATAACAAATAAACTCGACTTGCAGTTCGTCTTCCAAATTCAGTTTTTTGACGATTTCCCTGACCGCTTCGATCCCCGCGCCGGCCGGATTGCCGCTTTTGTCCAGCGTGGAGAAAGGAAGATAGTTGTCGAAAAAACCGACGCGCAGCACCTTGTGGTCCGCGATCCAGTTCTTTTCCTCGGTCGTCAGATTGTGACTAGCTACCGTATCGGAAAAATATCTCTCCTGAAGCCGGGTGAAATAGTAAAGGTCGTTGTTCAGCACTTTTTCCATTGCGGAATTGATGTCGTCGATCAAATCGGACCGTTCCTTGTTCGCGACCAGATAATAGGCTGAGGAACCGATTCTTTCCACTGCCGAGAAATCCTGCTTCGCCTGCATGCTGACTTCCAGGTCGAGATCGAACTTCCCCGCATACAAATCGGCCTCTTTCTGAGCATCGACTTCATATTCGACGATATTAAAAGTGACATTCCTTTTTTCGCACCATTGTTTCAGGAGTCCAACCTGGATTGTCCCGCTCGTGACGCCGACGGTCTTGCCGTTCATGGACTCCAGATCGTCGGGCGCAATGGACGTGTTCCCGTTCAAGACATAAAGATAGTAAAACTCGTGTCCCATCGGTTCGTCAGGGAACAGGATGATCTTTGCGCGTTCCGCGGAGTAGCTGATCTCGTAGAAAAGGTCGGCTTCACCCGCGAGAAGTTTATTCAGGCACACGGAAAAACTCTCGCAAGGAATGTATTCGATATCCCATCCGGCGTAGGCTCCGATCGTCTGGATATACTCGTAGGCGTAACCGGATATCGGATTGTTATCCTCGTCCAGGACCATCATCCTGTCGTAGGCAAAGACAGGGATCCGGACGAGTTTCCGGGCGCTTTTTTCCGTTCCGGAAAGCGCCCCGGACAAAAGCAGAAGCATTGTCATGCAGAGAAGCAAGGCCGTCCGAAGAAGCCGGATTCCGTATGATTTCCAATGATTGTCGTGAGTCATCTTCAATCTCTTTACTCTTGAGGCAGGGAAATACGGTGCGAAGATCGGATATGAGCGAAAAGATGTTTTGTATTTGCCTGTGCGGATTTCCATGGTTTTCCATAATATAGAATGGATATTTCATTTTTCAAGTCGAAAATGGCCCCGCATCGAAAAAAAAGTGCTGATTTATCCCGATTTCATTTGCGATTATTCCCGGAGTGCAGCACAACGGTCTCTTCTGTGCCCGATCCAACAATCCGCAAATGTCCGCTCGCAAATAAAACACAGTATGACATCCGATTCCATTGGCGGGGCATCTCTTAAATCGTTATTCCGGCATTTTCGAAAAAAAGGCGGTATGTGTTTCTTTTTTTTCTTTTTTTGCTTGACATGTATTTTGCTATATGTTATATTATCGCACAAATGAATCGTCCGGGCATAAGCATCCGTCGAACGACGGCGGAAGCCCGCCCGGAATAAACAGCAAACCAGGAGCAGACAATGAAACATCAGATTTGCCGTACCGTGCTTGCGGCAGCGGCCATGACCGTCGGCTTGTTCCTGTCGGCGTGCGGACCTTCCAGTGACCCTGCGGACAATGTGTTCGACAACGCCGAGGACGCCATTGCGACCGATTTGGCCGCATCCAACATCAAGACTGCGCAGATCGAGTACGAATTCGGCGACGGGAAAACATCCACGGTTCGTTTCCATGCGCCGGAAAGCGTCCGCATCGACGTGCTGGACAGTGAGAATTCCGCAGTGTTCTGCATGAACGGCGACTCCGGCTGGATGTATTTGCGCGGGGAAGTGATCGACATGACGGAGGACGACCTCAAGGAAATGCACGGCGCCCTGCTTCAGACGATCCCGTTCAAGGTGGATTTCCAGGAGATCTTCACCGGTGCAAAGCTCAAGGATGGAACCGAGGACGTGTGCGGCGAGGAATGCAAAGTGATCGAGGCTGTTTTCCGCATTGAGCCGGGCATCAAGGCAAAACTCTGGATCGGTAAGGACACCGACCTGCTCCGCCAGTTCGAGATCACCGGCGAGGACGGCGTTTACACAATGCAGTATTTCGACTACGCCACCTTTGACGATGATGTCACGATCCCTTCGGAGATGTTCCGTTTCACGCCGGATGGAGCTGCGAAGTTGTCTCTGGTCTCGTATGAAACGAACGTCGAGATCCCGGAGAGCATTTTCCGGAAGCCCGAACAAATTAGCATTACGGAAGGAGACAAATGATGAATCATACCGCACATTTTGCTGTTCTGGCGGTTCTCCTGTTTGCCGGCGCTGCCATGTTCGCCGCGGATACCGACAATGTGAAAAAGCATGACGTCACGCTGAAAAGCGGAAAAGTCCTTAAGGATGCGTACGTCCTTGACCAGAAACCGAACGGGATCACGTTCGGATACAAGGACGGATGTTCATTCGTTCGCTTTACCGACCTGCCGGAAAAAGTCCAGAAGTATTTCAACTATGATCCTGACGAGGCCGCCAAATACGAAAAGAAGATGGAAGACCAGAAAAAGGCCAACAAAAAGGCTGCGGAAAAACAGCAGGCCAAGGAGCAGAAGCAAAAGGCCGAACAGGACAAACGCAACAAGGAACGGCGGATCGAACAACAGGAGCAGACCGTCCGCAAGCTCGAACTTCAGCTCGAGGAAGCAAAGAAAAAGCTTCAGAATACGGAGAATACCGTCAGCCAGGACCGCGGCGCGCTTGTGACCGCGTACACCGGCAGCGACAACTCACGGGTAAGCATCGATACCCCGTGGGGCGTCAGTCGTGTCAGGACCAGCAACAGCAACGGAGCCATCAGGAACAAACTCCTGAAGGAAGTGGATACGATGGGCGCGAAGCGCGACAATCAGGCGCAGGACGTTATCGACCTGCAACTGAAGCTCGAATCCGCTCAGAAAACGCTCGCAAAGCTTAAGGAAAGCAACGCCTAAGCGTTTCGGGTCGGATTTCCCGAAAGATCAGGCATGCCCGTTCAAACGGCCGGACATGCCTTTTTTGCATTTGCATGTTTGCGGCAAAAGAACCGAAGAGCCTTTTTCCGGTTCTGTTTCCGCCTCGTTTCGGCCTCATAAACGCCGGGGACAAGCCGTTTTCCATTTTTCGAAGGTTCAAAAAGTCCTTGCATACGCGCTGATTTTGGAATCATGGTCGGATTATGGAGAATCAGCGCAAGTCTCAATCTTGAATTCAAAAAAACGCGAGGTCGCGACTTTACGAAACGGAGATTTTTGGCGGGAAATGGGCCGGAATATGTCGGGAGTGGGGCGAAAAAGATTTCTCTGTGGAGAA
>JBGUKN010000010.1:0-62499 GCA_045114455.1 Victivallales bacterium
CCGGCCACGTTGGTGCGTTCGCCGATGTTGATGAAGTTCTTGTCACGGGAGGCGGTAAAGGCGTTGAGCCCGGAAAGACGCAGGAGACGCGGCTGAGGCCGGGGGACGCGCGGTTTCACGCCGTCGAGCACCTTCGCGATCGCCGCGATGTGGGCGGGCGTCGTGCCGCAGCAGCCGCCCGCGATGTTGAGCTGCCCGGCATCGGCGAGCGAACGGATCACGGCGGCCATCTGCTCGGGCGTCTGCGTATATTTTCCCTCGACGTCGGGCAGTCCGGCGTTCGGATGCGCGCTGACCAGGAACGGAGATTTTGCGGACATTTCGGCGATGTGCGGGCGGAGCTCCTCCGCGCCGAGGGCGCAGTTGAAGCCGACGGAGAAAAGACAGCGGGCGTGGGAAACGGAGATCAGGAATGCTTCGGCGCACTGGCCGGAAAGCAGGCGTCCGCTGGCGTCGCTGAGCGTGGCGGAGACCATGACGGGGAGTTCGCGTCCGCGGGAGGCCATGGCATCCTCGGCGGCGAAGAGCGCGGCCTTGCAGTTCAGCGTGTCGAACACGGTTTCGATCAGAAGGAGATCGGCGCCCGCGTCCAGCATGGCCTCCATCGCGATGCGGTACGTTTCGGCGAGCTCGTCGAACGTAACGTTTCGGGCGGCGGGGTCCTCGACGTCGGAGGACATTCCGGCGGTGCGTCCGGTGGGGCCGACGCTCCCCGCGACGAGGCGCGGCTTCGAGGGATCGCGGGCGGTGAATTCGTCGGCGATTTCGCGGGCGTTGCGCGTCCCGGCAAAAGCCAGATCGTACACGCGGTCCTGCAGGCCGTAGTCGAGCTGGGAGAAATAATTCGAGTTGAACGTGTTGGTCTCAATGATGTCCGCGCCTGCTTCCAGATAGGCGCGATGCACGGATTTCACCAGATCGGGACGGGTGATGTTCAGCACGTCGTTGTCGCCGGCCAGCGGAACAGGATGCGACGCGAATTCGCCGCCGTTGAAGTCCGCGGCTGTCGGGTGTCCGGCCTGGAGCATCGTGCCCATGGCGCCGTCCAGAACGAGTATTTTTTTTGCGGCAAGGGATCGGATTTCCTGTATGGCAAGCATCACGGTCTCCGTTTGTTCATAAAAAGCAGAAAACAATAATATACCTTATAATCCGCAGGAATCAAGGGAGAGAATGCAAATCTTCACACAAAACGGCGACGTGGCAGGAAGCTGCATCAATGCGGGCGGGGATGCCAGAGCCCGTAACGAATGAGCTCAAGAGGCCGCTTGGTGCAACGGATCAGGAGCTTGTGCGGGAACGGGCGGGAATCGGGGAAATGCGCGGGAGACATGGCCTCGTTGAGGAGCTTCCGGAAAGTCTGCCGATGCGGCTCCATTTTCTCAAGGACCGCGGCACGGATCTTCTCAGGAGGAAGAGGATTCCGTACGAATTCCTGCACGGCTTCCGCTACGGCGGCCGGGTCGTCCGGGACCGTCTTCACGGCAAAGTCGGGGAACAGCTCGTCGCGACCGCCGATATTATGCGTATTGACAACGGGAATGCCGCAGAGCAGGTATTCGGCGCTGACGAACATGGCGCCCTCGACGGCGGAAAGACACAGACCGCAGCGGGCTGCGGCGATTTCCGCCGAAATCCCGGACGATTTGACAAAGAAACGATAGTCGGCATGCGCCAGTACACCGTCAAGGATTTCCTTCCTGTACGACACTTCCTTATCGGAAAAGTAGCCGCCGACCAGACGGAGGGACTTGATATCCGCCGCAAGTTTATGACGTTTGAATGGCGTAATCCGCGCGATATAGATCGCGTCGTAGCGTTTCGGAACATGCAGGAGGGGATACCGGGATTCGTCCAGAAACGCATTCTGGTGGCAGAAAACGGTATGAAGCCCGAGCGAGGAAAGAGTTTTGACCTCGTTCCCGTCATTGGCAAGGACGGTGACTTTCAGGCGCGGGCATGCAGCAAGAATCTCCTTGACGTCGTTTGCGAACGGAACGGCGTTTTCAAGGGTTTCCCGTTCCCAGCCAAGCTGGAGAAAAACATGGATGGTTTTCGCCGCGCTTTTTTCAAAGACCTCCAGGAACCAATCGCGGGCACGCGTAAAGTCAAGGTCGTATGCAACTAAGACCAGCGGATCCCGACAAAAGACCGAACAGGGAGGGAAATTGTTCCCGATCGCGTTCTGAATGCCTTTTTTCAGTTTTCGAAAAGCCATGGAAAAAGGCCGCTTGCGACTGTCAGGTTATCCGCTTACTCGATCTCGACATCGTCAGAATCCGCGGGAGTCTGCTTGTCAAGCGGCTCCTGACTGACCACGGATGCGCCATTCTTGTCTATGCTGCGAATATCGGAAACCCTGGAGGTGGCATCCGTCGGAGAGACCGCGGGCAGATTGACGGTTTGATCCACAAGCTCGCGGGCGATCTCCTGGCGTTTGCGTTGGGTGGCTTCCTGTTCGATGGAGGATTCCTCAATGTCCGGGAGCGGCTGAAGATTGATCACGATATTGCTTTCGGCGAATTTCCATGCACCGTTGGAAAAGAGTCCCAGGGCGGGAAGGATGAAAATGCCGCCGCAGGCGTCGAGCTTGCCGGTGAAGGTGAGTTCGCTGTCCGAGGCGTAGTAGGCGGTGCGATAACCCGGTTTGTACGCGGTGATAAGGAGTGCGTCTCTGGTCGGCACCTCGATGAACATGGGCGAGAGCATATGATACTCCACGCCGTTGGCGATCACGGCTGCATCACTCGGAGTGACCGTAACGGAAACGATCTGTTCCCCGCGGGCCAAATAGGAGCACCCGGAAGCGAAAGCAAGGACCATGGCGGAAAAACAGGCGAGGAAAGCATATTTCATGTCGTAAACCCTTTCGAAAAAATTGAAGATGGCCTTATTGACAGCAAACTTAATATAATACAGGGGCAAATGGATTGCAAGCAAAAAAAACATTTTTCTCAAAAAAGATCGTCTGCCGGCATCGTCGGAAGGACAAAACAGGGAATCTTTTTCGGACTTTTCCGGGAAATAAACTTGACAATTACCGGAGGAAGACTACATTATGAAAAGCACAATGCAGTCTGCACATCGACGGATCCGGTGTGCCCCATCCTCCAACATCAGACAGAATGAGCAAAAAGAACGATACAAGGACAAAACTGGCAGTCGGGCACTTCCTGACGGAAAAACCGGACGATCCGGCATCCTTCCTCGAACTTGCCAAACGGTTTGCGCCACGGCTCCGCGAAGTCTATTTCCCCTGGCCCGGCCTTTCGAACGCCAGGGCGAAAGTCTACGACAAACCGGACGACGAGGAGAGGATCGCAGCCGACCTGAAATACTGCCGGAAACACGGCATGAAGCTGGATCTGCTCGCAAACGCGACATGCTACGGCGAGAAGTCTTTCACGGAAGAACAGCGCATTCAAATCATCGGAGTCATCCGGCATCTGGACGAACTGGGGCTTTATCCCGAGATCGTCACCACCACGTCCCCGTACATCGCAAAGGTTTTCAGGAAAAACTTCCCGGACATCGAAATCCGTGCATCCGTGAACATGCGCCTGCGAAACACCCTTGCTCTGGAATACCTCGCGCCACTGTACGATTCCTACTATATCTGCCGGGACGTGCAGCGCGATCTGCCGACCTTCCGCAGGATGGCCGACTGGTGCAAAGACCACGGCAAGAAGCTCTGCATGCTGGCGAACAGCGGATGTCTGCGGAACTGTCCGTGGCAGGTCTTTCACGAGACTCTGCTTGCGCACAATTTTTTCGGAACATTTCCGGAAATGCGGGAGCAAAACATAGGCCTTCTGTGCAATCGCGTCTTCAAACAGAAAAAGATACTGTCCGAATTCCTGCGCTGCACATGGATTCGCCCGGAAGACATCCACGTGTTCGAGCCGGATCTTGAGACGATCAAGCTTTCGACCCGCGAAGCGAAGCATCCTCTCGAAATCGTGGAAGCATATGTGAACGAATCGTTCGACGGCAATCTGCTCCGGCTGACGGATCCGATTTTTTCCATCGAATTCCGCCCGTACCGGATCGACAACAAATCGTTCCCCGCGGACTGGGTGACCAGCGGCATCGCGGGAAAATGCGCGGAGAACTGCGTGCATTGCGGGAAGTGCGAGCAGATCCTTCAGCGGATATTGAAATACGATGTCAACAGTGAATTGCGCCCGGACGGGCTTTCCCTGACCAACAGAATCCGTCTGGTCGCCCCAAAGAAAATGGAAAACTATCCGGGCATGGGCCGTGTACGGAAAACAACCGGAGACAAGTAACTGATGAATCCTTCGGACAACAATGTCAGGACGAAGTTTTCCGTCGGGCATTACCTGATGGTCGACCCGGATGATCCGTCTTCTTTTCTCCAACTTGCCAAACAGTTCGCGCCACGGCTCCGCGAGGTCTATTTCCCCTGGCCCGGACTCACGAACGGCAGACCGCATCTCGTCGAGATCCAGGATGAAGAAGGACGCACCATTTCCGACCTGAAATATTGCCGGGAGCACGGCATGAAGCTTGACCTTCTGGCCAATGCGCTCTGCTACGGGGAAAAGGCGTGCACGGAAGAACAGCGGCATCAACTCACGGGCATCATCCGCCGTCTTGACAAGGAAGGCCTCTATCCCGAAATCGTCACCACCACATCTCCGTACATCGCGAAGCTGTTCAAAGTGAATTTCCCCGACATCGAGATCCGGGCATCCGTCAACATGCGCCTTCGCAACACCCTCGCACTGGAATACCTGGCGCCGCTTTTCGACTCCTTTTACATCTGCCGCGACGTTCAGCGCGACCTGCCGACGTTCCACGCCATGGCAGCCTGGTGCAAGGCCCACGGCAAAAAGCTCTGCATGCTGGTGAACAGCGGCTGTCTGCGGAACTGTCCCTGGCATGTCTTCCACATCCTGCACCACGAGCACAATTACTCCAACCTCTTTCAGGAAATGCAGGAGCAGAAGGTCTGGTTCCCGTGTGCCAATTCCTACTTGAAGAAGCACAGTTTCGCCGAATTCCTGCGGGGCACCTGGATACGTCCCGAAGACGTCCATCTGTTCGAGCCGGAACTCGAAACGATCAAGCTTGCCACACGGCAGACGCTCTACGCGCGCAAGATCGTCGAGGCTTACCTGAACAGGTCTTTTGACGGCAATCTGCTGCACTTGACGGAACCGAGCCAGGCAAGAGGCTTCCGCCCGTACCGGATCGACAACAAACTGTTTCCCCCGGACTGGGCGACCGGCGGCATCGCCGGAAAATGTGCGGAAAACTGCACGCATTGCGGGAAATGCGAACAGATCCTGAAACAGGTTTTGAAATATGACCTCGATCGCAAGGCGCGCATGGATGCGTTTTCCCTGACAAACAGCTTCCGCCTGCTCCCGCCGGAAAAACGGGAGAACTATTCGCGCATGAAAATCGTATCGGAAAAGAAAGGAGTATGACCATGGGCGGTCCGTCCTATCAGCTGAACCAGATGCCGCTTCCGGCTCCAACGTTAAGATACAAAGGGGCAAAAAAACCTCTCCGCAGATTCGCATTCGGCTATTATTTCGGGAAACGCGGCGGTTTTTCGTTCCGCGGCCTCGCGGAACAATATGCGCCGTTCCTTCAGGAGGTCTATTTCCCCTGGCCGGGGCTCCTCTCCGCCCGCGAACTCGAAGGGGACCCGGTCCCCCTCAGAAAACAGATCGTCGACGACCTGCTGTTCTGCCGTTCGAAAGGAATCGGCCTCGACCTTCTCATGAACGCGACGTGCTACGGCGACACCTCTTTCACGCCGGAGCAGAGACTTGAATACTTCGCCGCTCTGGATGAAATGAACAAGGCCGGCATCATGCCGGGAATCGTCACCACCACGTCCCCGTATATCGCGGCCATCTCAAGAAAATACAGCGCGACCATCGACCGCCGGGCGAGCGTGAACATGCGGCTGAACTCCACGCTTGCAATGGAGTATGTGATGGAGGAATTCGATTCGTTCTACCTCGGCCGCGACGTCCAGCGCGACCTGCCGACCGTAAAGAGGTTCGCCGAATGGGGGAAAAAGAACGGGAAAAAGATCTGCATGCTGGCAAACAGCTGCTGTCTGCGCTACTGCCCGTGGCAGACCTTCCACGAGACGCTGCTTTCGCATCATTTCCGGCACATCATGCCGGAAATGAAGAAACTCGCCCTGCCGTCGACACTGTGTTCCGGGGTCATCGTCAAGGAAAAACAATACGAGGAGATCCTCCGCGCCACATGGATACGCCCCGAAGACCTGGGCCGGTACGAACCGTATGTTTCCTCGTTCAAGCTCTCCACGCGCGAAGCCGACCGCCCGGACCTGATCCTGAAGGCATACACGGCCGGAGACTTCGACGGAAACCTGCTTGACATCCTCGATCCCGGATTCGCGCCGTTCGTCTCTCCGATGAAATTCGACAACAAGGCGTTTCCGAAGGAATGGAGCGAGGGAAAGATCGCCGGACTCTGCGCTGCGAACTGCACGCACTGCGGGAAATGCGCCGATGTGCTGTCAAAAGTCCTGGTCGTCGATCCCAACGCCCCGAAGACCAGGTCTTCAGGCCTCCGCCTCGCCCGGAAATGAGCCTGTGAACTTGAACCTGAAACCCCAAAGCAGTCCAGAAACATGACGCAGACTCCTCTTTTTACAGTCCTTATATGCGGATACCAAACGGAACCGTATCTGCAGAAGGCGCTGGATTCCGTCGCAAACCAGACGTTCCGCGATTTTGAAGTCATCTGTTATGTTGAGGAGTCTACCGACCGCTCGCTGGAAATCTGCCGGGCAATGGCGGAACGTGATTCCCGTTTCAAAGTCGCAACCGGGCCGAAGAGCGGAAGCGGGGGGCCTTCGCGCAACTACGGGATGGACCATGCTTCCGGAGAATACATCGCATTCGTAGATGGAGACGATTGGGTTACGGAAGACATGCTGGAAAAACTGGCGAAAGAACTTGCTCGGACCGGGCCTCTTGACATTCTGGCTTTCGCATGCGTCTCGACACAAAAGGAAGACGCGGATATGAAAACATTGCCGAAATACGCCAATTTTTCTGCACGCGATACGGGCCTGGTGTTCTCCGGACCGGACGCAATCAGACGTCTGAAACAGAATGGCGGCAGGTTTCTTGCCTATTCAGTTCTGAACATCTACCGGACGGCCTTTCTGCAGGAACACCATTTGCATCAGCCCCGGGGAATCCTGGAAGATTTCGCATGGATGCCGCGCGTCTGGTACCGTGCAAAACGAATGGCCTATTTGGATGAGGCTTTTTATTTCTATCGACGCAGGGCCAACTCGCTTACCACGGAAGCCTCCTCCCGGATCATCCACGACATGGTGGAAACGGTTCTTCCCTCCCTGTTTGATTTCACTGAATCGGAAACGATTCCCGAAGATATTCTTGCCATTTGGAACAACGAGTGGATTTCGGCATTCTTCTGGCATATGTTCCATCCGGTGAGCTCCAGAAAAGTATCAGACCATGACAGGAAACTCGCGTTCGACGCACTGTTTGCAGGAAAAGGCAGGGAACGTTTTCTGAAGGCCCTGTCACGTTCTTCGCGCGTAAAACGTCTCGCGCGCCCGCTGGTCCTTCTTGCAGCAAAAGGCTTTCAGCTCCCCGCAAAGATTTTTTTCCGAAAGATCTATTATCCCATAATCGAGCGGAGACATTGAACATGGAATTGTACGCTCGAATCACTCCCCAAAATGATTTTTAACTTCTGCAACAAATGACAAATAGAATCGTTGGAAAGTTTTCGTCAAAGAACTGTCCCGGTTGCCGCATGACAACCCGGCACTGCCACGTTGACAACAACATGGAAAGGACGACGTGAAATCTTCTGCCTCCGAGAAAACGGCTCTTATTTATCACTACAGGCTTGATGCGGTTCTGGGTGGTGCAGAGTATCTGCCGCTGCTGTTAGCGTCCGAACTGCAGCAAAAAGGTTACTCCGTCATCATGACTTTCGATCACAAATCGGATCTGGCTCTGGCGGCAAAGCTTTATCATATAGACCTTGACGTGGAAAAAGTCAAAACAATGGTCATCAAGCCCAAAAATCGTTTTCTTCTTTATCTTGATGGCATGCTGCCTTTTTACAGATTCCGGCGTTTGAAGAAAGTGGTAAAGGAAGCTGACATATGCATTTCAGGTGCCAACATATTCGATTTTGGAAAACCGGCACATCATTTTATTCTTCAGGGGCGTTTTCTGGGCGATAACGCCTTCAGCGATTTCTATATGCACCGCCCCCCTCCGAAAGGATTCCCCCTCTTAATCCGGAAATTCCGCACATTCGTGGCAGAAACGGTTTTGCGCCCACTTATCGGAATACGTTCCTCCCGCAAAATCCTCGCCGACCCCAGGGAACATATCTATGTGCCGTCCCGGTATGTCGGAGATGCCATACGGGCTTTCTATGGGCCATTCAACTGCACGCTTCTCTATCCTCCGACCACATTTGAGGTTCCGCCCATGGATGTGGAACGAGACCCGTTCCGCGTGATTTATCTAGGACGAATTCATCAGGAAAAAGAGATTAATAAAATCATTGACATCATTGATCTTGCACGGGATTTGTCGAAAAAACCGTTGACGCTTCAAATCGCCGGTTATCTGGAAGACACCCCATATGTTCAGGGGCTTCGGAAATTCGCCGAGAAAACCCCCTGGATCCAATTCGTCGGTCCGGTTTTCAATGAAAAAAAAGCCGCATTCCTTCTCTCCGGCACATATGCCATCCATGCGGAACGGGATGAGGCATTCGGCATCTCTGTCACGGAGTACTTGAAAGCAGGATGCATCGCCATCGTTCCGGACGAAGGCGGCACCATGGAAATCGTTGATAATCCCGACCTGACTTATCATACGACAGAGGAGGCGGCAGCAATCCTGACCCGCCTTATTTCTGATGATAGGTTCCGCCAGAAACAACTGAACAGCTGCAAAGAACGTGCCGTTTCCTTTTCGTTTGAGCATTACTTAAAAACGCAACATGAAATTTTTGACCGTATCATCCTGAAGAAATCAATATGATACCTTTCTTCTCCTTCATCGTCCCCTGCTGTGATGTCGAACCGTACATTGGGGAATGTCTTCAGTCCATCCTGAACCAGTCGTTTCAGGACTGGGAGTGCGTTCTCGGCATCGAAACCTCGAAAGACCGTACCGAGGAAATCATCCGGGAAAAGACGGCCGGTGATCCGCGCTTCAGAATCTTCACCGGCCCGCGCACCGGGTCGTGTTCCGCGTCCCGGAACAGAGGGATCGACATGGCGCAGGGCGAATACATCATCTTTCTCGACGGCGACGACACGATTGCGGACGGATGCCTCGAACGGCTCCACGAAAAGATTTGCGCGCGTCCCGGCGCGGATCAGTATCCGTGCGTGATTGTCACACGGAATGAGATGGGAGGAACTGACGAAAGCCGCGACAATTACCGCATGGACGCTCCCGCGGAGCTGACCGGCGTGGAAGCGACGCTGTATTTGAAAAAAAACTGGCATGAAAATTTTTGCCCTATGCTCCAGTTAACCGTCTTCCGGCGGGAATTTCTTGTGAAAAATGATTTGAAGTGCATCCACGGGCTTCGATGCCAGGACAGCGAGTTCTCCCCGCGGGCGCTCTATCTGGCAAAACGCGTCATTCCGCTTCACGAACCTTTTTACATTTACCGCATCCGGACCCAGTCCGTTCAAACGAAGGCAAAAGGCATGGATTACTTCATGAAAGACTGGGCGGTCATAACCGGTTCTCTGCTCCGTTTCTACGGCAGCGTCTCAAAGAGTCCGGACTTCGATCCGCGCGTAACGCCGTGCTGGGTCCGCCAGTGGCTTTCCAGAATGAACCACAGATGGTTTTCCGCGTGGACAAGGAAAAACGTCTCCCGCGACAAACGCCTTGAAACGCTTCAAATCATCTTTGCCGACGGTTTCGACTCCCATCGCAGCATATTGAAATCCGGTTCTCTTTCCCAACGCATGGCCGGATTCTGGGTGCGCGTATTTGTCGCCCATCCGTCCCTGAGATGGCTGTCCGACCTGTTTTTCCAACTGTATTTTATGGTTGCCAAACTGAAAGACAAGGGAAGATTCGGTTTCCGTACACAAATCCCCTCGGACAGCCCGTCCGAATCCAACTGACGCAAACGGAAAGGAATTGCCCGTTTCCCTCTCCCTTGCCCCCCATCTGCTGCGAATGCAGAGGTTATTTCATAGGAAGCCTGGCAAATCCTCAGCCGCGCCTGAAAACCTTTTCCAGGATCATCGGCACGTCCTCATAATACAAGGCGAGGATCAGACCGCTTGAAACCAGCGTTGCCGCAACGCCTTTTACGATCAGTCCGGGAACGGCGTCCAGCGGGATCAGCGTGACGATCCACCATGTGGCCACACATATCAGCAGAGCGGGCAGCAGGAGTCTCGCCTGGCAGCGCCAGTAGGTTTTCGCCTGAGTCCGGTCAAAGTACGAAGAAAACACGACATGCGACTCCCATGGAATCTGCACAAAGACATACCCGATGATTGACGAAAGGACCATGCCGTCGAGCTTGTATTCTTCCGGCAGCACCATGACAAACAGCAGAACGGTCAGCAATTTGACAACTCCGCCGACGATCGGCTTCCACCGGTCTTCGTACCAGATGGAAGCCCCTGCCTTGAAAGTCAGCAGGACCTGGCGCGACTGGTTGATGTAGAAATACAGCACCATCAGGACAGGCAGAAGGAAGTGCTGAATCAGCTCCGGATTATGCCTGGACCATACTGTGATGAAAGGCTGGTACAGGGCCAGCATCATCGCGGCGCACCAGATGTTGACAATGCCCACGATGCGTCCGACCAGCATGAACAGATGGAAATTCTTTTCCCGGCTCTCAGTATGGATCCTGTTGCCGAAGCCGCCTGACATGGCGGAATAAAGAATGGCGGGGATCCCGGCGACCACGGTGTAGACATAGTAGTAATTGCCATACGCCGCGACAGCGACCAGCCCGATGAACGACGACAGGACCACATTGTCAATCTGATACGATATGACTGTGCCGATCTTGTGCAGAAAAATCGACTTGACATCGGAAAGGACCTGACGACGTTTGTCCTGTGCCAGTTCCCCGCGCGGACTGATATCCGGAAACAGACGTCCGGATTCGTACATGATCAAAATGTTGCTGACCCCGGTGAACAATATCGTGACAATGACGTACCAATAATAGTTGCGTGTCAGGATCAGAACCAGGAACACCGCTATGTATTGCACGATCTGGATCACCGTGCGGATGTTGGTCAGCACATCGTTCCGGTGGTGGGCGCTGAGAATGGATCCGCGGTATGCGAAAAGGAAGTAGCTGACGGACGTATTGCCCAGATGAAGCAGATAAAGGACATAGAGGTTCACGTCCGGCGGCAGATTGCCATGCACGAGTTTCCGGAGAAACGGCAGCAGGCACAGCCCGACTATGAAGATGATGGTGCCGACCCAGCGGTAGACAGTCCGGTAAAAGCGCAAGTAGGCGCAGACCATGTCGTGGTCATCGTCGGCGATCGGCTTGTACATGGAGCAGACAACGGCCTTTCCGAACCCAAGCTCGGCAAGCGTCAGAACACTGAGAACCGAGGTAAAAAGCCCGTTCAGTCCCAGATATTCCGGTCCCATCAGCCACAGGAAGAGCGTCCTGTTCAAAAAAGGAAAAACCAGGTGGAGCACCTGGTTGAGGCTTCCTGCAATAACGTTCCTTTTCGTATTTTGGACAAAATTAAGCTTCATTCTATCCGAACCGTCCGCACTGCCGCGGATACAGCTTTTTTATAGGGCGAAAAAACGATAGAATAATATAGCAGACAATATGCGACTTTCAAGTATGAACCGGGGTTTTTCCCGATTATCCGCCGGATGCGGAGACAACAAGGCCGGAAACGCGTCGGAACCGGGCGGCATTTCCGGTCTTCGCACGGGATAGCATGGAGCCCGTGAAAAGGGAAATCGAATCGCGGATCAGGAGCGTTTTCCGCGGGCTTTCGGCGTGGCATCGGTGTCCTGCGGGAACGCGCCTCCCGCCAGAAACCGCATGAGGCCGGCTTCCTGGAAGATGTCGCTGCTCCGCTGGAACACCCTCAGATCGAACACGGGCAGGATCGCCAGCAGATGGTCGAAGATGTCCGCCTGTATCTTTTCGTATGTATACCAGTCGGTCGTGTTTGCGAAACAGTACACTTCGATCGGCAGTCCGATGTCGGACGACTGGAGCTGGCGCACCATGATCATCAGATTCGGATTGACCGTTTTCAGCGAACGCAGATACCTGTCGACGTAGACGCGGAACGTGCCGATATTGGTAATGCGGCGTTCGTTCACGGGCTTTGCGCCTTTCGCTTCGAGGTCATGGTTCCAATCGTCGATCTCCTGCCGCTTCTCGTTCAGATAGTCGTCCAGAAGTACGAAATCCTTCAGACGGGCGATCTCCTCGTCGTCGAGAAACCGGACGCTCCGCATGTCGATGATCAGCGACCGCTTGATGCGGCGGCTGCCGGCCTCGAGTATGCCGCGCCAGTTGATGAATGTCTCCACGGTCAGTTTCCGCGTCGGCACGGTCACGATGGTCATGTCCCAGTTCTGCACCTTCACTGTGTGCAGGGCGATGTCAACGATGATGCCGTCCACGTTCTCGGACGGCAGCTCGATCCAGTCGCCGAGCCGGATCATGTGGTTCGTGCTGAGCTGGATCCCGGAGACCAGCGCCAGGATCGTGTCCTGGAAGATCAGGATCAGCACCGCTGCCACCGCGCCCAGGCCGGAAAGCAGCATCACCGGGCTCTTGTTCATCAGGATGGAAGCGATCATGATGATCGCCACCAGCACTGCGAACAGCTGGATCAGCTGGATGCCGCCTTTGATGGAACGGTCGTGCGTGTTCGAATGCTTCATGTACCAAATGTCCAGAATATTCAGGAGGCTGATCGTCGCGGCTACCGCGCAGATGAGCGTGAGCACCATGCAGATCTTGCGGGTGAACACCAGGTTTTCCGGATTGATATTCACCGCTTCCAGGATCAGGTACACCACCACGATCGGCACGATGAACGCCAGACGCGATGCGGTCGCGTACAGCTGTTTCCTGTACTCGGCATTGTTAGTCGGAATCTTCGTGAACAGAAGCTTCAGCCCGTACAGGAAGATCTGCCGTATGGCCAGATTGATCAGGATAATGCCGAGCAGCGCCCCCGCAAGGCACAGGTTGGTCAGAATGGGATCCTCCTTCATTGATTTCCTGACGAAGGCGGTCAATTCGGAAATATTAGCCGGCCTTTTTGCCTGGCTGAGGCTCGCGTCCGCTTCGCGACGGGAAGAAACGACGGATTCCTGTTTCCCGGACGGATTGTCGGCGGACTGCGCTTCTATGGCGGCGGCAGTCCGGGGGACGGCGGACTGTTCCTGGGAAAAGACGGTGGTAAACAGCAGGACCATCAGGGAAATCCCCAGTCCCCATACCTTCAGGTTTCGCATATATCTCATGGTATCCCGTCCTTGTTTGCGTGCATGTCGTATTGTCCGGATCGTGCCGGCCATCTTCTCGCGAAGCCCGGCTGTTCTCCATCATAATCTATACGCGTTCCCGGAAAAAGCAAGTCCCTTTCGCGGATTCTTTCAAGGTTTCTTTGCCGTCTTCCGCATTTGCATGGAACGAAAAAACGCAGACAGACAGACAGACCGGGCGGATGCTCCCCGACGCGCCGGTCCGGCGCCATCGTCCACGTTCGAATGTCGGGATTTGCCGTTTTCTCCTCCTCAAAACTGACATGGGCACCTGATTTTTTTGCAATTCCGGTTTGATTTTTCCTGACGGCGGTGTATATTATAAGACTCGTTTTGTACGGCGGGCCCCCGGTTTACTGGAGCTTGACGCCTGCCGCACAGCAAATCAAACCCTTCTTAAGAAAGGACACATGGGATGAAACAAGGTCAAGCGAAACACAAGATCTGCCGCCGCATCGGCTACTGCATCTGGAACATGCCGAACTGCCCCACCGTGAAGGGCCGCGCCCGCACCTACGCCGCCGGTCTCCAGGGCAAGAACGCGCACCGCAAAAAACTCACGGCCTACGGCGAAATGCTGCTCGAAAAGCAGAAACTGAGAGCCCACTACGCGCTCACCGAAAGCCAGCTCCGCGCGATTTACCTCTATGCCAAGCGCATCGAAGGCAAGACCAACGAAATCATGATGCAGCGCATCGAAACCCGCCTCGACAGCATCGTCTACCACGCCGGTTTCGCCCCCACCATCTTCGCGGCCAAGCAGTTCGTCAGCCACCGCCACATCCTCGTTGACGGCAAGATCGTCGACCGCGCCTCCTACATCGTGAAGCCCGGCCAGGTCATCTCCATCAACGCCGAAAAGTCCCCGAAGATCGCCGAAGTCGCCAAGGCCGTCACGACCGAAGCCCCGGCTTATTTCGAGGTAGACAAGGAACAGCTCAAGATCAAGCTCGTCACGCTTCCCACCATCGACGCGATCCCCTTCTCGGTCGAGTCCATGCGCGTGGTCGAATACTACGCACGGTAAGCCTGACAGATTTCCGTTCCATTCAACCGTTCGGACCATCCCGGTCCGAGCGGTTTTTTCTTTCCTCTTGCATTCGTATTCACTATGAATGGGGATTCCGGGGACTTTTTCCGGGCTTTTTTCCAGAAACGGCTTGATTTTCGCCGGAAAAAGCGTAAAGTATATGGCAGAGGCTTTCCGCCCGATGCCGCGCCCGAAGCATCCACGCAGACGGCGATCCATCAGACGGAACACGCCGGACAAATCCGCACTCCTGAGGCAGCAGGGTTTTACCCTCCCTTTTTCCCTGCTGTCTCACTTTTTTACCCGTAAACGGCGGCGTCCCGCCGAACGCCCCCTTCCCCGGGCAGAGAGACCGAACATGACGATCCATCCATGTCTTTTCCCGACGCTCTTCGCGGCGGTCGTTTCCGTGGCCGCGGCGGCGGTCCTGAGCCGTACCGCGCGAAAGAAGATCCCGTCTCTTCTGCCGTATCTGATGCCCTGGGGTGTGCTGTGCACTTTTCCCGCGCTGGCGCTCGCGGTCCTGTGCCTGCCGCCCTTCGCGAACGCGGCGGACCGCCTTAATGCGGAGATCGCCGGGACATGGTATGAGGTCATTGCCGGGATCGCGGGCGCTCTGCCCGGCCTGCTGTGGGATCAGATATCCGAACGCATCGAAACGGACCGGGAACTGCCGTTCCGGCTCCCGGCGGCGGTCCTGCGCGCGGCCATGATCGCCGCACTGGTGGCTCTGATCCTGCTCCCCTATGGATTCCTGTTCAACAGGCAGACTCCCGCCGCACAGCCGCAACCGGCGCAGACGATGGAATCCCCTGCCCCGAATCCGTAACGGGACGATCGCCGGGTCGGCGACGTATCATTTCCTTTTTTCCCCACATCCGGGCACGATCCGCCCCGGCTAAACATGAAAAAAGGGCAAAAAAAAAAGCCCGGAACCGGGTGAAAAAACTGGCGGAGAGAGGGGGATTCGAACCCCCGAACGGGAAAAACCCGTTAACGGTTTTCGAGACCGCCGCCTTCGACCGCTCAGCCATCTCTCCGGATTTCAGTAAAAAAGGCAAGAAATAATATAGCCCGCAAACGCGAAAAAGCAAGCTGAGACGCGATTTTTTGCCGGAATGACTGCGTTTTTCCGTCGAAGCTCCGAAGCCCGGGGTGTTCACGGATGATTCGCCAGCGCGGCGTCGGCGGTATGAAGGCCGTCCACGGCGGCGGACACGATCCCGCCCGCGAAGCCCGCGCCCTCGCCGCAGAAATACAGGCCGTCCACGCTTGACTTGTACGTCGCGCGGTCGCGGTCGAACCGCACCGGGCTCGACACATGCGTCTCGCCGCCGATCATCACGCCATGCTCCAGAAATCCCGGCATGATCCTGTCGAAGTGCACGAGCGCACGCCGCAGGGACGCCGTGACCGGTGCGGGCATGATGGAGTCGAGGCGTGCTGGCGCGAGCCCGAACCAGTAGGATGTTTCGCCGGGGAGCCGCCCGGTTTTGCCGTTCAGGAAATCGCGCGCGGTCTGCGCCGGAGCCGTGCATTCGCCTCCGCCGGCCTGCGCGAGCCTTGCTTCGAGGCCGTCAAGGAAATCGAATGCGTCGCCCGGCGCGGCGAACGTGCCGACGGGGATCGTGGTGATGAGCGCGGCGTTGGCGAATTTGCCGTCGCGGGCGGCGTTGCTCATGCCGTTGGTCGACAGGCGGTCGGCGTCGGTCATGGCCGCGATGATCTCGCCGCCGGGGCACATGCAGAAGCTCGCGGTGCCGTCGATGCGTCCGTCCTGAGAGGGACGGCTGACGACCTGGTACGGGGCGGCGCCAATCGACTCCGGCGGAACCGCCATGCCGTACTGCGCGGCGTTGATGAACTCCTGCGGATGCTCGATGCGAATGCCGATCTGGAATCCCTTCATGGACGACCTGACGCGCCCGAACAGCGACCGCGTGAACGTGCGGGCGCTGTGCCCGGCGGCAACGATCACGACGTCCGATTCGAGCGTTTCGCCGTCCGCCAGACACACGCCGCGGCATGCGCCGCCGCGGATCAGGAGCTCGTCGACGCGCGAATCCCAGCGGAATGTCCCGCCGAGGCGAATGATCTTCTCGCGGAGGGCGGCGATGATGCCGGGCAGACGGTCGGACCCGAGGTGCGGGTGGCTGAAGTAAGTGATCGAGGGGTCCGCGCCGCATTCGGCGAACGTTTCGAGCACATACATGACGGCGGGCTCGTGGACGCGCGTGAAAAGCTTGCCGTCGGACCATGTGCCCGCGCCGCCTTCGCCGTACAGGTAATTGCTCTCCGGGTCGGGCGTGCGCGAGGCGCGGAACGCCTCGATGTCGCGTCTGCGGCGGTCCACGTCGCGGCCGCGTTCCAGCACGACGGGCGCGCATCCGGCCTGCGCCAGGACCAGCGCGGCGAAAAGTCCAGCGGGCCCCGCGCCGACCACAAGAGGTTGTTTCAGGGACGTTTTTCCCTCGAACGGACGGTACGTTCCGCGCGGGACATACGGCTTCACGTTCGGGCCGCCGGACGGTCGGACGCCTTCCGCCAGGTCGACGTCCGCGCGGAACAGCAGCGCCACGGCGGGTTTCTTCCGCGCGTCGATGCTCTTCCGCACGATCCGGTAGCCGAGCACGTCTTCGGGGCGGACGCGGGCGGCGCGCGCGATGAACGGCGCAAGCTCGCGGTCGATGCCGGATCCGGCCTTCGAGGCGGGGATCGGCGGCAGGTCAATCGTAAAGGTCATGGGCGGATGAAATGCGTTGGAAGCGTGGCGGATTCTCTGTGGATCATGTTCGGTCAAATAATTTACAGCGCATTTTTCCAAAAATCAACTGAACGCGCTTGAAAAACCGGAAAACAAGACGATATTAGATAGTGTCCGCGGCATCCGACCATGTTTGCGCCGCGCCAACTTCTTACCGATGGAGCCCGATTTCCTATGAAACTGCTTTCTTTCGCCGCCGCGCTCTGCCTGGCGGCTTTCCCGGCTTTTTCCACGCTTGCGGACGATGACGAAAAAGAATCCGTTCGGACTCTCCCGGAACTCACGCTGAAGGAACGCGTCGAAGACCTGCTGGAGGCGGTCGAGGACGAGTCGCCGGAGATCTTCCGGCGGATGAACGAGCTTCCCCGCGAGGATGCGCTCGCGCGCATCATGCGCGCCTTGGACAGCGGCGCGGTCCCGGCGTCCTCGGCGGAAAAGAAATCGCCCGTCGTCCAGTTCCGGGAAAGCGACTTCAGGAAATACCCGGTGTTCGGGGTCACGGAACGGGCGATCCCGTACGTCCGGCTCGACGTCCTGAGCGAAGGCGCGGTGTCCCAGTCCGTCCGGGAACTGGAAAAGACGTCCGGCGAATCCGCCCCCGCGGGCGTGATCCTCGACCTGCGCGAGACGGCGGCGGGCGTCGACGCCTGCGTAAAATCATTGGCGGAAGCCGTCTGCAAGCTCGGATGCCCTGTCATGGCGCTGGTTTCCGGCAGGACTTTCGGGAAAGGCGAGCTTCTGGCGGCGGTCCTGCGGCGCGACTGCGGGGCGCTCCTGATCGGGACGGAGACCGCGGGCTGCGTTTTCCCCCTCAAGCGCATCTATGTGGACGACGTCGCATGGTTCGTGCCAGATCCTCCGGCGGAATATTACGACATCTCCCCGTATGCACTGAAACCCGATCTGGAGAAGACATCCGACGTGCGGCTGAACTTCGACGAGCTGAAGGAAACGCCGAATAAGCTCGACGGCGATCCCGTTCTCCGGCTGGCCGCCGACCTGCTGATCATGAAGGCCGCGGTCAAGCCTGCGGAGCAGACTCCGGCGCAGTGACCGCCGGGACATCCGTTTCGACGGCGGCGGGCGCGGCGTCCTGCTGGGCCCCGTTTCCTGCGGTGTCCGCTTTTTGCGTGGTTTCCGGTTTTTGCACGGATTCCGCAGCGGGCGCCTTTGCCTTGTCCTCCGCATCGGGATCGGGCGGCTCGCAGCCCTTCAGGATGAACGAGACGATGCCCACGATGATGACGACGGGCAGGATGAGGTGCACGAGCAGGGCATGGAAGCTCTCCGCATTGCGCCATTCGCGCACCATCTCAGGGTGCGCCGACAGAAACGTCTCGTGGTATTTCATCAGGTCGGCGAGTTCGGCTTCGCGGAACGCCTTGAGCGCGGGATCGCGGCCGGCGGAGGCGGCAACCATGCGGTGTCCGGCTTCCACATTTTCCGGTTTTTCGGAGTGTTCCAGCACCTTGCCTAGGATCATCAGATGCACGGGGTATTGCAGGAACCGCGGCGCGAAGGGTTCCGGCATGCGCAGCTCGGCGTATTCGAGCATGTAGCCGAAGTTGTCGAACTTGACGCACCCGTTCAGGAAGCGCGAGAAATTGAGCGACTGGCTGCGGCGGACGATCATGGCAACGAGGCCGACAATGACCACATAGCCCGCGGCGGCGAGTCCGTAGTACTGGAGTTTGTCCTGCGCGGTGGCGTTGTGCACGGCCTTGTTGACGAAGAACACGGTCACGCCGAGCAGATAGACCGCGCCGACGGTCAGCGAAACGACGAGCTTATGGGAGCATTTGTAGCGGAACTGTTTGAGCTCGTCGCGGGTAAAAAGGGGCATTGCGGAGATGTCGTCCGGCATGGTCGATTACGGTCCTTCTGCTGGGGTGGATGGATGTGAGTCCTGCGGGAGTTCGCGTCACTGAACGAATTCGACGCCCGTGATCGCCTGAAGTTCCTTCCGGATCGAGGAAACGGTCTCCTCCGGGATCTGGTTCAGCGTGCTCGGCGTCAGATAGCGCACCTGGACATCCTGGATCGTCGCAAGGCGTTCTTCGGAAAGCGTGCGGTCCTTCAGGAGCAGGCAATGGAGGATCTCGTCGTCGGTAAGCCCGGCCTCCTTGACAATGGCATCCGTCATTTCCCGGATCAGCTCCTCCGTGTAGCGTTCCTTTGCGAGGCGCAGGAACACCGCGAACGCCTGCCGCTGCTTCGCCTCGGAAATGACCTTGCCGCGTTTGCGCAGGTCGGTTTCAAGGCGGTCCGAAAGCTGCTGCGCCGTGCGGACGAGCAGTTCGCGGCGGAGCGACACGCCGATCTGGCCTGTCAGCGATCCGTGATCGTCCGTGATCGTGACGCCCGATGCGACGCCCTCGTATTCCGGGTGGCGCGGCGTCCACCATTCGTAGAACTGCCGGTAGACCGGCTCCACGGCGCGGATGAAGTCTTCCGATCTCAGCACGGCGGCCTGTCCGGCGGCAATCCATTCGGCGCGGATTTTCTCCCGTTCGGCGGGATCGCGGACGCCCATGAGCTGACGGATCATGCTTTCTTCGGAAAGACGGCGGCGATTACACTCCTTTTTAATCGTTTCCGCGAGAAACGGCTCGATATCGAACTCCGCGGAGCAACCCTGCAGCTGCTTCGAAAAATATGCCGTCTCCTCCGGCGTCAGGTCGATCCCGTAGAGCGCGGAAAACTCGTTTTGAAACCCGTCCTGCACGGTCTCGCGCATTTCGTCGTTCACGGATACCGTCGCCGGAACGTTCAGCTCCGTCATCAGCGACTGCACGGTCGCGGGCGGGTCGCGATGGAAAAGCGCCCGGACGGCGATCAGGACGACGGCGATCACGACCAGCGCCAGCACAAGGCTGAAAACCGAACGTTTCGTCCCGTCATTTTTCTGGTTCTCGGACATGCGGATGGGATTCCTTTCGTATGATACGGCGTTTTCCGCCCGATTTCGATTCATTTCGGGTATTAAATATACTTTCTTTTCCGTTTTTTTCAAGACTCGGCGCCACGGCGGTTTTCACGGGAAGCCGGAAAAAACGGAGAAAAAAAGGGTTCCGCCATATGTTTTTCGGAAAAACGTGATATAGTATAGCAGGACCACATCAGACAAAAGAACGCAAAAAAAAACCTTGAAGGAGGTAACGCATGACCAACTATCTGAAGGGAAAAACGATCCGTCTCCGCTGCAAGAAGGACTACCCCGGAGCCCACACCCACATCCTCATCGGCCGCGTGGTCGAGGAAAATGAAAGCTACATCGCCGTGCAGGGCCGCTCGTTCCACTTCGCCCGCATCGTGGACGGCATGAAAAACCAGATCAACGTAGGACAGGAAACAGTCCGCGTGGTCCCGTGGGCCAACGTGGAGCTGATTCACTGGCTCACCGAGCGCACCGACTGGAACGCCGAAATCGGGTTCGATCCCAAGGGCTCGCTCATCCTTCAGGATCCCGCCCGCACCATGATCGCGGAGCGCCGCGACGGCTTTAACTAAGCGAAACAAAAAGCCGCCCCGGGCTTCGACCCTGATAATCCGACAGGTCTATCCGCGGGAAATGAACATATAAAAGAATCGCCTCCGGGACAGGTCCAGCCATCCCGGAGGCGTTTTTTGTAGCTCAGCTGTCTTTAGGCGGTGGGCCGTGTCGCTTTTCGTGCTGCTGCGGTTTTGCGCCGTTCCGTCTGTTTGCGCGGACGTCCGCCCTTCAATCCGTTGCGACGGCTGGCGGCGGCCTTGCGCTCGGATTTCACCGCCCCGCCGACGGAACCGAGGCGTGCCAGAAGACGTTTCCTCTGCGCTTTCCACCACTCCTCGTCCACGATGCTCGCTTCCTCCGGCGGGTTTTCGATGTATTTTACTTCCAGGTCGATATCGGCGTCGGGCCAGTGAAGTCCTTCCGCGCTCGCCTGAACGTTGTACAGTTCGCTGAGGAAGCAGCTGCGGAAATACGGATAACGGTCAAAGTCAATCCGGTAGATCCTGCCGCAATGACTGACCATCATGCAGTCTTTCGTCAGCTCAACGACTTTTGCGCTCACAGGCATACCATTGGTCGAGACAATCATTTCTGCGGCTCCTTATTTCGGACAGGATTTTATTAGCGGTCGAGGTATTGATCCCGTGGATATATTCCACCTCGATCTCCGGTTCAAGCCAAACCTTCATGGATTCCTCCGAGCCGAATTTCAGCACATGGACATGGGGACGCTTTTCCTCATCCGAAAAACGTCCGATCCAAAATCCGAGAAAAGCGAAAAACTTAGGCATCAGGAATTCTTTAAGGAAAGACTTTAACAATAATATAACCCTACGCTTGGGTTTTTCAAGTCAAAATCACATACAATGTTGTTTTTGTTATAAAAATTCCGGGACAGGTTCAGCCATCCCGGAGGCGTTTTTAGTTTGTTTTTTTTCGTGCCGGAGCGAAGCCCGGCACTACAACAAGTGGCTATGCCACCTTACTTCTTCAGCGCGCCGTCGAGGGCTTTGTTCACATCCTCGGGTTTCGGGCAGAAATGCACATTGCTGGGGAAGCTGATGCGCTTAAGCTTGGCGAGGTCGTAGATCGGGGGCGTGATCCCCTTCGGCAGCGGCAGCTTGTTGACGCTCTGGTAGAAGAGGATGCAGGCGTCCTTCCACCACACGGCTTCGCGGGCCTGGAGTTTCAGGCGGCCGAGGACGAGGTCGTAGCGTTCTGGATCGACGTACATCTTGACGGACTCCCAGATGCCGGGATAGGTCGCCGCAATCTTCGCGCCGGACTCGAATTCGCCGCAGAGGTGTTCCCAGAAGGTGTCGCCGGTGGGCATCTTCTGTTTCCAGCCGATGCGGTGGAACCAGAGCCAGTAGCGTTCCGGGCAGGTCTTCAGGTCGTTGTACTGGTCGCAGAGCGGGGCGTTGTACTGCATCACGGTGCCGGTGCCCTTCTTCGTGCGGTCGGCGCCGAGCTCGTCGGCGGTGGCGTCGAAGACCTTGCGGCCGGGGACGTTCTCGTTGGTGGAGAGCAGCGAGGCGTACTTGAGGAAGGACTCGTTGCCGGTCTGGTAGAGCCACGGGCCGGGTCCGTAGTGGTTGCCGAGCGTGGAGGCGAAGATGTGGGCGAGCCCGAGCGGCATCATGTACTGGCGGATGGCCGGGACGCTGCTCATCATCATGTCGCAGACGGGATCGACGAACGCCGGGTTCGACGTGAAGGTCTGCGCGAGCCATTCCTTCGCGATGGAGTCGGCCTTCAGGTCCGGGTTCCACGCGAGGCGTCCGAACGCGTACCAGTTGGCCTGCGCGAACGGGTGGCGGCACCAGTTCACGTCGTCGCCGATGTTCGCCACGCCGGCGATCATGCCGGACTCGTGGATCTTCCTCGCGACGGTGCTGCCGGGGCCGTTCTGGTAGGTGTCGCTGTCGAGCACTTCCTTCCAGAGCGTGGCGAGGTACGCCAGGTGGTTGGACTGGCCAAGGTATTCCTGCGTGATCTGGAGCTCGATGGCGAGCGGGATGTTCTTGATCTTGCCGAACATCGGGTGGAAGGGTTCGCACGGCTGGAAGTCGAGCGGGCCGTTCTTCGCCTGCACGATCACGTTGTCGCGGAACTTGCCTTCGAGCGGCTGGAACTCAAGCAAGGCCTGCTGGACGCGTTCCTGCGGCTTCTGGCCGTACACGAACGCGCGCCAGATCACGACGCCGCCGTAGGGCTTCAGGGCGTCGGCAAGCACGTTCGCGCCCTCGGCGTGGGTACGGCCGTAATCGCACGGGCCGGGCTGGCCTTCGCTGTTCGCCTTCACCAGGAATCCGCCGAAATCGGGGATCAGGTTGTAAATTTCCTTCGCCTTGTCCTTCCACCAGGCGGCGACCTCGGGCTTCGCGGGGTCGGCGTCCTTCAGCTTGCCGATGACCATGGGCGAAGCGAAGTTCGCGGAGAGGAAGACGCGGATGCCGTACGGACGCAGCACGTCGGCGATGGCCTTCACCTTCGCCAGGTTCTCCGATTCGAGCATTTTCGGCGACGCGTTCACGTTGTTCAGCACGGTCGCGTTGATGCCGACCGAGGCGTTGGCGCGGGCGTATTCCGTGTAGCGCGGCGAAATTGTCCCGGGAAGTTCGTCCCACTTCCAGATGGAGTTCCCGGCGTAGCCGCGCTCCACGGTGCCGTCGAGGTTGTCCCAGTGGTTCAGCATGCGGTATTTGTAGTACGGGACTTCCTTCACATGGAAATTGTCCGTGACCACGGTCCCGCAGGCATCTTCCCGCAGCAGGTGGTACGCGCCGTACATCAGCCCCTGTTCGGTCTTCGCCATGATCTTGACCTTGCCGTCCATGATGCGGATTTCGAAGCCCTCGTCGCCGAGGTCGGTGCGGTGCTTGTCGGTCGAGACCGACCAGTTGCGCTGTTTGAAGCGGGTAAGTTCGGAAAGCGCGATCTTCAGGGTCTCGCTGACGGGCTTTTCGGATTCCACCGTGATTTTTTCGGGCACGGGCGTCTGAAGCCAGAGCTTGCTGCCGTCGTCTGCGGCGGCGGTGATCGCGGTCGAGACTCCGAGGAGCAGACCGAGAGCGGCATTTCGTGCGGGATTCGACATGGGAGAGAGTTCCTTTCTGGGGTTTTATATAATTTGATAATTGAGCGTCAAACACTAATATATCAGCGGAACGCGGGAAGTCAAGCGCAAACCGTACGGAAATCCGCCTGTTTTTCCGGTGTTTCCTGAGGAAAAACACCGAATCGCCCAACAGCGGCGGAATCTTCCCATTTTTCGGGGTTGATTTTTCGGTCGCTGCGGTGTATTTTAAATAGATATTTTTTTATCCATCACCCAATCAAGGGCGCGGGGCATCCGTTTTCGCGCCCGGAAAGGCCCGTCCCATGAAAGCTGTCATCTCCGTCATCGGCAAGGACACAGTCGGCATCATCGCGAAAGTCAGCGCGGAGTGCGCGCGCTGCGGCGTGAACATCCTGGACATCTCCCAGACCGTGCTGCAGGACTATTTCACCATGATTATGATCACGGACATCGACGGCATAACCGTGCCGTTCCCGGACTTCGTGGACGCCATGACCCGCATCGGCAGCGCGAACAACCTGAAGATCCTCACCATGCACGAGGACATCTTCAACACCATGCACAAGATCTGAACGGAGCCGTCCCATGCTCGACAAATTCGACATCCTCGAAACGCTGAACATGATCCGCGAGGAATGCCTCGATGTCCGCACGATCACGCTCGGCATCTCGCTGTACGACTGCCAGAGCGACGACCCGCGCCGCCTGGCGGACAACATCTACGACAAAGTCATGTCCCGCGCCCACAACCTCGTGAAGGTCGGCTGCGACATCGAAAAGATGTACGGGATCCCGATCATCAACAAGCGCGTGTCCGTGACGCCCGCCGCACTCCTCTGCGGACGCCTGGACCGCGACGGCGCGGTCCGCATCGCGCAGGCGCTCGACCGTGCGGCGCACGAACTCGGAATCAACTTCATCGGCGGCTACAGCGCGCTCGTGCAGAAAGGCGCGTCCGACGGCAGCCGCGTGCTTATCGAATCCATCCCGGAGGCGCTCGCGAGCACGGAGCTGGTCTGTTCGTCCGTGAACGTGGCGTCGACCAAGGCGGGCATCAACATGGACGCCGTGGCGGAAATGGGGCGCGTGGTGCGCCGCACCGCCGAACTCACCGCCGACCGCGGGTCCATCGGCTGCGCCAAGCTCGTCGTCTTCGCGAACGCCCCGGAGGACAATCCCTTCATGGCGGGCGCGTTCCACGGCCTCGGCGAACCCGAAACGGTCATCAACGTGGGCGTGTCCGGCCCCGGCGTCGTGGCGTCCGCCATCCGCCGCGCGGGAGACTGCTCGCTCGCCGAGATTGCGGAGATCATCAAGAAGACCGCGTTCAAGATCACCCGCGTGGGCCAGCTCGTCGCGCGCGAAGCCTCGAACCGCCTCGGCGTGCCGTTCGGCATCGTGGACCTCTCGCTCGCGCCCACGCCCGCCATCGGGGACTCGGTCGCGCACATCCTGGAGTCCATGGGGCTGGAACAGTGCGGCGCATGCGGCACGACCGCCGCGCTCGCGCTCCTGAACGACGCCGTGAAAAAGGGCGGCGTGATGGCATCCTCGCAGGTCGGCGGCCTCTCCGGCGCGTTCATCCCCGTCTCCGAGGACGCCGGCATGATCGCCGCCGCGCGCTCTGGCGCGCTCCACCTCGAAAAGCTCGAAGCCATGACCGCGGTGTGCTCCGTCGGGCTCGACATGATTGCGATCCCGGGCGACACCCCCGCCGAGGTCATTTCCGGCATCATCGCCGACGAGATCGCCATCGGCGTCGTGAACACGAAGACGACCGCCATCCGCGTGATCCCGGCGATTGGGTGCAAGGTCGGCGACACGGTCAATTTCGGCGGCCTGCTTGGCGAAGCGCCCGTGATGCCCGTGAACACGCTTTCCCCGGCGAAGTTCATCGCGCGCGGCGGACGCATCCCCGCGCCGATCCACAGCCTCAAGAACTGAGCAAAACAGGCGCAGGCGCAATCAAACGCAGAAGACCATGCGACCGGGTCCCGCCGAAACGGAGCCCGGTCTTTTTTCGTGGGAAAAACGAGGAGAAAACCGGCTTACTTGCCGGAGGTGTGGCGCGGGTCCAGGGCGTCGCGCAGAGCATCGCCGGTCAGGTTCAGCGCGAGCACGAGCAAGAACATGAATCCGGTGGCGGCGGCAATCTCCCACCACGCGCCGCGCCAGAAGAGCGACTGGCCGTTGGAGATCATGAGTCCCCAGCTCGGCTCGAACTTCACGCCGAGGCCGAGATAGCTCACGATCACCTCGGTCATCACCGCAGACGCGAACCGCATGGTGAAGTACACGATCACGAGGTGCATCAGGTTCGGCAGGATGTGACGGAACATGATCCCGCGGTCCGACACGCCGAGCGAACGGGCGGCGGTCACGTAAGGGCGCGTCCGGAGGCGGAGCGTTTCCGCACGGACCACGCGGCACAGCTGCACCCATCCCGTGAAGCCGATCCCGAGGTAGACGGCCATCATGCCCGGCTCGGTGTTCATGGCGCGGCTGAACGCCTGGAACGCGGCTTCGAGCGGCGCGCTCAGGAAGCCCTTCGAAACGAGCAAAGCGAACGCCAGGATGAACAGCAGCGAGGGGATGGACGCGAACGTGCTGTAAATCCACAGGACGACGGCGTCCGTTTTGCCGCCGTAATACCCGCCGAGCAGCCCCAGCGCGACGCCGAACACCGACGAGATCAGGGACGCCACGATGCCGACCTTCACCGCGGTGCGCGTGGCGAAGACAGCCCGCAGCAGCACGTCACGCCCGAGGTAGTCCGTGCCGAGGATGTGGCCTTTCATCGGGGCGTGGTTGCGGAGTTCGGGGTTCTGGACCTGATAGACCGGAGTCGCGCCGGTCTTCGCGCAGTACACGGCGTAGCACTCCGCGCCGAGCGCGAAGACGAAGAACAGCGCGCAGATCAGGATCGGCACGCGGGCGTAGCGGATCGCCCAGAGGCGAGCCCAGGCGCCCGGCTCGCGGCGGATTTCGGCTTCTTCGGGCTGGACGTTTTCTTCGCTCATGGCTGATTATCCTTTCCAGTGACAGCTTCCGCTTCGCGTTTCCTGCGAACGAGATGCACCTGCAGGAGACCGATCTCCGCCGGGGTCATGCCGTCGATGCGCGACGCCTGCGCGAGCGTGGCGGGACGGACGCGCGCGAGTTTGAGGCGGGTCTCGTTCTTGAGGCCGGGAAGCGAAGCGTAATCGAGTTCGGCGGGAATCGTCCATTCCTCCAGCCCGTGCAGATGCCGGATGGAGTCCTCCTCCTGCCGCAGATAGCCTTCGTAATGCGCCTGCACCGCGAGTTCGCGGATTGCGCGGCGGTCCGTACGGTCGGCCAGGTCGAGGCCGATCAGCTCCGGCGCGAACGGCAGATCGTTCAGATCCGGGTCGCCCTGCGCGACGCGGAGGCGTTCCCACGCGGTCCCGCCGCCGGGCATGGACGCGGCGCGGGCAGCAGCTTCGAGTTCGTGCAGACGCGTCTCGTATTGGGTGAATTTATCAAAATCTTTGTCGGAGAGCAGTCCGAGTTCATGGGCTTTCCGGCAGAGACGGAGGTCGGCGTTGTCCTGACGCAGACGCAGACGGTACTCCGCGCGGCTGGTGAACATCCGGTACGGCTCCTTGATCTCCTTCGTGACCAGGTCGTCCGCCATCACGCCCAGATACGCCTCGTCGCGTCCGAACGCCACGCCGTCGAGTCCGGCGGCGAACCGCGCGGCGTTCAGTCCGGCGGCAAGCCCCTGCGCGGCGGCCTCCTCGTATCCGCTGGTGCCGTTGATCTGCCCGGCGTGGTACAGGCCCCGCCAGGCGCGCACGGCGAACGTGCGATCCATCTGGGCGGGCTCGACGTAATCGTATTCGATGGCGTAGGCGTAGCGGAGGATGCGGACATGTTCGAGGCCGGGGATGGACCGGAGCATGCCCTCCTGCACTTCGGGCGGCAGGCTGGTCGAAATGCCGTTCACATAGTATTCGTCGGTCGCCTCGCCTTCGGGCTCGAGGTAGATCAGGTGGCGTTCGTGGTCGGGGAAGCGCACGACCTTGTCCTCGAACGAGGGACAGTAGCGCGTGCCGATGCCCTCGATCAGACCGTTGTACATCGGCGCCTTGTCGAGGTTGGCGCGCACGAGCTCGGCGGTGGCGGATGTGGTCCATGTGATGCGGCAATTCAGGTCGTGCTCGCTCACCTGCGGCGTGACGTCATCGATGCCGAAATGCGAGAAATGTTCGTCAAGGTCGGTCTCCGACGGCTGGACGTCCATGCGGCTGAAATCCACGGAGCTGCCGAGCACACGCGGCGGCGTGCCGGTCTTCAGGCGGCCCGTCTTCAGCTTCAGACGCTCCCGGATGGCTTCCGGAAGCAGGTCCGAGGCGGGATCACCGGAACGCCCCCCTGAGAAATGCGTGAGCCCGTAGTGCAGCAGACCGTGCAGGAAGGTCCCGGTCGCCACGACGACCGCCTTGCAGCGGTAAGTATTTCCGAGGCGCGTCACGACGCCCGCAACGGCATCGCCGTCCGTAACGAAATCGACCGCCTCCTCCTGCCGGATCGTGAGGTTCGGCGTCTGCTCCAGCATGTGCTTCATGGCGCGCTGGTAGCAGGTCTTGTCGCACTGCGCGCGCGGGGACCACACGGCGGGGCCTTTGGTGCGGTTCAGCATGCGGAACTGGATGGACGCGGCGTCGGCGATCCTGCCCATGAGGCCGCCGAGCGCGTCGATCTCGCGCACGAGGTGTCCTTTGGCGATGCCGCCGATGCACGGATTGCAGCTCATCTGCGCGATGTGGTCCAGATTCATGGTCAGCATCAGCGTCGGCGCGCCGAGCCGCGCGGAGGCCGCGGCTGCTTCACAGGCGGCATGTCCGCCGCCGATCACGATGACGTCAAACGAGTTTTCCATAAAACCGGGTCCGGGTTCAAATCATAATTCAGCAGGGTATCTCTATTCATTGAGGGCGGATGGATTTTCAGCAGATGGGCAAAAAGACGACGAAGAAAGATTTGAAGTGTGGCTACCTGAAAAACGTAACCACCGAGAATCTTTCCAGTCGGACTTTGCCCAGATGCGAAAAGCCGCCGGACACAACCAATAGAGGTGCCCACCATACAATATACAGCATATCCGGCATTTTTTCATCTTTTTCATTCGATTTTTTTCGGTTTTTATGCTATATTTACCTTGCGGGCGGCGCATCTCCGTCCATATCCTGCCTTCAAGGCTCAACAAGGCTCCGACATGAATCCGAAATCCGACACATCCCGGCCCGCCGGTTCCGGCAAGGCGAAACCGTTCTTCCCGCCCGGAAGCACGGGCCTGAACTCCATGCGTCTCCGTGCAGAGCTCCAGCACGAGGAGGCGAAACTGCGCATCTTCAAGATATTCATGGCTCTGTTCGTGATCTGCGTCGGGGCGTTCCTCGTGTACAGCGGGATTTCGTATTACGGGGAATCGAATGCAAAAGCGGAACGCCTGGACGCGGCGAAACAGGCCCTCGCCGAACTCGAATCCGGCCTCGCCGACGCCTCGCTTTCTCCGCACGGCCGCGCGGCGCTCCTGGTCCGCATCGTGAACGCCCGAAAGGAATCCGTAATGCCGCTGCTGCCGCAAGGCGAACTCCACTCCGCCGAACAGGACAACCTGCGCGACATGCAGGAAATCGAACGTCTTGCAAAAATCGAGCCGCCCGCCGAACCGGAACGGCCCGGCGGAGACTTCATCGTGCCGTCCGCGCATCTGGACATGGCCGGAATCCCGGCGGGCAAGTTCAGGATGGGCGGATCGATGGACAACGAAATGCCGGTGCGCGAGGTCACGATCACGCATCCCTTCTGGATCGCGCGGACCGAGGTCACGAACCGCCAGATCCAGATGCTGATCCCGGGCTTCAACTCGCTCAAATGGGGCGATTTCCGCCTCAATCTCCCCTCTCAGCCCGCGGTCCGCGTGCGCTGGGACCAGGCCGTCATGTACTGCCGCAAGCTCACGGAGCTCGAACGCGCCGCCGGGCGTCTGCCGTCCGGCTACGAATACCGGTTGCCGACCGAGGCGGAATGGGAATACGCCTGCCGCGCCGGGACGTCGACCGATTATTACTGGGGGACCGAGTTCGGGAATGAAGGGGCGAAATATGCGAACGGGCTGGATTTCAAATCCGCCGAACGTTTCCAGTGGCGTCTGCCGCCGGTTTCCGGGGCCGCGGACGACGACGGGCACCGCGTGAGCGCACCCGTGGAGAAGTTTGCGCCGAATGCATGGAACCTTTACGACATGTCCGGCAACGCCGCCGAATGGTGTTACGACTGGTACGACCCGAAGGCGTATTCCGACCCGAAGATGGCTGGCGACGATCCCGTCAGGCGCGATCCGGTCAGCGTCGGTTTCACGCGCTACCGTCCGTTCGACGCGGGCACCTGGACCACAGAAACGGCGTGCCGCGTGATCCGGGGCGGCGACTGGGGAATGGAGCCGAAGAAACTGCGGTCGGCGTACCGCTTCTTCATGCCGCCGAACGAAAGCGACACGGCAGTCGGGTTCCGGCCCGTGCTGGCACGCGAAATCCGCTGAACAAGGTCAGTTGTTCAGATCCAGGCTCGACGGGTCGTTGCGGTGCGCGTACACGCTCTGCGCGATGCCCAGATAACACAGCATGGCGACCAGGAACGTGCCGCCGTAGCTGATGAACGGCAGCGGCAGCCCGGTCACGGGAACCAGGCGGATGCACATGCCTATGTTGATGAAAACGTGCGTCATGAGGATTGCCGCGATGCCGACGCACAAATATCGCCCGAACAGATCGGGCGCCAGCAGCGCCGTTCGCAGGATCGAAAACAGCAGCAGCCCGTAGAGCAGGATCACGGAAAGCGCCCCCATGAACCCGGTTTCCTCGGCGATGACCGGGAAGATGAAGTCGGAGTCTGCCACCATTTTCGGCAGATAGCCCAGCGTTGTGTGCGTGCCGTTGCGGTAGCCCTTGCCCGTCATGCCGCCCGTGCCGACCGCGATCTCCGCCTGGATCGCATTCCAGCCGCGCTTGTAGGGGTCGCGTTCCGGGTCCAGGAACGTCAGGATGCGCTCCTTCTGATAGGTCTTCATGTTCATCCACGCGACGGGCGTAAGTCCGGCACAGCACACCAAGATGAGGACGATGTAAATCCAGCGCAGATTGGCGGCGAACAGGATCGCGGCGGCAAGCGGGATCAGGACGATCGCAGTGCCCAGGTCGGGTTCCTTATAAATCAGGATGAACGGGATCCCGGTCAGGAACAGGACCAGCCCGATCCACCATATCTTGTTCATGTTGACCCGCTTGAGCGACGCCAGCCACGCGACCGCGAAAAGCACGGCCATTTTTCCGAGTTCGGAGGGCTGGAGGCTGACCGGTCCGATGTCGATCCAGCGACGGGTGTTGTTGCGGACCGGGCCGAACAGCAGGACGAGGACCAGCACGGCGATGACCGCCGGATAGAACAGCACGGAGAAGAGGCCGATCCAGCGGTAATCCACGAGGATGAAGACAAACCAGAGCGCCACGCCGACCGCCAGATAGACGCACTGGCGGCTGAACAGCTCGACATGATGGCCGCCGACCTGCTGGCCGGTGCTGTAGACGAAGAACATGCCGATGGTCAGGAGAAGCGCCAGCGGAATGATCTGCATGAGGTCGAATCGGGCGAAGAAACGCCCGATTGCGCCGCGCAGGATCTGCGCGTTCGTCTCCTCGCGCTCTTCCTTCCTGACGCATTCGGCTCCGGAGAGACGGCGCCGTCTTCTTCTTTCCGCCATGACACCCCTCCTGCAGTATCGTTACCCTGCCCTGCCGGTGCGCCGGATCAGACGCGGAAGGTCTGATTGCGGTCGGGGCCGACGGACACGATGCCGATCTTCGAGCCGGTGAGCTCGGCAATGCGTTTCAGGTAGTTCTGCGCGTTGACCGGAAGGCTGTCCCATTCGAGGATGCCGGTCGTGGAGGTCTCCCAGCCGGGCATGGTCTCGTAGACGGGCTCGACGCGGGACAGGTCGTAGACGTCCTCGGGGAACGTGGTGCGGGTCTGCCCGTCGATCCTGTAGGCAGTGCAGATTTTGATCTCTTTGAGCTTGTCGAGCACGTCCAGCTTCGTGATCGCGAGGAAGTCCACGCCGTTCACCATGCAGCTGTGGCGGCACGCGACGGCATCCAGCCAGCCGCAGCGGCGCGGGCGGCCCGTGGTGGCGCCGAATTCGCCGCCCTGCTCGCGCAGGAACTCGCCCTGTTCGTCGAACAGCTCGGTCGGGAACGGGCCTTCGCCGACGCGCGTGGAGTAGGCCTTCAGTACGCCCCAGACTTCGGTGATGGCGCGGGGCGGCAGGCCGGTTCCGGTGCAGGCGCCGCCGCTGGTGGTGTTGCTGCTGGTCACATAGGGGAACGTGCCGTGGTCGATGTCGAGGAACGCGCCCTGCGCGCCTTCGAGCAGCACATGCACGCCGTTGGCGTTGGCCTCGTTGATCGTGACCACGGTGTCGGCCAGGTGCGGGACGAGGACTTCGCGCGCGGCGAGGACTTCCTTCCACGCGGCCTCGACGTCGAGCGGCGCGCCGCCCATCGGGACGTATTCGCGGTTGTAGGCGTCGGCGTTGTCGCGGAAATGCTTTTCGAAGCGGGCGAGGTCGCGCATTTCGCCGCCGCGGATGCCGGTGCGGTCGGCCTTGGACGAATACGCCGGGCCGATGCCGCGCTTGGTGGTGCCGATCTTCTTGTCGCCCTTCGCGGAATCCTCCTTGAAGGCGTCGATGAGCTTATGCCACGGCATGATGAGGTGGCAGCGCGTGCTGAGCTGGATCCCGGAGACGTCGATCCCGCGGGACTTGAGCATGTCCATTTCCTTCACGAGCTCGACAGGGTCGACCACCACGCCATTCGCGATCACGCACGGCACGCCGGACCGCAGGATGCCGGACGGGATCAGGTGGAGCACGAAATGCTGACCGTCTATCTCGACGGTGTGGCCGGCGTTGTTGCCGCCCTGGAAACGGACCACCATGCCCGCCTTTTCCGTTAAAACATCAATGATCTTACCCTTGCCTTCATCGCCCCACTGGACGCCGACGAGCACGCTGACTGACATGTTGTTTGGTTCCTTATGTAAGAAATAAAAGTGTTAAGACATAAACAAATAAATATACTACAATTCCCCCGGAAATGCAAACCTTTCCGCGAAAAAACACGGAAAGGAACGCGGAAGAACGGGGGATCCGGCAGAAAAGCGTTTTCAGGATGACCGACCGGCGTCCGGCAGACCGTTTCCGCGGGGCGGCGCGGGTTTTCCGCTTGCATTTTCCGGAATATATGATATGTTTTCCGGGAACGCATTTTCAATGTTTTTTTCACGGAAGGAGCACGTTTCATCATGTCCGCATCGCAGACTCTCGCATCGACCATCGCCGGTTCGTGGTATCCCGGCGACGCCGCCAGCCTCAAAGCCATGATCGACTCGTTTCTGGCCCCCTGCCCCGCGACGGAGAAGCCCTGCAACGTGATCGTCATACCGCATGCCGGGTATCTGTACTCCGGGCCGACCGCTGCCTACGCCTACGCCGCCGTCGACCGCAGGAAGATCCGGCGCGTGATCCTGCTGGCGCCGAGCCACCGCTACGGCATCCGCGACCTCGCGGTCGTGCCGATGGCCGACGCCGTCTCCACCCCGCTCGGCACAATCCCGCTGGACACGGACCTGCGGAACGCCCTGCTCGGATCGGCGATGTTCCGCGCGGACGACGGCGTGCACCGGGTCGAACACAGCACGCAGATCCAATATCCGTTCCTTCAGCATTGCCTTAATAACTTCAAGCTGCTTCCGGTCATCGTCGGCAGCCTGAGCCCGCGCGCCGCCGACGCCCTCGCCGCCGCCCTGAAGCCGTTCCTCGTCGACGACGTGCTCCTGGTCGTCAGCTCGGACTTCATCCACTACGGCAGCGACTTCGACTACGAGCCCTTCCCGCAGGACACCGAAGCGAAGACGCGCGCGCTGAACCTTGACGCCGCGGACGCCATCGCCCATCGCGACACCGCCCGTTTCGAGCGCATTCTGGACGAATCCGGCGCGACCATCTGCGGACGCGAACCGATCCGCGCCGTTCTGAGGATGCTCCCCGAAGGCTGCACCGGGACCATGCTCCATTACGCCACCAGCTCCGACGAATCCCGCGACTTCTCGCGGTTCGTCTGCTACTGCTCCATCGGGTTCCATGCGGATTTTCCCCCTGCCCCGGAGCGGACGGAATCCGATGCCGAAAACGATTCCGGCGTCCTCTCCGCAGCCGATAAGAAGTTCCTGCTCGACCTCGCGCGACGCGCCATCCAGTACGCCCTGAACACGCGAATGATCGCCACAGCGGACGCGCTCGGCGTGAACCAGGCCGCGCTGTCCCCCGCGCTCCGCAAAAACATGGGCGCGTTCGTGACGCTCAACCTCAAGCAGAACCACCGACTGCGCGGCTGCATCGGCGAAATCCAGCCGTTCCGCCCGCTCTGGAAAGCCGTCCTCGGACGCACCATTGACGCCGCATTCCGCGATCCGCGGTTCCTGCCGCTCACGGCGGAGGAGTTCGCAAACGTCGAAATCGCGATCTCCGCCCTCACCCCGGCCGTCCCGGTCGCCGGGTGGCGCGACATCGTGATCGGGCGTCACGGCATGACCCTGACCAAAAACGGACGCTCCGCGGTCTTCCTGCCGCAGGTCGCCCCGGAACAGGGCTGGGGCATCGAAGAGACCCTGACCCATCTTTCCATGAAGGCCGGTCTCCCGCCGGACGCCTGGCGCGAAGGCGCGTCGTTCACCGTATTCGAAGCCATCGTCTTCCACGAGTAAGCTTCCGTTCCGCACAAAACGGAAACGAGAGAACTTTTTTTCATTAAAGAATCGATCCGTCCCCCCTGCGGATCCGCATCATGCCGGTTCGGCATTCTGTCCGTTTTGAGCTGGAAGGTTTCGGAAAAAAGTCTTCCGGATCTGCCTGTTCGAATTCCGATAAAGATATCTTTTTGCTTAAAAAGCAAATATCCTGTTGAAATGATTGAAAAAAGGATTCCATGATGTATATTATCTTGTTTTACAGCAAAAAAAGCATGGCATATCGGAACGAACAACGAAGTCGGAACCAGAAGAACGACGGAATAAACCGACGGAACAAGAACATAAAAGACAGGGCATTCTAACATGAAGCTTCATCATATTCTCGTTGCCGCCGCAGTTCTTTTTGCGGCAGGAACCGGTTTTGCGGGCGACGAGAAGGGCAGTGGAAACGGCAGCGGCCATGACAGCGGGAACAGCAATTCGATGACGGTCTATTCCGTCTTGGATTATCTTACCATGGATCGCTCAAGAACCATGACCCCAATGAATGTCATGATGTTCCGCATGAACTACTACGGCTGGAAGGATTCCATACCCGGCTATACGGATATAAACGAACGGAGTGTTTTTTCCTATTCCTCCATGTTGAGCAAGGAGGAAGAGCATTTGTATTCAGACGACGACGCAAAGGGCAGAACGGATATCGCGGGCATGGACATTCAGGATGATGCCGGAGCCGATTCAAACCAGGATGAGCTCAGCATTTACCAGCTCTCCATTCCTTTCTCGGACGGTCTCGAAGAGGTCTCCCTTCCGGGCGGCAGGGGCAATTCATCCGCATCGATTTACCTGAATCTGGAAACCGGCGGGAATGACTTTTTCACTTTTGGGGAAGGCAATGTCATTTACTTCGGAAAAGGCAACTGGATCGGCCAGTACAGCAACGGTGCGTTGTCCCTGACCGACGCAGATTCCAACTTTTACGGCATTCCGCTTTCGATTTTGATCATAACACTTCTCGCCGTTCTCGGTTTCGGCACGGCTTTCGTGATATACCGCAACAGGAAACGGACGAAGGCCTGACCGTTTTCATTGTTTCGGAAAACGGGAAAGCAGCTGGCGACGACAGGTCTTCGGACGTTCCGCACGCGGATATCCGACACAAAGAAAGTAAACGACAAGGAAAGATGAAACGGTCATGAACTGGAAAAAAACCGCAATCCTCGTACTGGGGATCGTGCTTCTCGCAGGTCTCCTGACACGCTGGTATATCGAAGTGAAAACGGGCCGGCGCACCAGTTTGCGCCGCGATGCGATGGCAGCATACGAACAAAAGCAATATGATCTGGCAGAGCGTCTTCTGCTTCAGTATGTCCAGATGGACCCGAACGCGGAAAAGGAATACGCGGCGTTGGCTGATATCTATCATTCACTCGGCGACCTGAAGCTGGAGATGCAGATGTGGCAATCGGCCAGTTCCCTGAACCCGCAGAACCCGGAGTATTACGAACGCATGCTGGACGCTGCGGAGAAATCCGGGGACTACAATTATCTGCACGGCATTCTGGGACGAAAAGCATGGGCAAACGAACTGTTCTCCGACCGGGAACTCTATCTGTATGTGATCTCCTCCTGCCGTTCGAGCTACCGGAAAGACGGAGAAGACACATATAAGAAATACATTGAGATCGAACCCGATGTATTCCGGAAAAACGAGATGGGACGGCTGGCGGAATTCATGGTCAAAGAGCCGAATCTTTCCGAGGAAGAACGGGTCACCTTCCTGGGCCAGGCCAGTCTGTCGGACAATCCCGTAATCCGCTTCGAGGCTTTCCTCTATTCCGTCAGACTGATCCGCAAGCTGGGCTACGGCGGGCAGGAAGAACTGGATCAGATAGAAAGACTGCTGAAACAGGCGGCGGAAGCCAATTTTTTCATCGGGACCCCGGTCCTGGCGGACTTTTATTTTTCCCGGTTCCGGTTCGCCGACGTGATAGACGTACTGACCCCGTACCTGGAAACGATCAACGACGCGAACATGTATCTTCTGTATTCGGAAAGCTGCGCATTCGAAAACAAGAAGGATGAACTCAAGGCTGTTGAGAAAAAGCTTTCCGGGAAAACCGGCACACTGGCGCTCGTTGCGGAGTACTGCAGGATTCTGACCGCGTATCTGAACAATGACGAGGAAACTCTTTCCGCACTCATGCAAAAATCCGGCAACATCGTCATCTCTCCGCTTTTGCGCTTCATCCGTCTGCGCGTGGCAGTCGGGAACGGAGCGGTCGATGTTGTTCGGAATATGGCGTATGAAATCTTCACCAATCCGCCGTTCCACGATCTGCAAAACCGCGCACTGATCATCTGTTTGGATTTTATTGCCGGAGAAATGAAAAAAAAGGAAGTCCAGAAGGCGCCTTCGCAAATAGCCGGCCTGGCAAGAATCCTGTCCGATTATCTGCAGAAAAACCGGATTCTCACGGAAATCATCCTCTTCGATCGCCATAAAAAGGACCTGGACAGGGAAGCCGACCTGCTGGCAGCGCTGGAAGTGTTCCCGAACAATGCTCTGATGCAGCGGATCACCGCCGAATACATGCTCTTCAACGAAAAAACGGAACAGGCACTTTCCATCATCAAACAGGTCATGAACTCCGCGAAAGCGAAGGGACAGGAACCCGACCGGGAATTTCTTTTCCTGTACATGCTGACGCTGGATCAGCTCGGCCAACGCGACGAAGCCGCGGTCGTCTTTCAAAAACTGGTGGAAGAGTCCGATTTCAATTTGGAACTCCTGAATCAGTATTTCCAGTTCTGCGTGGAAAATGAACGGAAAGAAGACCTGCTGTCCATGGGCGGCAAACTCGGCTCCCTGAAAGATGGAAATCTGGAGCATTTTTCTAAATTCTTCCGGGCTGCGGCGCTGCTCCTGACGGAAGACAAATCTCTGGAAAACGAGGCTCTGGATCTGCTGGCTTCGGTGCCGACCGAGGCCCCGGAATTCACGTTCTATGCGGCAAACCGCCTGTGCGAATTCGGTCGGCTCGACGATGCGGAAGACAAATACAAGGCGATCCTGGAAACCTACCGCATACCGCCGCTGATCTATGTGAACCTGTCCGAACTCTATCATGCAAAAGGCGATGAGGCAAATGCCCTGGAAGCCGCAAGGGAAGCATACGACATGGAAAAACAATCCATGCTCCCGGCTTTCACCTATGCGAAGAGACTGTCCGAGGCGGAGCGTTACGAGGAAGCAGTGGAAATCCTCCACTTTCCGCGTCATGCTGTGAACTACCGGGAGGACGTCATCGCTCTGTGGCGCAACTGTATGCATCATGTCATTGAAAAAAGCATCGCCGAACTGAAGTATTTTCAGGCAGAGGAACAGTGCTGGCATCTGCTGCTCGTCGCGCCGGACGATGAGACCGGAAAGGAAAACATGGAAAAAGTCCGGACTTTCCTCAAAGCGAGAGAAGAAGAAATCCTGCTCTGAAATGACGGAGCCGTCCCGGTCTTCTGACATTCATCATGGCAAATCCGGATATGATCCGTCATGTTTTATGTGCCCGAGCGGACCCGGATGCAACAGTGGAGACTTCGCCTCCCGGAAACGCGGAAAAATGACCTGATTATTTGCTTTTTTTGCAATTTCGTGTATAGTATTTGTCTCTGAAAAACAACCTGGAATACCGACTCGAAACAAAAAAAGGAGCTGAACCATGAAAAAATTCACCATAGCATTTCTGCTTGCGCTTATCGCGCTTTGCGCGGTGCTGTTCGTACTGCCCGACAGGATCCGTACCGCCGTGAAGACTTCGGAAAAGGCGGAGACGGGCTACGGCGTCGCCGCGACCACCTATCCGATCTGGGTGCTGACCCGCGAGGTCGTGGACGGGACCGGAATCGATGTGCAGCTGCTGACCCCGCCGGACGCCGGATGCCCCCACGACTATGTCCTGACTCCGAACGACCTCATGAAGGTCTCTGCCGCCCGCAAGCCGCTCCTGCTGTTCAAGAACGGAGCGGGACTCGACGAACATATCTGCAAGGCGGCGCTGACCGCAGGCAAGGGAATCGTGGTGATCGATACCGGCGCCGGGATCGAAGTGATCGGCGACGACGATGATGATGACCATGACCACGACGGCGAACATCACCACGACGAGGACGATGACGAGGAGCATGACGGCGAACAGGACGGACATGAAGTCGAGCACGAGGAAGGCCATCATCACCACCATCACCACGGCGGCGAAAACGGCCATTTCTTCGCCAGTCCGTACGAAGCGCGAAAGATCGTCGCAACAATCGCGGATGAGCTTGCGAAAAGCGATCCGTCTCATGCGGAGAAATTCCGCGAGAACGCCGCCAAGCTCGACAAACGCCTGCAAATGCTTGGCGACGAATTCAAGGCGCAGCTCGCGCCGTACTCGTCCAAGCATGTCGCCGCCCAGCACAACGTCTTCGACTACCTCCTGCGCGACTGCGGATTCGAAACGCCGCTGGCGATTTTCGCCGACCCGGAAACGCCGCCCTCACCCGCCGAGATCACGGACATGACGAAGGAATTCAAGGAACACGGCATAAATGTGATCTTCACGGAACCGCAGTACCCGGACGAACTCGCAAAACTCATCGGCAAGGAGACCGGAGCCGTCGTCGTGAAGATCGACCCGGTGGCTTCCGGCCCGGAGAATCCCCCTGCCGGATACTATTTCGACGTGATGAAAAACAACCTCGAAACCATGAAGAAAGCTCTGGCGGAATGACTTCTCCCGCGGAAACAGCGACATCATCCGCCGACGCGGTCCGGTTCGAACATGTCGGCCTGACTCTCGGCGAAAACCGCATCCTGGACGACGTCTGCGCGCACGTCCCGCGCGGCAAGTTCACAGCCATCGTCGGGCCAAACGGCGCGGGCAAGACCACGCTCACGCTCGCGATCCTCGGACAGATCCGGCATACGGGACGGGTGCTTTTTCCCGGCCTGGACGAGGCCGGACGGCGTCCCCGGTTCGGATTCGTGCCGCAGCGGCTGGTGTTCGACCGCGACATCCCGATGACGGTCATGGACTATCTGCTCTCCGGACTTCAGCGCATGCCGCTCTTCCTGGGACATTCCAAACGTCATGTGAAACGCATCATGCAATATCTGGAAGAAGTCGAATGCACCCGTCTGGCCGACCATGCGTTCGGCGCGCTCTCCGGTGGCGAGATCCAGCGCGTCCTGCTGGCGCAGGCGCTGCTTCAGGAACCGGACATCCTGATCCTGGACGAACCGACCTCCGGCGTCGATTTCAAAGGCGGGCAGATCTGCTGCGAGCTCCTGCGGCGCGTTCGCGAAAAACGAGGCTTCACGCAGATCATGATCAGCCACGACCTGGCGACCGTGACCGCGCACGCCGACCATGTGATCTGCCTGAACCATAAGGTGTTCGGCGAAGGCGAACCGCGCGTGGCGCTGACCCACCAGGTGCTGTCCGAGACGTTCGGCCTGCACCTCGGCCTCCCCGATCTGCACGGCATCCCGCAGGACGTGCGCGAATGCCCCGAGAACTGCCCGCTGCGGAACGAGCATCTGCATCTGCACGACCACTGCCATATCGAAGGCGCGTCGCACGGATGTTCCTGCGGCCATGACCATGCTCACGATCACGGCCACAACCACGGAACGGAGGCCGGCCATGCTGAATGAGATCATCCTGAGGATATCCGAACTGGTCGCAACCCTCTTCCCGCTGGACTGCATGGAACCCGAATTCATGCAGCGGGCGATGCTGGGGCTGCTCCTGATCGCGCCGCTCGCCGCGCTTTCCGGCGTGCAGGTGGTGAACTCCCGCATGTCGTTCTTCTCCGATGCCATCGGACACTCGGCGTTCGCCGGGGTCGCGCTCGGCCTGATCCTCTCGCTCCCGCCCGAATTCACGATGCCGGTCCTGGCGCTCGCGATCGGACTGCTCATCATGTACCTGCGCCGCGGAAGCCGCCTTTCGACGGACACGGTGATCGGGATCATCTTCTCCGCCGTGGTGGCGCTCGGGCTGGCGATCGTAAGCCGGAACCGCGAGGCGTCGCGCGGCATCAACATGTTCCTGTACGGTGACATCCTGACGATCGGCAATGACGAGATCGCGCTTCTGGCGTGTCTGCTCGTCGTTTTCCTGGCGTTCCAGTTCTTCGCATGGAACCGCATGCTCCACATTTCCGTGAACGAACAGATCGCCGGGGTCCACAGGATCAAGGTGTCCGTGTACCAGTATCTTTTCGCTGCGCTGCTGTCGCTGGTGGTGATCCTTTGCGTGCGCGCGGTGGGCGTCCTGCTGGTGACGGCGGTCCTGATCGTCCCTGCGGCGACGGCGCGGAATTTCGCGCGGAATTCGCGCCAGCTTTTCTTCCTGTCGCTGGCGTTCAGCTATATCAGCTGCGCGGGCGGTCTGCTGATCTCGGCGCAGCAGTGGGCGGACGTGCCCGCGGGTGCGGCGATCGTCCTGCTGTCCTGCGCGATGTTCGCGGTGTCGTTCATCGCCGCGCGTCTGCGGTCGAAATAAACGGCCTCCCGTCCTTTCCGGCATCGAAATGAGATGCCGCCCCGCCCCGGACCAGACGCTTACGGTTATTTCTCGTTCTCCACGCCGGACAGCGTGATGCGCGGCAGATAGTCGTGCGTCTGCAGGTACAGGACCCTCGGCCCCTCGGCGGTCGGGTCGAGCCAGACGGCTTTCTCCGCGAGTTCGGCGGCGGATTCCTTCCTGCCGAGTGCAAGTTCGTTGCGCCCGAGCGCGCCGATGCGGATCGCCTCGCGTTTTGCCTCCGGCGTGATCACCTTGAAGACCGTGTAGACGCGGTTGATGCTCTCAAGTCCGCGCGGGACATCGAGCCGGTAGAACCAGTGCAGGCTGTCCGGGTCGGCGATCATCCGGTTGACGATGGAGTCCGGCTTGATCTCGTTCGCGCCCGCGATGTAGCGGTTCGAGTAGATCGAATAGGTGAAGCATGCGCCCTTGTTGTAGATCACATAATCCGCGCCGTATTCGGCGCAGTACTTGGCGAGATCGAGCTCGGAACCGTGGAACATCGCCTCCAGATACTTCTCCGTGGCGTCGCGGATGCGCTTCATGCCGAACTGCGGGTTCATGACCAGCCCGGTCCCCGCGTACGCCTTCAGCATCGGCCCGACCGTGAAGTTCGCCGCCACGCCCTTGCCCGCCACGGCGTCCTGATGCTGGCGGAACCACATGATCAGCATGGCGGTCTCCTTCAGCGCGACGTCGCCCGTATAACGGCGCGGCGTCCCGACGGACAGAAGCGTCTCCCAGAAGAGGATGAACGCAAAAACGCCGGTCAGCGTCCGGCGCATATGCTTGAGCAGACGCGGCCGGTCGAAAATGGCCGTGCATGCCTCGTTCGGATCGACTTTCCACGGCGCGTGCCGGAACGCCCGCAGATACGTGCAGACGAGCATCGGCAGGGAAACGCTGAGGAACAGGATCACGAATTCATGATAGCGCACGATGTAGATGAACCCGACGATGAAACCGATCGTGAAAATGTTCGGCAGGAATGTCCGCGGCAGCGTCTTCATGAACTCGGACCTCGGGATATGGAACAGCGTCAGCCCCAGCATCAGCGCCGCGTACAGCGCCAGCGTGACCGGAAGCAGGCCGAACAGGAACCGGAAGAGGCCGAACTGGAACATGCGGCCGAATATGAGGCTCGGGAAGAAGGACGATGCGATCTCCCATGTGGCGGAGTGCATGGACGGCGTCCACATGATGCGTGCATCGTAATTCAGCAGCAGGGCGTTCGCGGGCTTCACGTTGTTGAACTGTATCTTCGCCTTCATCGCCTCGGAAAAATGGCTGTAGTTCGAAGCGTATTCCGGGGTGTTGCCGAACTGCGCCCAGTTCACGTACAACGCCGCCGCCAGGACCGGCACGGCCAGACGCAGCGCGAGGCGGCGCCCACCCTGCAAATTCAGTTTGCGCGACGCGCTCTGGAGCGCATAGCAGCAGAACAGCGTCGGCATGGCAACCCAGAGGATCGGCGCATGGATCAGGCCGTAGGTGATATTGAACGGCACGATGAGGGCGTTCAGCAGCACGGCGGCAGCGATCGCGATCCAGGCATACAGCAGGCCGCGCCGCATCCGGTATCCGCAGAACGCACGCAGGACCTCGATCAGCGCCCACGCGGAGAAGATCATCTGACACAGGTCCCACGCGATGAACGCCAGAAACACCACGGAGAAGATGATCGGCATCTTCCACCAGCGCGCCCGGGCGTTGCACCACGCCGCCAGCACGAACGCCATCGTGATCAGCGGGATGCAGAATTCGCCGCGCACCAGGTCCTGCCCCGTGGAACGCGCGATGGCCGACAGCGCCACGGCGTGCAGGAATCCGCCGCAGAACGCCAGTTTGCGCGGGCATTTCAGCAGCAGGAGCCACAGGAAGATCAGCGCGGACGTCAGCGACGCCCACAACCGTATCTGCGCGCTCATCCACTGCGCCATGTACGGATGGTCCTGGAACAGCTTTTCGCGCGGGGAACTCTCCGGGTCGGGCGCGATCTTCTGTTTTATCCGCCAGCCCCAGCCGAGGAACCACTCCAGAGCCATGTTCATCTGCGCGTAGGGCGGGATGTCCTCCATGTGCTTCAGCGTCTCGTCGTGTTCCGGCACGCCCTTCCCCTCGGCGATGTCCTGCGAATAGGAAAACATCATGGCGCTCTCGATGGTGAATGGCGAGAAGTTGTTGTGCCGGAGCGGGAGAAACCGTTCGAAGAACGAAAGATGCACGCGCTCCTTTTGCGGCACGTCGCCGATGATCTCGTTCAGCATCTGCACGGATGTGTTGTAGTGGTATGTGCGGAACGAGAACGCGGTCAGGAGAATCACGAGGAAAAGGAAAATGTTCCAGAGGCGACGGTGTTTCGATATGAACGAAGAAAGCTTATTTTTCATGTGTACTGTTTCCTTCCCTGCGAGGAGGGGATGCCGAGTTCCTCGCGGTATTTCGCCACGGTGCGGCGTGCGACGTCGAGCCCCTTCTTCTTGAGGTCCTCCGCGATCTTCTGGTCGGAAAGCGGGTGGGCGGGATTCTCGTTTTTGACGGCCTCTCGGATGTATTCCTTGACCGCCGAGCTGGACACGTCCTCGCCATCCGTGTTCTGGTAACCTCCGGTAAAGAAGTCGCGGAACTTGAACGTGCCGGCGGGGGTGGACATGTATTTGTTCGCGATGGCGCGGCTGACGGTGGTCTCGTGGATGCCGAGGCGGTCCGCCACATCGCGCATGGTCATGGGCCGGAGGCATTCCGGTCCCTTGTCGAAGAAATCGTACTGCTGGTCCGCGATGACGCGGGCGATGCGGACGATCGTGCTCTCGCGGTCGGCGAGCGCCTTGCGTATCTCCATGAGGCTCTTCAGGTTCTTCAGGATGTAGTCGCGTGTCTCCTGGTCGGTCAGCGGATCGTCGAGCATTTTCAGATAACGGTTCGGGATCAGGAAACGCGGCTCGTATTCGCGGTTCGGACGAACCTTGAATTCATCTCCGGAACGTTCGATCGTGACCTCGACGGGACAGTATTCGGTCCGGGACTGCACCAGGGATGCGGCGGGTCGCGGATCGCAGGTGCGGCGGAGCTCCTCCGCCATTTCCTTTACCTCCGGCACGGTCACGCCCATTTCCTTCGCGATCTTCGGGAGGCGGTTGTGCTCCAGATCGTCCAGATGCCGGGTCACGAACTCGGTCATCCGGTCCGTCTTTTTCCCGGCGCGGTCAAGCTGGATCAGGAGGCATTCCGGCAGGGAGCTTGCGCCGATGCCCGGCGGATCGAACGTCTGCACGAGGCGAAGCGCGGCTTCGGCGGTTTCCAGCGTGCACGGCACTGCCTGCGCAATCTCGGCGGGGACGCTGCGGAAGAAACCGTCGTCGTCGATGTTGCCGATGACCTCCTCCGCGGCGCGGCGCACTTCGGGCGTACAGTCTTCGGTGCTGAGCTGTTCCATGAGGTTTTCCTGAAGCGAGACCTCCTGCACAACGGAGTTGAACATGTACTCGCGGCGTTTCTCCGCCTCGCTGTCCGGCGCGTCTTCGCCGTCCTCCTGACGCACGGATGCCCAGTCGTCGTCATCCTCCAGGATGCGCGCAAGCTCCTCGTCGTAGTCCAGCCGGTTTTCGTCCAGGGACTCGACCGGGACATCGTCCTGAACCGGAATGTCGTCCTGCGCCGGAAGCTCGTCCTCGCCGTCAGCATCGTCATCCGCGGTCGTGATCAGCGGATTCTCCGCCAGGATGTCCGCAAACGAGCCGGAAAGCTCCAAGACGGGCGCCTGAAGCGCCTTCAGCGCCTGAAGATGCTGAGGCGAAAGAATATGGGTCTGTTCCAGACTCTGATTGGCGCCTTGGGCGAGGTTTTGGTCCATTGTGTTTCCCCGGATTAAAATAGTATAACTTCATACTATACCCCCGAAACTCCTTTTTTTCAAAAAAAAGACATCTCTTTTCGTATTATTTTATAGGAAAATATCTGAAACCGTGCTATATTATGTTTTGACTTTTGTTTTTGAATCAACGATACTACTCAGGAGACCGTCATCATGCCGGAAATGCCGAAAGCATATCTGCCCGCCGAAATCGAAGAGAAATGGTACGCCGAATGGGAGGCCAACAAGCGCTTCCACGGCGTCCCGAACCCCGATAAAAAGCCCTATTCCATCGTCATCCCGCCGCCGAACGTGACCGGCATCCTCACCATGGGCCACGTTCTGAACAACACGCTCCAGGACATCCTCATCCGCTGGCACCGCATGATGGGCGAGGAGGTCTGCTGGTTCCCCGGAACCGACCACGCCGGCATCGCCACGGAGAGCAAGGTCGACAAGGTCCTCCGCGAAAAGGAAGGCATCGACCGCCGCACCCTCGGCCGCGAGAAGTTCATCGAACGCGTCTGGGAATGGAAGAAGCTCTACGGCGGCACCATCATCAGGCAGCTCCGCAAGCTCGGCACGTCCTGCGACTGGGAGCGCGAACGCTTCACCATGGACGAGGGCCTCAGCGCCGCCGTCCGCAAGGTGTTCGTCCAGCTCTATGAAAAGGGCTACATCTACCGCGGCAAACGCATGGTGAACTGGTGCCCGGCCGCCCAGAGCGCGCTCTCCGACGAGGAAGTCATCTACCGCGAGGTCAAGGGCAAGTTCTGGCATTTCCGCTATCCGCTCACCGACGGCTCCGGCTATCTCGTCGTCGCCACCACGCGCCCCGAGACCATGTTCGGCGACACCGCCGTGGCCGTCCCGCCCGGCGACCCTCGCTACAAGCACCTCGTCGGCAAGACCGTGAACCTGCCGCTCACCGACCGCAGGATCCCGATCATCGAGGACGAGCACGCCGACCCGGAAAAGGGGACCGGCTGCGTGAAGATCACGCCCGCCCACGACCCGAACGACTACCAGGTCGGCAAGCGCCACAACCTCGAATTCATCAACGTCATGAACCGCGACGGCTCCATGAACGCCCAGTGCGGCAAGTACGCCGGGCTCGACCGCTACGAATGCCGCAAGCAGTGCGTCGCGGACATGGAAAGCCTCGGCCTCCTCGAAAAGATCGAGGACATCGTCCACAACGTCGGATTCTCCGAGCGCGGCGGCGTGGAAATCGAAACGCTCCTCAGCGACCAGTGGTTCGTCCGCATGGACGAGCTCGCCAAGCCCGCCATCGAGGCCGTCCGCTCCGGCGCGATCAAGTTCTATCCCGACCGCTGGGCCAAGACCTATTTCCACTGGATGGAGAATATTCAGGACTGGTGCATCAGCCGCCAGATCTGGTGGGGACACCGCATCCCGGCCTGGTACCGAGGCGACGTGAACGACGAGAACCGCGAGGTCTATGTGGGCGTGAATCCGCCCGAAGGCGACGGCTGGTACCAGGAAGAGGACGTCCTCGACACATGGTTCAGCTCCTGGCTCTGGCCCTTCTCCATCATGGGCTGGCCGGAAGAAACCGAGGAGCTCAAGTATTTCTATCCGACCAACGACCTCGTAACCGGCCCGGACATCATCTTCTTCTGGGTCGCACGCATGATCATGGCGGGCTACGAGTTCAAGGGCGACCTGCCGTTCCGCAACGTCTACTTCACCAGCATCATCCGCGACGAACTTGGACGCAAGCTCAGCAAGTCCCTCGGCAACTCGCCCGACCCGCTGAAGGTCATTGAGACCTACGGCGCAGATGCCCTCCGCTTCTCCATCGTCTACATCGCACCCGTCGGCATGGACATCCGCTACTCAAACGAAAAGTGCGAGCTCGGACGCAACTTCGCGAACAAACTGTGGAACGCCTGCCGCTTCCGCACCATGCAGGGTCCCGTCTCCGCTTCGTTCGACAAGCTCGCAGTCCCGGTCGAAAAGCTCACGCAGGACGAACTCCACCTGCTCAACACGCTGGAAAAGGCGTGCGCGGACGTGAACACCTCGCTCCGCGAGTTCCGCTTCCACTCCGCTGCGCACGATATCTACGAGCTGGTCTGGAACAACTTCTGCGACTGGTTCATCGAGGCGTGCAAGCCGCGCTTCAACGCCGACGAAGAGGCGAAGAAACAGGCGCTCGCCGTGCTGGACTACGCTCTCTGGAAGCTTCTCCGCCTCCTGCATCCCTTCATGCCTTTCATCACAGAGGAGCTCGCACACCGCATGGGATTCCTCGCCGACGGCCAGTCCATCATGACCGCGGCGTTCCCCGTGGCCGACCTCGCGCTCCCCGCGAACGCCGACAATATCTCCGAGATGACTGCCGACAAGTACGCCCTCATCTCCGCCGGACGCAACCTGCGCCTCTCGAACAACATCGCCCCCGGCAAGCGCATCGAGTACCACATCCGCGCCGCCTCCCAGGAGATCCTGGATTCCCTCTGCGAGCAGATGGACTCCCTCACCGCCATGCTCAATGCCTCGCTCATAAGCGTCTCGCTTGAGAACTACGCGAGCGAAGACGGCACCCCCGCGCCGTCCATCGTCTGCGACGCCGGCGCGATCTTCCTGCCGCTGAAGGGCCTCGTGGACCCCGCCGCCGAACGCGAAAAGCTCACGAAGCAGAAAGCCGAGCTCACAGGCTGGATCAAGGCAGCCGAGGCGAAACTCGGCAACGAAAAGTTCGTCAGCCGTGCACCGGCGAAAGTCGTCGAGGACGTGAAGACGCAGCTCGCCGACCTGAAGGACAAGCTCGCCCGCGTCGAGGAATCCCTCGCCGCATTCAAGGGCTGAACCTTTCCGGTACAACACATCTGCTGACGATTCAGGCTCCCTCCGTTCCTGCGGAGAGAGCCTTTTTTTCGTCGGCTTTGTTTTGTGCGGAACTGAAGCCTGACTCAGCTCGAAACCGGCGGCAGGCGGTCCAGCGTCGCCTGAGCGGCGTTCCGCACGGCGGCGACCAGTTCCGGCGGTTCGAGCGGGATGGCGTCCCCGCGCTGCGCGAGGATCCACGGCACGACGACCTCGTCGGGAACTTCCGGGATGCGGAACAGATACGAGCCGTCACGTTCCTTCCTGATCCTCTGTTTCGAGTGCATGCGGTTGGCCTTCGCGAACTTCGGTGCGTCCCCGGTCAGGCGGATTTTCACGTCGTACAGCTTTGCGTAGCTCACGATGCTGTCGGGCGTGACGGAGTCGATGATCGCGCGGTCCGGCGTGAACGTCTCCGGCATCATGTGCGCGGTCCGGATGCGGTTGATCACGAACGTGCGCGGGGCGTTCCGCAGGTGGCAGAACGCCTTGATGCGCCATTCGCGCAGATACAGGAAGAGGACGTGCGGATCGACCTCGCGTTCCTGCAGGCCGCCCCTCTGGTCGTCGTACAGAATGCGCAGGCGGCGGTGTTTCTGCCACGCATCGAACACGACCGAAAAGACCGGCGACGTCTCTACGACGCCCGCCTCCGCGAACACCTTCAGCGAATGGATGAGCGTCGTCTCCAGGAACTCCGGGCTGTTGCCCTTCAGGATCTCGTCCACCGCGCGTGAAATGCGTCCGCGCACGGGGTCGGGGAACACGTCTTCGGCGATGCGTCCGCCGATCACGAGCGCGAGCATGGCGGACTCCGACAGCTGAGCGGGACAGTTGAACTCCCAGTTGTGGTCATCGAGGTAATACGTCTTGTTGATGCGGTCGTATCTGACCGGACAGCCGAAGTCGTTGCGGAGCGAGTCGATGTCGCGGTACACAGTTCGCAGGCTGTATTTCGCCCGGATGGTCTTCCCGTCCTCAAGCTCGAGCTTCTCGTATTCCCTGAGCAGTTTTTCCGCCGTCGGACAGCTGTTTTTCTTCAGGAGCGAGGCGATGCGCGCCATGCGGAGGATCTGCATGCGCGGCGGCATCTTCCCGTGTGCGTTTTTTTCCGGAACTGAACTGTTTTTTTTGCCCCGGACGACATTTTGAGGTGAACTTTTTTTCATTTTTTTCGGCCCCGGCGTTTCAGACTGACACTCCATGACAGTGTCGGATGCTATAGTATACTCGCAAACACGGGAAATTCAAACTGCAAAAGCCGTTTTTCCCGAACAAAACCGAAAATCTTTTCCACAAGGAGCAAACGCCATGAAAGAAAAAACCGCCGCCGCATTGAACACCCTGCTGGACTTCGCCGCCGCAAATCTCGGATTCGTCATCGTCTGGGCACTCTCCCTCGCCATCCTCCTCAAACTCGCCTGCATATGAGCAAACGAAAACGAAGTGGGTGCGAACGGAACATGAACGGAAAGGAGCATGCGCATGAACTTCGACAGGCTTGTATACCATGAATCGAACCGCCCTGCCCCGGGATGCGTGCTGACCGTCGATTTCGGCGGGATCGGCGAGCTCACGGTGAAATCGGGCCTGCGCGGCGAGGTCAACTGGCGCCGCCTCACGCGGCCCGTGCTTGACGTTCTGCTGGCGAAGCTCGACGCCTGCGATTTCGAGGCGTGGCGGGACGAATACGCCTCACCCGCGCCGGACGGCTTCGGCTGGGGGCTGGAACTGTTCGACGGCGGGAAGCCCGTGAAACATGTCAGCGGGGGAAACGCCGTGCCGGAACAATGGCCCGCGTTCCAGTCGGTCCTGGAGCTGTGCGGCGCGCTCGCGGAGAACCGGAGCAAGGGGAATCATCGCATATTGAAAGAATAATAAGTCTTAGAGGTCTTAGAGATCTTATTCTCCTCAAAAAAGAGCATGCCTGATTTGCAATCACGCAAAAAACATGGTATGATATATGTGTCGGAACAAACTGGGAAAGGCGAAACGGATTCGGAAAAAATGAGGCTGGCGGGACTTGATTTCGAAACGGCGAACGGCTGCGCGGGAAGCGTTTGCGCGGCCGGATGCGGGATCCTTCAGGACGGCGAGGAGGCCGAAACCGGCGAATGGCTGGTGCGGCCGCATCCGGACATGAACTGGATTGATCCTTTCTGCTACCGTGTTCACGGGATCGGCGCATGCGACCTGGAAGACGCGGACGAATTCCCCGCCGTATGGCCGAACCTGCGCGACATGCTGCTGTCGGCAGACTATGTGGTCATCCACAACGCTCCGTTCGATCTGGGGCATCTGCGGGCGCTTCTGTCGCTCTACGGCCTGCCGCCGGTGCGGTTCCCGTATGTATGCAGCCTGACCGCCAGCAGACGCGCCCTGCCGGAACTCGCCTCGCATTCGCTGAATTGCGTGGCGGCGTATTTCGACATCCGGTTCCGGCATCACAACGCGCTGGAGGACGCACTGACATGCGCCAAGGTCCTGTACGAAATCGGACTCACACCGCGCATCCCGCGGAAGGAATTCATATACCCCGCACCGGGATAATAACGGAATACCCCTGCCCGGTTCCTGCGCAATCCTTTTCCGGCGGCATCCGTTTTCCGGACTTTCCCGGAATATGTCCGTTATTTTCTTTTAGATATTCAAATATCTTTGCGGACAAAAAACAAGCGGACCTGACATGGTTTCTATAGAAAAACCGACCGTATTCCGAAATCCTGTTTGTACAGGATTATTCTTTAGAAACATAGCAAAGCAACGTTAGTTAACGCATCAAAAATCTGCTTTTTTCAGAAATTTAATCATTTTTTCTTGTTTTTCCCGATTCAGCCTCTTCTTTTTTTTCTTTTTTTAGTGTATAATATCCCCCGGAGAAGCATGACACGTTTTCATGTGCCGGGATTTCCCGGACAACGCCCCGGCGTGCATGCCATCCGACGGTTCGCCAACGGTCCCGGACGCGCGCGCCGTCTGTTCAACAACCCCCCGGGAGCAACAACAGATTGAAGGCAACATCATGGGCGAACGCGAAAAAGGCAAAGTCAAATGGTTCAACAACACAAAGGGCTTCGGATTCATCGAGCGTGAAGGCGCGCAGGACATCTTCGTCCACTACAGCGCCATCAAGTCGGAAGGCTACCGCACCTTGAAGGAAGGCCAGCTCGTCGAATTCACCGTCGGACAGGGCGCAAAAGGCCCCCAGGCGGAAGACGTCGTGCCCGTTGACGCTGCGCCGCAGGCATAATTTGACAGGGAAGCCCGCTGCCGTCCTCTCCCGACGGCTTCCGTGAGCTTTCTCCGCCCGTTCCGTCAGTATCTCCGCATTTCTCCCTCTTCATGGGATGCGGGATCGCCGGAGCGGGCGAATTCTTTTTTTTGAGGGTGATATCTTATCTCGTTCCGGCACCGTTTCCGTCGCGTCCGGCGGCATTTTTTCCAAGCCGGACAGAGCGGACCAGATGTCCGAACGCCGCGCCCGCGAGCAGGAGCAGCGGCAGATCCAGGAACGGCACGCGGTGGCGCATCTGAAGATGCACGAACGTATGGGCGGACCATCCCGTACAGAGGATCATCAGCAGAAGCAGCAGAAACGTCCGGTCCTTCCGCAGCAGCCATATGCCCGCCGCGCCGCCCGCGAACAGGACCAGTTCGGAGAGGCAGATCAGCCAGAAAACGGGCTCGGGATGTGCGCCGTGCAGGGGCCACGGCCGGACGAAATGCCACGCCTTCGCCGCGCTCATGCGGCAGAATTCCCCCGCGCCCATCGCTCCGATCTCATCCAGCGCGGCCGCGCGGAACCGTCTGTCCTGCTCTACGGGCGGCAGGTCGCACGGCATTGCCTTGGCGAACGTGATCGCGCGTTCCCAGCCCTCGTTCTGATGCTCCAGAAACTCCTTCCCGCCGGATGCCCGGTACGCCAGGGCATTGTCGCGGTTGTTCCCCACGAACATGTTGAATCCGCCGAGACAGCCGGACGGGTTCCATGTGCCGCAGTTCACGCGGTTCCGAATGCAAAGGGGACTCAGAAGCAGCAGGAACACCGCCGCATAAACGGCATAATTCAGCAGAGCCTTTCCCGCGCGGGGAGCGGGTTCGCCGGGAAAGAGTCTGCCGCATGCGCACCGGATCAGCAGGAACACGCCGAACGCCGGAAGCAGAAGCAGCGCGGTCGGACGCACGCCGCATGCCAGTCCGGCTGCCGCGCCCATGGCCGCGTATTTCCACGGGGATTCCTTCCGCATCCACGCCAGGACATACGCAGCCAGCATCAGGATGAAGAAGCATTCGGAGGAGAACCGCAGGGAAAACGTCAGGAAAAGCGGATGGAACGTGACGATCGCGGCGGCGGCCAGACCGCCCCACATCCCGCCCAGCCGCTTTCCTATAAGGAAGATTGTCCACGCAAGCAGTGTCGCGGACAACGCCGTGAACACCGCGGCTCCTGCCATCGGGTCACGCAGAAGCCAGGCGATGATCCCGGCGAGAAACGCCATGAGCGGGGGCCGGAACGCCTCGGGAATGTCGCGGGAACGGGGCGCCTCGTAATAGCGTTCCTCTCCGGTCATGAACGTGCCATGCTCCGCGAAGGAGCGGACTCCGGCGAGATATTCGTTCCCGTCGTCGTGCAGAAAGAACTCAGGATGGCGCGTCGCCATGAACAAGTCCGCCGCCAGATGCGCCAGAAAAAGAAGAAGCAGCGCGGCTGCCCACGGCAGGACCAAGTGGCCGGACGATGCTGGACCGCCCGTTTTCCCGGTTTGTTTTCGGTCAGAGTGGTTCATGGCAGGATCGGCGGTCGAAAAACGGAATTGCGGTTGCGGACAGGAACGCGAACACACGCCGTGCGCGGTCAGGTCAGGCCGGATCGTTCCCGGAAGGCGGGAGATAGTTGATGATCTTCTCGATGGTGATGGGCTTGAAGAGCACATCGCTGAACCCGAGCTTCATGCACTCCTCCTTCGCGTCGACGTCAGCGGTGATTGCGATGACGTTGAGCGTCTGGAACCGCGGGTCGGCGCGAAGCTCCTGAAGCAGGACACGGCCGTCCATTTCGGGCATCCAGAGGTCGGTAAGGACCAGGTCGAACATCTTCACGCTCGCACGTATCTTGTGGAGGGCGTCTTTCCCGTTCACGGACGTCACGATGTCGGAAATGCCGTTTTTGCGGAGCATGGCGCGCAGGATGGAGATATTCAGGGGGACGTCGTCCACGATGAGGACATGGAGCTCTTCACGCGTCTTGCCGTGGAAGTCGATATTGCTGCCGGGCCTCGGGAAGCTGTTGGTGCGTTCGGAGAACCTGACGCCGGGGATGCGGATGTCGAAAACGGTGCCCTTGCCCGGTTCGGAACGGAGCGAGAAGGTCCCGTTCATGCGCTCGATGAGGTGACGGCAGATGGAAATGCCAAGTCCCGCCCCGACCTGATGAGCGCCGTTTTCCTCGGAAACGGAGGCAAACGGCTGCATGATCCGGTCCTTCGTCCTGTCATCCATGCCGGTTCCCGTATCGGAGATCGAGATCAGGAGAACGCCCCTGTCCGAATCCTCTCCGCGTTCGAACACAAGTTTCAGGACGATCTCGCCTTCCTCCGTGTATTTGACAGCATTGTCCATCAGGTGGAACAGAATCTGCCATATGCGTTTCGGATCGACTTCGACATACGGCAGGTCGTCGTCCCATTCTCCGCGCAGTTTGACGGGCTTGCCCGCGATGGAGATGTCGAAGGAATGCAGGACCTTTTCGGCCTGCGGATTGAGATCGGTCAGGACCGGTTCGATCACGAGCGTGTCGGTTTCGAGCCTGGCGAGGTCGACCATGCTACCGACGAGCTGAATCAGGGAGCGTCCGCTCGTGGTGATGGCGTCGCAGGCCCCGTCGCGCTCCGGCTCGTCCGCGATCCCTTTCTTCAGGAGTTCCGCATAACCGATGATAGCGTTCAGCGGCGTGCGGACGTCATGGCTGATGCAGGAGAAGAAATAGCTCTTGGCCTTTTCCGCGGCGACGGCGCGGTCGCGTGCGAGCTGGAGCTGGCGGTTGATGCGGACGACCTCCTCATTCTGGCGCTTGATGACCATGTTCCTGGCTTTGCGTTCGATGCAGACGGAAATCACGTTCGCTACCTGTTCGAGGAGCTCTTCGCAGAACCCGAGGGATTCGTATTCGTCGCCGGTGAACAGCGTGGCAATCTTGCCCCATTCGTCGCCCTCGAAGAAAATCTGGCGGGCGATGAGGATCCTTGTCGGGCAGTTCTCCGGCAGCGGGAAGTCGGCAATGTTGTCATTGTTCAGCACTACGTTTCCGTTGTGGCTGAAGAGCGACGGATCGGCAGTTTTCAGCGGGCAGTCGACGCACTTATTGCAGTAGGTGTGGTCTTCGTCCGGGAACCAGTCCGTGCGCCTGCCGTCCTGCCTGTGCAGAAGCACATGCTGGCAGCCGAGAGTCTCAATAAGGCGTTTCGCGACGAAATCGAGGAGTTCCTCCGGCTCGGAGTGGCCGAGCAGAAACGCGGTGATCTCGTTGCGGAAATGCTCGGTATTGATCTTCTGCTTGATCTCGGTCACGTCCTGAGCGACGCAGAAGAGCAACGTGCGGCCGTCTTTCAAAGTGATCGGAAGGATCCAGTACAGGAAAACGCGGCGGTTGCAGTCGCCCCAGAGACAGGTATCCTCGAAGTGAATAAGCTCGCGTTTTTCCATGGCCTCGGCATCGGTGCGCCGGATGATCTCAAGGGATTTGTCCGCATAGAAATCCTCGCCGCGTTTGCCGACCATTTCGGCGGGCTCCATGTGATGAAGGGCCGCGTAGGCCTTGTTGCAGCGGACATAGCGGTATTCGTTGGCGGGATCTTTCACAACGCAGGGAAGAGGCATCAGGTTGAGGATACTGCTGGAGATGTCTTCCTCATTGACCGCGTCGCTTTTTGCCTTGGCAAGTGCAAGATAAACGTTTCTGCGTTCGATCGCGCTTTCCATGAGGCGGGCATTTTTCTGCAGATAGGTCTTCTCTATGTCGGTCAGCTGACGTCTGGAGACATATGCCACGGAAAGCAGTCCATAAAACGCGCCCTGCACGTTCAGGCGCACCGAGAAATGAACGGCGGCGCGCGGCGTTTCGGACGCGACCTGATCGATTTTGAAAAGGTCGCGGATACGCGCGGATTCCACCTCGTCGAAGGAACCGGTCCCAAGCATGCGGATGCGGTCGATCAGGTCTCCGATCTGGCGGCTGTTGGAGGAAATCCGGCGCGGCAGAGTGCCTCCTCCGCGGATCACGAAGGAATCGGGATCGACCGTGATAATGCCACCATCCTCGTTGTAGTGCGCCACATAACAGTAATCCGCATTCAGGCGGCAGCGAATGTACTCGAGCATCTTCGCCAGAGAGGAAAGCGAGGACTCCTGCTGAAACGCCATCAGCGCCTCTTCCGTGGCTTCGCTGCTCTTCTGGCGTTCCCGCTCCTCGGTCATGTCCAGCGCCATGGAGAGCAGACACGGTTTTCCGGCCGCATTTCTGATGCCGATCCGGGTCGTGCGGAAATACCGGGTCTGGCCATGCGGCCCCGGGAACTGCTCATAATAGATGGTCGGCTCTTCATGGTTCAGAGCGGCCTCTTCATTGAGATCGATTTCGTGCGCTTTTTCGGCGGACAGCAGATCATGATTCGTTTTTCCCGTCGGGTCTTCGAAGCCGCAGCGATGGAGATAATCCATGAACGCACGGTTGCCGTCCATATAGCGTTTCGTCTTGTTGTCCTTCAGGAAGACCAGCAGCGGGATGTCATCCAGCATCCGCTGCAGGAACGCCGTCCTGCGGGAGTAGATCCGCTCCGACCAAAGCTGCATCACCAGGAAACAGACGACGAAGAGCGACATGGCGACGAACTGGTTGATCCAAAGAAGGTTCTGCCGTTTGGTCGCCTCCAGGCGGCGGTTGTCCGCCAGCTTGGCCGCCCCGGACAGGCTTCTGTCCAGCGCGCTGTAGATATCCGTCTTGTATGCCGCGTATTCCTCACCGAACAGAATCCCCAGAGCGATATGTTCCCGGTCATGTTCGTTTTTGGCCAGGTCTTCCGGTGCAACCTTCGCAAGCTTCAGTTCCCGGGGATAGGAAGGATTGTTCACCTCATCTGCGGACGAGACCAAACGCATCGCGGCATATTCCAAATTCATCAAGTCAAGGGAATGCTTCATCGCGTTCTGGAAATCGGCTTTGATCTCATCCGTAACGGAACCTGCGTCCGGCATCTGATTCAGCAGGCTCAAGCCCCATTCGCGGTTCTTCGTGTCGAACGCCTCCCGAAAGTATTCGTCGCGGTATTTCACATCCCCGGTCGCCACATACCGGCGGACGGCCTCGGTCAGGATGTCCGAACCGTCGCGCAGACGGGACCGTATGCGGTTGTAATTCTGATACTCCTGCCTCGCGTGCGCCATGATTCGCGTATTTTTTCTGAGCTCGACCGTATTGTAGACGAGATAACCGAGGAGAAGCGTGCCGATCAGCACAAGGCCGAGATTGAAGAATTTATTGCGATAATCGTATCTGGACTTCTTTTTCATGGCCGTTCTGTCTCCGTTTGGTTCGCAGACCGCATAGCCCATTTGCAAACGCTGTTCGAAACGGGCGGCAGCCAGTTCAATGCCGCATGTTTTGTCTTATTCAGCTGTAATATAGCATATCCTTTCCCTTTTACAACCTCGCCGCCTCGACTTTTTGGAGTTTTTAAAGAAAAAAGCTAAAAAAACAGGTCGCCCGGACACAAAAATGCCGCCGGAAGCGTATGAAGGAAAACGCTTCCGGCGGCTTGCGATTCGGAATATATCAGGTTGTACCTGAATGTCCGGTCAGTATTCCGCCATGCCGAGGCCGCGGCGCAGGACAATGGAGGAACCTTCCTTGTCCGTACCGACCGCGAGGATGCGCGGAGAGGTGGTGTCGGCGGAAATGGTTCCGGCGGCCGCGGCGGCCGGGTTGGAGGCGGCGGAGAAGTCACCGGCCTTGAGCTTCGTGACGTCGGTCACGGGCTTCTTCGTGATGAGCACGGACATGCCCTTTTCCGTGTTAACGGAAATGAGGATGCGGCCGTCCTTGAGTTCCATGGCGACCGGGTTCTCGCCCTTCAGGCCGATCTGCTTCGCGAGGTCCGCGGAGTGGATCTGCTTGCCGCTCTTCAGATTGAGGTAGCCGAAGATGGAATCCGGATACGGCAGGATTCTCTGGCTCGGCGCGCGGAGCGACCAGGTCTGGAATTGATCTTCGGTGGCGTAGATGTAGTTCTCGCCGTCCTTGTCGAAGACGCTGGCAACGACGACACCGGCGGGATTGGGCTGCATGCCGGTCGGCGCGGGAGCGATCTGGGCGATGGTGGGACGGACGCAGTCCTTGCCGTTCACGGCGCACAGCTGGGCGGGAGTCTCGGTCCAGGTCTCGCCGTCGTCGTCGCTGGTCACATACTTGATGACGCGGGATCCGCCGCCCTCGTCGGTGGAGAAGACGCACACAAGGCGCTTGCTGTCGAGGCGGATGACGTACGGATCGGAGACGGTGCCTTTTTCAGGCTTGTAGACCGTGCGGACGTCCTTTTCCCAGGCGATGCCGTCCTTGTACTGGAACCGGTCGCCGAGGTCGCGGCCGTACATGGCGGCGGCGTCGACCACGCCCCAGAACGCCGGTTTCGGCTTGTTCTGACGGTCGAAGAGCAGCGGAGCGTTGCGACGGCCGCCGAAGGGATAGCCGTCAAGCCAGGAGCCGTTGTCGGTGAGACCCCAAAGGGTCACCGCCACGATGCGGTCGCGGTACTTCAGGAAGAGTGCATAGGCGTCGCGGTAGCGGTCGCGAAGGTCCTGCTGAACGAGCGCGGGGAGAACGCCGTTCGGATAGGGGTTCGGGTTGCGGCGGTCGCGCGGCAGGATGTCGATGTCAAGCTCGGAGATAAGGATATCGCAGCCAGTACTGAGGAATGCCTGAATGGTGCGTTCGACCTGGTCCATGTCCGGGTCGGTGTAGCGCCAGTGGCACTGCATGCCGATGTAGTCGACGAGCTTTTTGTCCTTGTTGACCTCGTTCACGAGGCGGACGATGCCGTCGCGCTTCGCGGCCAGGTCGGTGTCGAAGTCATTGTACACGAGCTTTGCGGTCGGGTCGGCCTCGCGGGCGGTTTCGAACGCGATCTTGACGTAGTCGGGGCCGACGATATTATACCAGAACGACTTACGCATGGAACCGTCCTGCACGACCGCTTCGTTCACCACGTCCCACACGTGGAAGTTTTCCTTGTCGTGGGCAATGCGGGTGCGGATGTGGTTCTGCATACGCTTGATGAGGGTGGCACGGCCCTGTTCGCCGGGCTGAAGGTCGCCATAGACCCATCTGGGCGTCTGCTGGTACCACACGAAGCAGTGGCCGTGCAGCTGCATGTCGTATTGATTGGCCATGCGGACGAGGCCGTCGCCTCCGCCCCAGTTGAAGTTGCCTTCGGAGCGTTCGACGCTTTCCCATTTCATGGCGTTGTCAGCCACGACGCGGTTGAAGTGCTTGCCGGCGAGCTTGCCCGTGAAGGAATCGGGCTGGGCAAAACCGAGCGCGACGCCGCACAGGAAGTCGTCTTTGAAGATGTCGCGAAGCGCGGGCTCGTCGCCGAGCTCCTGCTGCTGGCCGCCGCCAAAGCCGCCGAAGCCGCCGAAGCCGCCGCCGAAGCCGCCGCCGAAACCGCCGGGCATTCCGCCGCCGAAGCCGCCGCCGAAGCCGCCGGGCATTCCGCCGCCCATGCCTCCTCCCTGGGGGAACTGGGCAAGGGCGATGATGGCAGGCAGCGCGGTCAGCGCCGCTGCGATGATGAGAGGGGAACCGGAGCGTTTTTTCATGCTGATGGTCCTTATGAGGCGGAGAGAACCGCCTTTTGTGTTGAAGTTAATGGAACGAGCGTATAGGTTATGTTGCATAATATATATGCGCGATTTGGATTTCATATGGAAATAAAGACAAAAAGCATGTAGTATTTGTCATTTCAAGTCATCCAGGCGACTGCAACGCAAGCCATGCCACGATCCGGCATGGAAGCCTTGTTTCCGAATTTGAAATAATACATATCGTTTCCTGCTTCCCGTGCACTCAAAAAGCGGAAACGTCCCGCATGAGTCATCCGGTCATTTCCTGTGATTCTCCGCGTTTGTTTTTTTCGAAAAAAACCGGGATGTCGCTTGACTTTTCCGGAAAAGGATGTACAGTATATTTGCATTTTTCTTCAGTGGTCGCTTAGTTCAGTTGGTTAGAACGCATCCTTCACACGGATGAGGTCGAGAGTTCGAGTCTCCCAGCGACCACCATTTTTTTGTCTTCACGGCATCATCGTCCTCACGGTGATGCTTTCTTCTTCTCTTCCTAAATCCTCCTCAATTCGAGGGTTACGGAAAGTATATCTGCCCCCGAAATTCTCCGTGGAGAAATCTTTTTCGTACCTCTCCCGGCATATTCCGGGCCATTTCCCGCCAAAATTCTCCGTTTCGTGAGGTCGCGACCTCTCGGTTTTTTGAACTCAAGAATGAGACTTGCGCTGATTCTCCATATCAAGCCATGATTTCAAAATCAGCGCATATTCACGTTTTTTGATTTTTGCCGGATCAAAAACGACTTTGACCTCAAAACAACGTGAAGAAGCCGCGCTGATTTCGGAAAAACCGGGTGTTGATAGACTTGAAACCTCGACCTCATATTTGGTTAATTATTCGGAAAACGGCATCATAATCGGCATGGATGCGCGAAGTCACAAACTTCCTGATCGGCAAAACGGCATTCGAAAAACGGAGAATCGCTTTTTTTGGGGCATTTATGCGATGAATTTGGACTCATGACGAAGCCGGAAAAAGTTTCTTCGAAGTTTCTTGGCATACACTGACAAAAAGACCGGGATTGCGGTTTTTGAATGATGAATGAATCGGACAGATTCCTCCGCTTGATTTTCCGCCAAATGTCTGCTATATTATGCACAACCCCAACGGAGGAGAGCTGCCATGCCGAAGATGATGCCGCCAGATTTGATCCGGAGTTCAAATAAATGGCGTGTATGCCTACGAGACGCGAAACAAAGTCCACCACATTTAGAGGTAATGGGTTTTGAGTGAATAATGCACTTATGCTTTATTCTGCGCATAATCCACCTGACCTCGCGTGAGGGAAAGTGAGCTCACGGAGGAAACGGAGAATGGGGATAAACTACTGGACATAATCATTTCTTCGGGATTATGAGTCTCTGACCGGGCTGGAGCATGCCGCCGTTCAGATTGTTGGTCTTCTTGATGTCGTCCACTGTCACGTCGTAGGCTTTCGCGATTGCGGACAGCGTTGCCCCCTTCTGCACCACATACACGTCGTAAGATGGATTCAGGATAGGCGACCAGTTGGACTGACCGACTTTGCCCGAACCGGAAACGAGCTTGCGCTTCGCGCCGAGCCGGGTGTCGATCACATAGATGCCGTCGCTCATGGTCAGTGCAACGTGACGGTTGTCGGGAGCCCAGGACGGGGCTTCTCCTTGGAACGAGTTAAACTCAACGCCGATATCCTCCATGAAGCCGAACCTGCCGTCGGCGCCGAGCTTTGCCACGCGCAGTTCATATTTGTCTTTCACCTTGGCGCAATAAGCGAGCTTATTATCGGCGGACCAGGACGGCTCAACACGTTCGCGGCCGACAAGGCCGAAAATTTCGGCTGCATTGCCATCCTCGAATGGGGCGATCATGCAGAGGACGGCTCGACCATCCTGCGCCTCGGAAACGAAGGCGAGCATCGTCCCGTCTGGACTCCAACGTGGGCTTGCCTCGACGGCATTGCTGTTGGTGAGCTGTTTCAGTGTGCCGCCCTCGGTAGGACGTATGTACAAGTCAATTTGGTTGTTTCGGGCGAGAATGAATGCGAGGGTATTTCCATCAGGAGAAAGTGCACAGCTTGAATTGATCCCGCCGTTCTGTGTGAGCCTGCGGGAAAGAGCGGTTTTGAGGTTATACTGCACAAGATTGGAAGAGTCCATGCCGCTGTAGTTGTAAATGATGCTTTCTCCGTCAGGAGCCCAGACAGGTTCGACACTGAGCGTGTTGTTCTTCGTGATCTGGTTGATATTCGAGCCGTCGAAGTCACACATGAAGATTTCGCGGTGGTCCTATCGGGTCGGCGGCAGCTTTCAGATTGCGCGGATCGGTTGCCCGGAAGGCAAAGAGGTTCAGCATGTAGAAAGTGTTTCCACCTTCGGCCATGGTAAAGCCACGGATGCGACGGAGCGTTGGATCAAGCTGATTTTCATCGGCGGTGGATGGATTCAAGGCAATCCAGACCAAGGCACGCTCCTCTGTGTCGAGGAGATCACGCCATGTGTGCTTCAGCACATACCGCCACGTGCGACATTTCGAGAAGACGCATTCATTTCCGGATTCGTTCATTCGGCAACCATCACGTTATTCGAGGTTGAGTGATCATATTTTATTTTTTCGCGCGGAAAGCTCCTGCAATTTCTTCCTGCGTGAAAAGGTTGTTCGGAACTCCGTTTGCGTATTGGTAAAGGCCGATTTTATAAACACTCTGGGCAACCCCCACGAGATAGCCGAAGAAAATGAAAGATAGGAACAGCATGCCCATCAAAATGGCCTGCGGCAACCAGATTTCAAGGAGCGCAATGGAGATGCCGAGGACAAGGTCAATTGCAAGCATTATGAGGAATGCAACTGTGGAAACAACGTTGATTCCGACGAAGCCAATCAGTGATTCGCCCCAGGTCTGCGCAATGGTGTTTGCGGAACGTTTTAGTGCTTGGAAGGGATTGTTGAGATTCGGATCCATGACAAGCGCCGGGATTACAAAGCACGAAGCGACTGCCCAGACCACGCCGACGAGCTTCAGCGCAATCTGCCCAAGGAGTCCGGCGCGTTCCTGGAGCGCGCGAAGAATCACGCCAATTGTCGAGGCGACGAGCGACCAGAGGAAGATGGCTTTGAATCGGCTCAGCGCATAACGGAACCCTCGAGATATGCTTGCTTGGTCACCATTGAATGCACGGAATATTTCATAGAAGAAGGCTGTGGAGCAAAAGTTGGAGATCAACATGGTGATAAGGTAAAGGACAAAATAGACAGCCAGTTCGATAAGTTTTGCTACGAGGCTTACATTTTCAGAATCGGCAGCGGTGGTCGTACTGGCCGTAGTGGTTGCCTCCGGCACTGTGTCCGGCGAAAGCACAACCAAAGTGACAACTCCTGTCAGAATCAACAGGATAAGCATGATCATTGCAATGCAGGAGAAAAGGGGAAAGATCAAAAGCTTCTTCTCCCGGTTGATGACGATCATGGATTTCTTGAAGATGTTCCAGCTTCTGGTCACGGTGTGTCACATCGTAACCCCTCAGTGTGATACGTCTCGAGGTAAGGTGCGGCGAGGGAGATGTTGTTTTTTTTGAAAAAATCTGC
>JBGUKN010000011.1:0-4005 GCA_045114455.1 Victivallales bacterium
GGCAAGCCCGCCGAGGTCAAGGTCATGGCGCAGCAGATCGCGTTCAACCTCTTCCCGCACATCGACGTCTTCCAGCCGAACGGCTACACCAAAGAAGAGATGAAGATGGTGAACGAGACGCGCAAGATCATGCATCTCCCGAACGTGAAGATCTCCTGCACCAGCGTCCGCGTCCCCGTGATGCGCGCCCACTCCGAATCGATCAACCTCGAGTTCGAAAACGAGATCACGCCCGAAGAAGCGCGCGCCATCCTTGCCGCCGCGCCCGGCGTCCAGCTTCGCGACGATCCCGAGAACAAGATCTATCCGATGCCCATGGAAGCGACTGGCATGTACGACGTGCTCGTCGGACGCATCCGCCAGGACATCTCCCGCGACGACAAGCGCGGCCTCGACATCTTCGTCAGCGGCGACCAGCTCCTGAAGGGCGCCGCCCTGAATGCCGTTCAGATCGCCGAAGTGCTCGTCAACGGAAAGTAAGCAAAACCCGGACGGCGGAAAAGAACTCTTTTCCGTAAATCCGTTTGAGCCGTTTCCCCTTTTTCGAGGCGGGAACGGCTTTCCTTTTTTTCGTTCCCGCCCTGTTTTTTTTGACGGAAGAAGTTTTAACGTTTCAAAAACGTTTTTCCATCTTTTTTTCGTGTTTTTCGGCGTTTCTTTGCTCTGTGCCGGATTGATTTTTGAAGTAAAAAGTGTATATTAAAGCCGGAAAAAATGAAACAAGGCGGTTTTTGTTTTCTCTTTTTCGACCCGAATCCAAACTGATTTACAATCGGACTGACATCATGATCGAACAGGAAAACGTTCAGGAACCAATGGATATGCCGATGCCTCCGGCAACATGGAAGGACATCGTCCGCCGGCATATCACGGGGCCGGTCTTTTCGCTTGCCTTCCATATCTTCCTGCTCGTCCTGCTCGGCACCCTCGTCTTTATCGCGCCGAAGGCGGTCAAGGACGACATTGATCCGGTCCAGATCACGGAGATGGAACCGGTTCTGCCTCCGCCCGAGGAGGAACCCATGCCGTCCGACACGACCGTGATGGATACGTCGAGCCCGTCGCTCGACCGTTTCGAATCGAACCTTCAGATGGAGGAGGTGGGAGTGCCGGATGCCCAGATCATGATGGACATCGAGATCCCGATGCCTCTGTCCATCCCGGACAGCAATTCGTCTCTGAAGCTTCAGGGCGTATCGCCGTTCGGACGGCCCGGAGGCGGTGATATGGGCGATGGCGGGGAGGGCGACGGACGCGGCAACCTGAAAGGGATGCTTCAGGGCGTGTTCTACGACCTCAAGCAGACGAAGGATCGCAAGGCCACGGAGGCGATGGGCAATCCGAATGTTGAAAACGACTTTACCCGGGACAAGGTCCTTCCCGTTCTGAAACGTTTCGTCAGCGGTTCCTGGCAGCGGGCATATGACAATGAGAACAGGGTGCATTATCCCGAACTTGACAAATACTACTGCTCGCCGACGCGTCTCTGGAATTCCTGTTTCTACACCGAACAGATCAACGCCACGGAAGCGCCCGCGGCATTCCAGTGCGGACGCGAGGTCAATACCGGCGGCTGGGTCTGCATCTACTCCGGCAACGTGGTCGCCCCGTTCAGCGGAAAATTCCGGTTCGTCGGATATTGCGACGACATCCTTCTGATCCGGTTCAACAAGGAAATCGTCTTCGACTACGGCTGGTATTCCGCCACGCTTGCGACAAACCTGAACACGCTGGGCGGAAATTTCGACAATTCGTATCACAGGATTCTGTCCGGGCATCCCGAGACAGAGCGGCAGCGCCGCATGATCGCGGACAGCGTGATCTACTCCAAACACATGCTTGACGTGTATTTCCCGAATTTCGACTCCAATCACGGCATTGCGAAAGGCCCTGTGCTTGAGGTGAAGGAAGGGCAGGTCTATCCGATCGAGATCATGATCTCCGAAGTCCCCGGGGGCAAGTTCTCCATGCTGCTTTTTGTGGAACAGCTTGACGAAAGCGGGCAGCCGCTGGAGCCGAATCCCGACAGCCTGACGCTTTTCCGTACCACGCTGGACATGCCGGAACATCCCACGCAACGCGGTTTCCCCGATTTCAAGCCCTACGGACCGATCTGGCGCGTGGTGCGCGCGACGGGTTCCTCCGGCGGAGAATCCGGCTCGCCGTCTTCATCTTCCGGCATTCTCGGCAACCGCACGCCGCCGCGCAGTGCCATCGTCAACGAGGACGACGACGATATTTCGCTCTGACCATTTTGTATCTCCACCGTTTTCGACCGTATTCCCCCATCTTTTTGTGCGGGCGCGCGCACATTTTTTATAAAAAAACGGGGTAAAAATGAAAACAATGCTTGAAAATGGAGCGAAACGGTTATAGATTATAGCCGAATCGCGAGATTCGTTCTTTTTTTGATAAAGACACCGGACTTTTCTGCAAGGCATATAAGATGACGGAACAAACACAATTACCCGCGACTGACCCGGAACTGGACGCGATCCCCGCTGCTCCCATGACCTGGAAGGACATCGTCCGCCAGCACATCACAGGTCCGGTCTTTTCCCTCGCTTTCCATATCTTCCTTCTCGTTCTGCTCGGAACGATCATCATTATCGTGCCGAATGCAGGCAAGGACGACATCGACCCGGTTCAGATCACGGAACTGGAGCCCGTCCTGCCTCCGCCCGAGGAGGAGCCCATGCCGTCCGATATGACCGTGATGGACACCTCAAGTCCGTCGCTCGACCGCTACGAATCGAACCTCCAGCAGATGGAGGAAGTGGGCGTGTCGGACGTCGAGGTCATGACCGATATCGACATCCCGACCCCGCTGACCATCCCGGACAGCAATTCCTCCCTGAAGCTTCAGGGCGTGCTGCCGTTCGGTCGCAAGGGCGGCGGCGACATGGGCGACGGCGGCGAGGGCGACGGACGCGGCAACACGAAGGGCATGCTGCAAGGCGTGTTCTACGATCTGAAACAGTTGAGAGACCGCCGGAAAAACGAGGATTTCAAGGCGGACCGCTGGGTCGGCGGATGGCATGTGGAACGCGTGGAGCCGACCCTGAAGATCATGCGGGCCTTTGTGAACGGCGTCTGGCAGAGAGGCTACGACAACGAAGGACGTGTGCATTATACGGCGCTCGACAAGTATTACAGCCCGCCGTTGCGCCTGTGGTCTTCGTGCTTCTTTTCGGAATCGATCGACGCCGACGAGGCGCCGAAGGCTTATGAATGCGATAAGGACGTGAATCCCGCGGCGTGGGTCTGCATCTATTCCGGCAACGTGGTGGCGCCTTTCACGGGTAAATTCCGGTTCGTCGGCACCGCGGACGACGTGATGTTTGTCCGCTTCAACAAGGAAATCGTGCTGGATTACGGATTCGCATCGTATTCAGTCGGGGAATACTGGACCGGCAGCAGCGACAGCAACCGCCAGGCTCTTTCAAGCGACAACGACAGGAATATCCGCAGCAGGAGTTCCCTGTATTCCAAGCAGAAACTCGAGGTCTATCCCACTTCCGGTTCCATCGGGCTTGCAAAAGGTCTGCCGATCTCCGTCAAGGAAGGCGAGGTCTATCCGATCGAGGTCCTGATCTCGGAAATTCCGGGCGGGAGCTACTATCAGGCGCTCTATATCGAACGTCTGGACAACAACAATCAGCCGCTTGATCCGAATCCCGACCGTTTCACTCTCTTCCGTACGACGCTGGATTTGCCGGAACAGCCTAAGGGGAATATGTTCCCGCAGTTCAATCCCTATGGTCCGATCTTCCGCGTGGTGCGTTCGACGACTTCCTCCGGCGGCGGATCGGGTTCCGGCTCCGGTTCTTCCGGCATTCTCGGCAGCCGCACGACGCCGCGCACGGCGCGCGTGAACGAGGATGACGACGATCTGTCGCTGTAAAAACGTATCCCCCGGACAAAAGATGGTGTGTCAAAAGTCAAGCGACTTTGAGAGATTTTTCTGAAAATCTTTATCGAATGGTCTCTGATGAACGACGATCG
>JBGUKN010000012.1:0-6786 GCA_045114455.1 Victivallales bacterium
CGCAAAGTGCGGCGGCCCCTCGGAAATATGCCGGGCGGAAATCCCGCCGGAACGCGCCGACCTGGTGGCGCTTCTGCACGAAAAAGCGCGCATACTGGAAAGTTCCTACCGCGACGACGGGGTGTTTGTCGCGACGGTGTCCGTGTCCGACCGCGAATCGGGCCGGTTCTCGCCGTTCCTGACCCCGGACGAACCTCGAATCAATCAAACGACTCATATATGACAAAAACAGGAGAAACACTATGAATATCAAGCGTTCCCGCATTCTGACGGCATTCGGCCTGGCATTGCTCGCCGGGACGTTGTCCGTCCCGCAGGAGGCCGTTTCCCAGAGCGCGGCGGAGACATCCTCCACGAGCGCGAACTGGGATGTCTTCCGTTCCGGCGGCGACTTTATCGAAAAAGGCGATGCGCTTTTTGATGCCGGAAAGTATCAGGAAGCCCTTGACGCATATAATAAAGCGTTGTCGGCGTTCCAGAAGCTTCGCACAAGCGATCCGAACTGGAACCGTTCCGTCGTGAGCTACCGCAACACCATGTCCCAGAGCAAAGTCAGCTCTGCGGAACGCAAGGTCAATGAAGCGAAAGCGGCCGCGCTCGGCAAGACGCCCGCGGCGACATCCGGCACGAGGCCTTCCAACGAGGCGATCAACCAGCAGGCGATCGCCGAGATCGCGACGCTTCGCACCCAGGTCGACACGCTCAAAAAGCAGGTCGCCGCAAATCAGGCCGCCGCCGAACGAGCGAAGCAGGCATCGGAACAGGCTGCCGCGCTCACGAAGGAAAAGACCGCGCTTCAGAAACAGGTCAAGGACCTGACCGCCGAACGCGATGCTCTGAAGGCCGCGGGAGATGCGGAAAAGGTCGCGGAGCAGCAGAAAGCCGCCGAGGAAATGAAGGTGAAACTCGCGCAGGCGGAACAGAAGCTTGCCGCCGCGCAGAAATCCGCGGATGATGCAAAAGCAAAGCTTGCCGCCGCCGAAAAGAACGCGGCGGATTCCAAGGCGAAACTTGACGCCGTCGAAAAAGCGTCCATTGACGTCAAGGCAAAGCTCGCCGCCGCGGAAAAGGATGCCGAAGATGCAAAAGCGCAGCTCGCCGCCGCATCCGCCGCCGCAGTGTCCGCCGATGCCGGCGCAAAAGCTCTTAGCGATTCGAATGCGAAAGTAAAGACTCTGAGCGACGATAACGCGAAGCTGACCGCCGAACTCAACGCGCAGAAGGCCGCGTCCGATAAGGCCGCCGCCGACCTTGCCGCAGCGCAAAAGACCGCCGCCGACCGCAAGGCCGCGCTTGATACGCTCCAGGCCTCCTACAACGAAACGAAAAAATCCGAGTCCGAGCTGAAACAGAAGGTCGAGGCAAACGCCAAAGCCGCCGCCGAACTCGCCGGGATGAAGAGCACGGCGAACCAGCTGGAATCCCGGCTCGCGGAGGAACAGAAGAAATCCGCGTCGGTCGAGGCGGAACGGAAAAAACTCGAGGCGGAACTTGCACAGGCCCGTTCCGCTCAGCCGGAAGCGGTCAAAAAACTTGAGAACGACATCGCCGAACTTAAGAAGCAGAAGGAATCCGTCGCCGCGCAGTCTGCCGAACTGACGAAGAAAAACGCATCCCTCACGGAAGACATCTCGAAGCTGACCACAAAAAACAGTGCGCTCACCAACGAGAACAAGGCATTGAAGGATGCCGTCGCCGAGGCGAGAAAGGCCGCGACTGCCGCGCCCGCCGCCGGAGCCGCCGCCGACACGAAAGCCCTTGCCGATGCGAATGCGAAGGTGAAGACTCTGACCGATGAAAACGCGAAGCTGAAAAAGGATCTGGATGCCGCGAAGAAAGCCGCGCCTGCCGCGGGCGCCGCCGATACGAAAGCCCTTGCCGATGCAAACGCGAAGGTGAAGAGCCTGACCGACGAAAACGCGAAGCTGAAAAAAGATCTTGATGCCGCGAAGAAGAACAGCCTTCCCATGGCCGTTCCTGTCCGTTCCGAGGCCGACGCGAAGGCCCTTGCCGATGCCGAGGCCAAGGTCAACAACTTGAACGCTGCGATCGCGAAATTGAATGCGGATCTTGATGCCGCGAAAAAGTCGGCCTCCTCGGAAGCCGATGCGAAAGCGCTTGCCGACGCGAACGCGAAGGTGAAGATCCTAACCGACGAAAACACGAAGCTGGCTTCGGATCTGAACGCGCAAAAGGCAGCAGGCGAGAAGGCCGCCGCCGACCTCGCCGCCGCACGGCAGGCCGCGGAAGAAGCCGCAAACAGACCCGTTTCTTCGAACGCCGCCGCAAAGATTTCCGCGCTGACGCAGGAAAAGGCGAAGCTCCAGAACGATCTGGTTGCAGCGAAGACCGAACTCGACGCCGCAAAAGCCAAAGCCGAGAAAGCGGGCGTGGCGACGGTCTCTGTGACGGCTCTTGCCGCCGCGGAACAACGAGCATCCTCGCTTGAATCCGATGTGGCGAAACTGAACGCCGAAGTGAAGAGCCTGACCGAGCAAAACAAAAAACTTGAAGCGGGCGAGGCCGTCCGGATGTCCCTTGAGGCCGAAAACAAAACGTTGACCGAATCGAAAGCGGCGAATGAAAAGCAGATCGCGGACCTGAAAGCGCAGATCGCAAAATTCTCCGCACCGGTGGCATCCGACGCTCCCGAACTTGCCAGACAAAAAGAGCTCAACGCTTCCCTTTCGGCTTCCGTCGAAAAGCTTACCTCTGAAAAGAATGCCGCCGCCGAAGCCCTCGCCAAAGCGAACAAAGACCTCGTGACGACGCAGGCCCAGCTCGAAAAGCTCAAAATCGACCAGGCGTCCAACGCGGAAGTCCGCAAGCTGTCGGAATCCCTGGCCGACTCGAACGCGCTTTTGAAGAAGAGCAACGACGAACGGGATACGCTGTCGAAGGAATCCGCCGCATACAAGGAGAGATGCGAAGCCCTTCAGAACACCCTTTCCAGCCTGCTTTCCAGGCAGACGGAACAGAACGCAAAACTCCAGCGGCTGGAGAAAGAGCTCGAGCTTCGCCGCAGAGACCCGAATGCCGCCGGCTCCGCCGAACTCCAGGAGAAAAACGACTCCATCGCCGAACTCCTGAAGGAACGTGCCGCATTCGACGAGGAAGTGGCGAACCTGAAAGCCCAGCTCGATGACGAACGCGCGCTTTCCTCCCGCTACAAACGGACCATGAACGCCGCGCGTTCCGTGGCCGAAGCGGCGATCGTCGAATCCCGTACGCTCCGCGCCGAACTTGACACCTACCGCCGCACCGACCCGAACGCGAAACCGGAGGTCGGCCGGACCGAGGACACCATCCCCGAAGAGCTGAAACCGATGTTCGAGGACATTATGTCGGGGAACGCCGGGAAAACGACCCTCACGATCGACAAGGCCAAGTTCGAAGAGGCCATGAAAGAGGCGCAGCGCGCCGAAAACGCGAAGGATTTCTCGACCGCTCTGTGGCATTACCTGACCGCCGCGGACGCCGATCCCACGAGCTCCTCCGCGCAAATCTCCCTGGCGCGCATCCATTACGCCATGAAGCATGCCGACAACGCCCTGAAAGCATACGAAAAGGCGCTTCAGCTGGGGGCGAAACGCGACACCTCTCTGGAGCAGATGCTGAAGGCAGCCCAGGGCGGTTCCGACAAGAAATGACCTTGGTGCAAAAGGAAGACGCAGCATGGCAACGTCATTCATTCTTATCCCGGCAGGCATCGTGCTCATTCTCATCGTGCTTGCATGTCTGGGGATATTCCGTCACTGATTTTCTGAAAAACAAACCTGAAAGGTATATCTCATGTCTATGTTCGGTTCATTCGGACAGCTCGCCGGGATGATGAAGGATTTCCAGGAGCTGAAAAAGAAAATTGAAGTCATGAAACAGGAACTCGCCCAGATGGAGTTCCGCGGCGTGAGTGTGGACGGCACCGTGACCGCCGTCGTGTCCGGCGACTGCTTCGTGCGCGCCATCACGAGCACGACCGCCAGTCCGGATCCGCAGGCGACCGCCGAAGCGGTCAACCAGGGCATCGCGCAGGCGAAGAACGCGATCTCGCAGAAGATCTCCGAGGCGACGGGCGGGCTGCCCGTGCCGGGACTTTTCTGAGCTTCTGACGGAGTCCGCCGATGTTTGCGCAGCCGTGGCCGGAACCACTGGCCGAACTGATCGAAATGCTGAAAAACCTGCCGGGCGTGGGAAAACGCTCCGCCGAACGCATGGCGTTGTCGCTGTACCTGTGGGATCCGGCGAAACTCGAGGCGCTGGCCGGAAACCTGGCCTCGCTTCACACGCGCATCCATTCCTGCCCGGAATGCGGAAACCTTTCCGACGCCCCGGACAACGGCCCGTGCGGCATCTGCTCGTCCCCGGCGCGCGATAAATCCATCATCTGCGTGGTGGAGGATGTCTCACAGATCCATTCGCTGGAATCGGCAGGCGTTTTCAAAGGCGTCTACCATGTGCTCGGCGGGCGCATCGCCCCGCTGGAGGGGAAATTTCCCGAATCGTTGTCGATCCCGCGCCTCGAGGCGCGCGTCGCAGCGGGCGGTCTGCGTGAAATGATTCTGGCGCTGAGTCAGGATATCGAAGGGCAGGCGACCGCCGTTTATCTGGCAAACCGGTTCCAGGGACGCGGATTCGCCATCACGCGTCCGGCGCGCGGCCTGCCCGCGGGCTCCGACCTGACATATGCCGACTCCGCCACGATCGCGCTGGCGCTCGACGCCCGGACAAGCCTGAACCAGCCGAAAGAACAGGAGGAATCCCCGCGATGAACAAGAATCCGACCGCCGTCAAAAACATCCGCGTGGCTCTGGTGCAGGATTTCGCGCCGGCATCCATTGAGGAGGCACGCGAACGCTTCGCCGCGAAAGCCGCGGAAGCCGCAGGGCAGGGGGCGAACATCATCTGCACGCAGGAACTTTTCCAGACGGAGTATTTCTGCTGGAAACAGGACCCGGATTTCTTCGAACTTGCCGAGCCGGTCCCCGGTCCGGGAACGGATTTCTACGCCGACCTCGCGAAACGGTACGGCGTGGTGATCGTCGGATCCTTTTTCGAGAAGCGCGCCCCCGGACTCTGCCACAATACGGCAGTCGTCTTCGACGCCGACGGAAGCATCGCCGGAGTCTACCGGAAAATGCACATCCCGCAGGACCCGGGATTCGAGGAGAAATTCTACTTCGCGCCAGGCGACGGACCGTTTCGCGCCTGGGATACCGCATTCGGCCGGATCGGCGTTGTGATCTGCTGGGACCAGTGGTATCCCGAAGCAGCCCGCCTGACCGCGCTCGACGGCGCGTCCATCATCTTCTGCCCGACCGCGATCGGAACGATCGAAACAGAGCCCGACGAGCTTATGCTGAAACAGCGTCATGCCTGGCTCACGGTCCAGCACGGCCATGCTGTGGCGAACGGGTGTTTCTTTGCCGCAGTGAACCGCGTCGGCACGGAACACGGCACGCGGTTCTGGGGATCGTCGTTCGTGTCGGATTTCTGCGGCGAAGACCTCGCGATCGCTTCCCGCGACAAGGCGGAGATCATATGCGCCGACTGCGATCTGGAGTCGATGGAGGAACACCGCCGCATGTGGCCGTTCTTCCGCGACCGCCGCATTGACGCCTACGGACCGATCCTGAAACGGTTCGGAGACTGATCCATGTCCGAGCCGACCCGCGCCGCCGAACGCGGCTTCACGATGCCCGCGGAATGGGAGGAGCAGCGCGCCGTGCTGCTGTCTTGGCCGCTGAATCCCGTTACATGGGAGGACCGCCGGAGCGCGCTTGAAACGACCTATGCCGGATTCGCGGCGGCGATCTCCCGTTTCGAGGACGTGAAGATCAACTGCGTACGCGCCGAACAGCCGCGCATCCTGAATCTTCTCAAGGAAGCGGGAGCCGACGCCGGACGCGTCGAACTGCTGGACGTGCCGACGAACGATGCCTGGTGCCGCGACCACGGCCCTGTCTGCCTCGTGAACCGCACGGCCGGAACGCGGCTTCTGAACCATTTCCGCTATAATGCCTGGGGCGGGAAGTTTCCTCCGTGGGATCTGGACGCCGCCGTGCCGGAACATGCCGCCGAACTGCTCGGATATGAACGGAACGTCGTGCCGATGGTATGCGAGGACGGCGCGCTGGAATCGAACGGCGCGGGTCTGCTGATGACGACCGAATCCGTGATGCTGAACCCGAACCGGAATCCCTCCATGACGCGGGCGGAGATCGGCGACATGCTGATGCAGTCGCTCGGCATGGACGAGATCCTGTGGTTGAAGGGCGGTCTTTTCTGCGACGATACGGACGGACATATCGACACGCTCGCCCGGTTCGTGCGCTCCGACGCCGTGCTCGCCTGCGTCGCCCCCGAAGGTTCGAAGAACTCCCCCATGCTGAACGAGAATCTGCGCCGTCTGCGCGAATACCGCACTCGCCTCGGACGTCCGCTTGAGGTGATTCCACTTCCTCTGCCGGACCCGGTTTCTCCGCCGGACGGCTGGCGCGAGGAGACCCTTCCCGCGTCCTACGCCAATTATCTGCTCGTGAACGGAGCCGTGCTTGTGCCTTCCTACCGCCAGCCGCGCAACGACGCCCGCGCCGCCGCGATCATCGGCGAGGCGTTCCCCGGACGCGAAGTTGTTTCCGTCGACTGCGCGGATATCATCCTGGAGGGCGGCGCGCTGCACTGCCTCTCCCAGAATCTTTTCTGAGCAGAATCCAACTCAATTCCTACGACAAAAAGAACGCCTCCGCCGCGACGATGCGAACGGAGGCGGAAGGCTAAGCCTCCACT
>JBGUKN010000013.1:0-5873 GCA_045114455.1 Victivallales bacterium
TTCCTGAAGGACAACGGCTACCGGGTGCTCTGCATCGACAAGGAGAAAGTGCATGGCATCGGCTTGAACTGGAACTACATCCCCTACGGCACGGAGGACTTCACCGGCGACATCCCGCTCCAGGAACGCATCAACCTTATCAAGGATGCCGATTTCTTCGTCGGGCTTTCCAGCGGGCTTTCCTGGCTTGCCTGGACCTGCAAGGTGCCGGTCGTGATGATCTCCGGTTTCACGCATCCGACCAACGAATTCGCGACACCGTACCGCATCATCAACTACCATACATGCCATTCCTGCTGGAACGACATGCGCGAAAACTTCGACCACTACGATTTCCTCTGGTGTCCCCGCCACAAGGGGACGGACCGGCATTTCGAGTGCACGCGTCTCATTTCCGCGGAACAGGTCATCAACACCATCAAAAAGATCCCGACGTTCCGGCCCGGCGAGAAAGCCAAGGCCGCTGAAGCCGCCAGCGACAATGCCACGGCCCGCGATCCGAAGGAAGGCAAGCACAAGAAATAACGTCGGCCCATCATCTTTTCCGTTTTCTCCGGCCAGTCCCGCTGCGGGAGGAAGCCGGAGATCTTTTTTCCGGCACGGGACAGCCTTGTCGGGGAGAAATACCGATGGTCTGTCGAATCATAACAACAGGGAACACAAAACATGCCTCACTTTCTCGAAGCCGCGATGCTGGTCTGCTTCGGCGCCAGCTGGCCGTTCGCAATCATCAAGACCGTCCGCGCGAAGAATCCCGCGGGTAAAAGCTACCTGTTCGCCGCGCTGGTCATCGCCGGGTACATCGCCGGATGCACCGCCCGGTTCATGCGGGACGGGGCGGATGGCGTGTTCTGCCTGTACATTTTCGACATGCTGATGGTCGGGACGGATACGGCGCTGTGCCTGTACTACAAACACCTCAATGAAAAAGCTTCGGCATAACGCTTTGTTCTTTTTTTGCTTTTCCATTTGACAAAACGGCATTTCCGGTATATACTAAGAAGTTTTTGAATCGCTTCCCGCTTTTGCCGGTGCGGGATTCTTGCCGCATTCACATCTTTACTTCTTTTTGGAGAGATTTGAACCATGACTGGAAGATTTTACCCCGTTTTCGTTTTTCTCGGCCTTTTTCTTGTCACGCTTCTGTTCGTCAGACCCTCTGCTGCATGTGCCCTGGACGCCGATCCGACGCTGATCGCCGCGCCGGATAAAAAGCCGTTCGTGATGACGGTAATGGGAGTCAGGAAAGCGTTTCCTGTTGCATCCGATACGATCCGAGTCGAAATCGGAGCCGCATCCAGTTCCGTTCCGCTCGGCGATGAAGAAGCATTCCGCATTGTCAGCGAAGACGATCCGGAATACGCCTATGAAAAGTTCGTTCGGCCCGCCGGCGTGTCCTATCAAAAGGACCGGAGTGTCCTTGAAGCCTCCGTTCCGAAGACGTTCAAAGCCATATCCAGCGCCGCGAGAATCGCCGAATTCAGGCGCGAGACGGTCGATTTGAAACTGCATGCGCCCATGAAGGAAGGGAATAAATATGCTGTTGTCTGCCACGGGACAAAAGATGTGGTTTCCGGCGGACGTACCGCATTCGAATTCCGTTATGATCCGGCGGACATATCGAAAGCGCCGGAAATCAAGCACGAACCCGATCTCAGGACGCTGACGGCGTTGGGGCTTCGCGGACTGGACAGCGTCGGGAATGGCATCATCCGGCTGGAGTTCGGCCCGACGTTTTCCTACCCAAAAGGGTATCAACTCAAAAACTACCATGTCACGATCAACGGGAAACCCGTCGCAATCAAAGCCATGGGGCGCCGCAGTCAGCTTGACCTGTACATACCCTCCGGCTGGCCCTATTCCGCCATTATGCAGCATGATGTCTTTTTGAAGCTGGATCGTGTGCTTGCCGAGGGTGACCGGCTTCGCGTTGAGGTCGATCCCGAAGTGGTGTCCGGCGCGAATGCGGCTGAAATCGTTTTTTCGGACAAGCATTCCTTTTCCAGTGCGGTGAAGGTCAATCAGGTCGGCTATCTCACGTCTGCGTCCAAGACGGCGGAAATCGGGCGCTGGCTCGGGTCTTTTCCTGACAAATTGGCGATCCTGGCGACTTCCAGCGAGGAGGAGGTATTCCGGGACATTTCATCGAAAGAGGTTTTTTTCGGAGCGAAAAAGGACTTGACGGATACCAAGACCGAAAAGGATTCCGAGGAGGAAAAAAAGGCATCCGACGATGATGCTTCGGATAAGGCGGATGCGGGGACAAGGAAGAATATCATCCTTGGGGGAAACGCTTCTGTTGCGGAGCATGAAATGTCGAAATCCGCGCTTCTTTACGACAGCCCGCCAAAGTATGAAATCCGCGACGCCCGTACGGATGAAGTCGTTTATACCGGACAGAGCAAGCTTTCCCATCCGGGGAACCGTCCTGAGGGGCGGAAGAATGCAAAGTATTCAGGAGAAAACGTATACGAAATCGATTTTTCATCATTCAGAAAATCGGGAACATATTATATCGCCGTTCCCGGTACAGGGCGCAGTTTCGAGTTTTCCATTGCGCCCGACGTTTATGAGGAAGTATTCCAAACCGCCGCATACGGACTCTTCGCCCAAAGGTGCGGCATCGCCCTTGAGCCGCCGTACTCGGATTGGCGCCGTATTTCCTGCCATGACCACGGGATTCAGCTGACCACGCAGCAAAGGATCAACGGAGGCGCGTTTATCAATCCGAAAAACGGTGTTACGGAGGCCAATACGTCGCCTGAGGTCTCTGTGCGGCCTTCCGTTTATTTCGGTCCGGGGCTTATTGCGCACTTTCCATTCGACGGTTCTCCCGCGAATACTGTTCCGGGCGGCATGACGCTCTCCCCGACGAACGGAGCGGAGCAGTCGTTCAAGGTTCTTCCGAATCTTATTTGGGACGGGGACTCCAATATCGTCTTCGAAACGAGATCCGACCGGAACAATGGCTGGTCCGGAAAACTGGACTATGACAAATCGAAAGGTCTTTCATTCTGTTTCTGGATGCGGCGTGACAACAGCGATGCCATGAATGGCAAACCGTTCGATGGCAACCTTCTGGCTCTGAGCGGCGAACGCAGATTTGCCTTCCAGATGCGGAGTGAACGGGGCGTTGTTTCTTATCGTCTCAACGGCGTTGTGTTTGGGCCGTCCTCCCGTTCCTGGAACGACAAATGGCGTTGCTATGCCTTTACGCTGAAACCCGAATCCGATGGGCGGTGGACTTGCAGCTTGTATGTCAACGGCGAACTGGCCAAATCCGGTTCCTCATCGATATCATTTTCGCCGGGGAATGAATTTGTCCTGGGTGACATTACGAACACGGGAGCCGAGGGGTTCTGTTTCGATGAGCTTCGCATTTACAACCGAGTTCTTTCCAAAGATGAGATATCCAAGCTGGCGGAGCGGATCAGCCCTGTCGTTCCGAAGCTTCTCCATGCGTCCGGCGGACATCATGATGCAGGCGACTACAACCCGCGGTCGCATATTGACGTTGCCCAGATCCTGATGGACGCATACGAAATCGCGCCTCAGAAATTCTACGACGGACAACTCAACATCCCGGAAAAGGACAACGGCATCCCGGATATTCTGGACGAGGCGCTTTGGGCGCTTAAACTCTGGATCGGACTTCAGGACGAAGACGGCGGCGTTTATAATGGCACCGAGTCCGACGGCGACCCGAATTTCGTTCAGACTGTCGAACTTGATCCGAGAGGGGATTTTGCCTTTGCCAAGGACAGCCGGGGATCCTTCCTTTTTGCCGGAGCAATGGCTCATGCCTCCCGCCTCCTTTCCTCCGTCGGCAAAAAGGAGATGGCCGCAGATTACCTCGCCCGGGCACGCCGCGCCTATGACTGGGGCCTGAACAACAAACCGAAGACCAACGATACGAAGAAATTCGGATTCTATTATACCGTTCCGCTTGCTTATGCGGCCGCCCAGCTTTTCCATACTACCGGAGAGGATGTCTATCACCAGGCGTTTATAGACAATACGCCATGGAAGAAGAATCCGAAGGCGAAGATGATTGCGGACAACAACAGTTACGACCTGACTCTGGCCGCCTATGCCTATGCAGCCATTTCTCCGCAAAAAGCCGAGTTCACACTTCATTCCAATATTATTCGTGCCATCTGTGAAGAAGCGGATATGTACATCAGCGGTTCGAACAAAGCGCCCTACAAATTTGTCAGGCATCCGTACGCACCCATTAACTGGGGTACGGGAGCCTATAACCATTTTCTGGTGGTTGTCTGGCACGCATGGGCGTTTGCCGAGAACAGGATCAAGGCGGAAACTTACTATGACGCAATGATCAGGAGCGTAGACAACACCCTGGGCTGCAACCCGCTGAACCTCAGCTGGATTGTCGGCGTCGGGACAAGAGGCATCCATGCTCCGCTTCACAACAGCCGGTTCAATCCCACCGGATTCTCCGTCCGCGGAATGCAGGCGCAGGGACCCGATGACGATGGCAGGGAATACAACTATGCCGCTACGCTTTTCCCGAACCGTGACAATACCCCGTCTCTTTATTGTTTTGTCGATGCCATTTTCGCCATCGGCATGGATGAAGGAACCGTGCCGCACCAGGCGGAAACCATGGCTGTTCTCGGGCTTCTTCTCCCCGATGCGAAGAAGACCGCCGATAAGACGCCGAAAAAAAGCGGGAAATAAAAAGCGCGCCTCACAGGTTGTGTCCGGCTTTCGGGGCGCACTTCATTTCACGCGAAATGGGCTTTGGGGGGGTGTCGGCCATGTCCTGTTGGAGAAAGGCATGGCCGGCGTTCTGATGGATCGATGGATCAGTATCTGTATCCGTCCAGTTTGAAGGGGCCGGAGATTTTCACGCCGATGTAGTCGGCCTGCTCCTGCGTGAGCTTCGAGAGTTTCGCTCCGCACTTGGCGAGATGGAGCCGTGCGACTTCCTCGTCGAGCTTCTTCGGGATCAGGTGGACTTTCCTTTCGAGCTTCTTCGCGGCGATTTCGAGTTGCGCGAGGACCTGGTTCGAGAAGGAGCAGCTCATGACGAAATTCGGGTGGCCGGTGGCGCATCCGAGGTTGACGAGGCGTCCTTCGGCGAGCAGATATATGCTGTGCCCGTCGGGGAACGTGTACTTGTGGACGGGGCACTCATGCCCTTTGATCTCGGTGACTTTGATGCCTTTCACCGCCTTCAGTCCCGCCACGTCGATCTCGTCGTCGAAATGTCCGATGTTGCAGACGATCGCCTGGTCCTTCATCGCGGCCATGTGCTTCGCCGTGATGATGCGGCAGTTGCCGGTACAGGTCACGTAGACGTCGGCAGTCTTCAGCGCATCTTCGATGCGGGCGACCTGGAATCCGGCCATGCACGCCTGAAGCGCGCAGATGGGGTCGACCTCGGTCACGACGACGCGTGCCCGCTCGTTCTTCATTGCTTCGGCGCAGCCCTTGCCGACGTCGCCGTATCCGCAGACCACGACCTGCTTGCCGGAGAGGAGAACGTCGAGCGCGCGTTTGAGCCCGTCGGGGAGGGAGTGGCGGCAGCCGTAGACGTTGTCGAACTTGGATTTCGTGACGGAGTCGTTCACATTGATGGCGGGGAAGAGCAGTTCGCCGTTTTTCGCTAGGTGGTTGAGACGGTGAATGCCGGTGGTGGTCTCTTCGGAGGCTCCCTTTATGCCGGATGCGATCTTCTGCCAGAACTTGCGGTCCTTTTTGCGGATGTCCTTCAGAATGGCGAAAACGGCCTTCTCGTCGGCGGATTTCGGAACGGTCTTCAGAAACGCGGGATTCAGTTCGCCCTTCACGCCCATATGGATCAGTCCCGTGGCGTCGCCGCCGTCGTCCACGATCTGGTCCGGGCC
>JBGUKN010000014.1:0-29187 GCA_045114455.1 Victivallales bacterium
GAGTTCCACCTGGGGCGCGCGGTCCAGGGGGTCCCACGCCTCCACGGAGACCTGCGACTCCACGCCGTCCTGCAGGAACTGCGCGCCCGAGTCGATGCTGAGGCTCGTGAATTCCGGCGCGGTGGCGTCGTAGTTCACGGTGTAGGACACGACCTTGGAGTCCTTGCCCTTCTCGTTCTTCGCCTTGAATTCGACCGTGCAGTATTCCGTGATGTCGATGCCCTTCTCGTTGTCGAACTCGAGCCATTCGTCATCCCCGGCGGGTCCCTTCCGGTTCAGGACCGCCTGTTTGATGCGGTACCAGATGGACTTGGTGTACTGGTTGACTTCGGTCTTGATGTTGACCGCGTATTTGGACCATTTGCCCTTCAGCAGCTCCTGGCCGTTCGACGTGGCGACGATGTCGGTCACGGCGGCGTCGGTCGAGAGCACGGAGAACACCAGCCCCTCGTCGGTGGTATTGGAGAGCTTGTAGGTCAGCTCGTCCGTCACCTGCAGGAATCCGCCCACGGTGATAGTCCCGGCAAATTTGCCGTCGCGGATCACCTTCAGCGAGCCTTTGTAATCCTCGGAGCCGCCCGCCAGCACATAGGCTCCGCCTGTCTGGTCGGCGCTGACGGAGATCTTGTCCAACTTCACGCCAGTGAGATTGGCGAGGTTGTCGATCATGGCGGTTTCGCCGGGCGCTTCGAGTTCGGTCAGGTCGAAGTTCACGGTCAGCGTCGCGGCGTCCGCGACGGAGTTGTTCATCTCGACGCGCTGCCAGTCGGTATAGGTGTCGCCCGTATTCGGGTCCGTCACCTCGACTTCGATGTATTCATAGCGCTTGCCGGTCGTAAAGACTGTGCCCGCGAGGTTGAGCGTACCGTCCAGCACCGCACCGTCGCCCTTGACGATGAGCATCGCGGCGGAATGGACGTCGGCGTTCGACAGGGTCGGGCCCGCCGTACCCGGTTCCTTGGAGCCGTCCAGCAGAGTGATGACGCCCGCGCTGGCAATCACGTTGTTCGCCGTGCCGCCCGCCATGATCTCAAATTCAACGGGGCCCACTTCGGTGTCGTTGCCCGCAGGGCCTTCGTACCCTTCGGGACAGAGCATCGTGACGGAGTTGACCACGCCGCCCCTCTCGACGCCCATATAGCCGCCGTTGAGGACCGTTGCCTCCGCGACCGCGCCGCTGCCGTAGACATAGATATTTGTGCCGTAGGCGTTTTTGCCGCTGGCGATGGTCGCGGACAGTCCGGACGCATAGCCGCTCGTGGCGATGCTCGCACCCACGCCCTGAAGTTTGGTGTCAAGCATCTTGCCGCCGTTTTTCACGAGGACGCTGCCGTAGCCGCGCAGATCGCCGCCTGCCAGCACGCCGCCCTCGACGATCGTCATGGAGAGGCGTGCGGAGACGTAGGCGCTGGAATAGAAGAGATCGCGGTACTCATGGCCGAACTGACCGCCGAAGCCCGTCAGCACGCCGTCGTTCGTCTGGAACGTGCCGTTGCCCCAGTCCGCCGTCCAGGTCCCGTTCAGGGCGGTCGGCGTGTAATCCTCGTTTGCGGTCTTCCCGAGCGTGAACTCCAGACCGGCGTCCTGCTCGATTTTCACGTCGGTCGCTGTGAGGCCGAACTTGCTGTTGACTTCCAGTACACCGCCGTCCCTGACGGTGATCCCGTTCACGGTCGCGCTGCCGGCAAAGTAGTCGCTCCAGCCGGAACTGTTGGCGAAAATCAGCTGTCCCCCGGAGGCAACGAGGCCGCTCACGTCCGCGCCGTTGCTCACGTAGATGGCGCCTTCGTCGCCGACGGTCGCGCCTTTCACGATGCCGCCGGAACTCACGTTCATGTAGGCAATCGTAGTGTTATAGGCCGTCGGATTGCCCTCTTCATCGCGAGAGGTGATCGTTTTATAGCCGCGGACGGTCACGTCGATGGCCTGCTGATCCTTGGTCAGGGTGATGTTGCCCGCGAAATCGAGCCCGCTCACATACGCCACGCCGTTGGCGGTCACGCCGTTCATGATGCCGCCGCCCTTGTTGGCGATGACGCTCGGCGCATTGCCTTTCCGGAAGCCATAGTCCAGCGTATTGGTCAGCTGTCCGCCGGAATCCAGGCGGACGCCGTTCAGCACGGTGGTGTCCATGTACTGCGGACCCGACAGCTGGAGATTGTAATCGCTGTCTCTCTCTCCCACCTGATGCGCGCCCGCCCAGCCGGAGAGATACAGCACGCCGCCCGCGGCGACGAACACTTTGTCGATGGTGCCGCCCTTCGCCATGGCGATGCCGCCTTCCAGGACCGTCACGTTCGTCGCTGTGCCGCCGGAGGAGACCAGCAGGCCCGCGCGGCTTTCCGTGTACTGCGATTCAAAATGCTCGAAGTTGCTGACCGCGCCCTTCACGGTAACGTTGTCCGCCAGACCGCCCGCCACCACGGTCAGGACCTTGCATTTGTCGCGGGTGTACGAGGGCGTCCAGGTGTCGCTGTTGACGATGTCGTTGCCGGTCTTCAGGGGCGAGGCGGAGCCGATGTTCTGCACGATGCCGCCGCTGCCGACCATCAGGAAACCCTCCCAGTCGAAGCCGCCGCTGCTGACGTCCCCGTCGAGGACGGTGTAGTTTTCCAGCACGCCGTCTTCCTCGTTGTACACGCCCTTCACCACGCCGAAGTAATACTCATCGTAGGCCGAGCCGAGATAGGGCCCCGTGCCGTAGTAGGAATCGGACGAGTAGCGCGAATGGTTGTCCTTCAGCACCACCGTGCCGAGGCCGTTGATTTTGACCGCGCCGCTGCCGATGTAGGTGAAGTCCTGTTTGTTCCAGTTGGCGGTAACGACCAGGCCTTTGCTGGCGGTGACCGAGTGGATCTCGCCCGGATCGATCGCGTCCCAGAAGTAATCCACATAGCCGAGGAGTGTATCACCCTTGGAGTTGTAGATCGCCTTGCTGTAGCCGCCGCTGCCCTCGCCGACGAACTCGATGACCGCGGGGTAAGCGCTGCCGAAACCAAGCACATCGTCGATCCGCAGGTCCAGGTCTTCCACCAGGTTGTAGTTGCTCTGCTTGTTTTCCCCGTTGTGCCAGCGGGCGTTGACCTCGCCCGCCCCGGTCATGATGACACGGCCGCCTTCGATCTTCACGTTGTAGACATGGGCGCCGCCCGTCACATCCAGCGTCGCGCTCACGGCGCCGATCGCCTTGGAGACGTTGCCGTCCGTATATTGGTAGGTCTTCCAGCTGCTGACGTTGTTGGAAACTGTTACATCGACATCCGCCGCGACGCTGAGGTAGGAGAATCCGCTGACGTTCATGATCCATCCGCCGTTCAATCCGATGGTGCCGCCGACGTACCTGCGGTTGTAGGCCGTGTCGTCGCCGAGATTCGTATAGACGGCGCCGGAATTGTACATGGCGCTCATGTACTGGCGGTAGCCTCCGTTCGCTGCGGAGTTGAGGACGGAAGATGACCACGCCGCACCAGAGGGGTAACTGCTGTGCGACGAGTAATAGGCAGCCTCGAGACTGGAGGAGTACAGCCAGAAATAATCATGCGCGGCGGAATAATAATCGAAGGTCTGCAGGACGGGATCCATCACCACGCCGGAGACATAGCCGCCTCTGATCTGCAGGTTCGCGCCGCGGTCCCCGATCCACGTTTCGGTGGTGCCGCTGCTGTTGACGAACGTGGTGCTGGTGGTGAGTCCGCCCATGGAGATGGCGCTGACTCTCGCGCCCTTGTCAATATAGAGCGAGCCGCCGTTGCCGATGTTGATATTGCTGCCGCTGGCGTTGCTTCCGAACCAGACATACGCACTCTGCGGCGCGGTCGCGAGGAATCCGCTCATGTAGGAGCTGCTGTTGGAATAACCGTTCGACGGATAGACCCAGGTCGCCCGGGGATCGTTGACCCCTTCGAACTGAAGGCCGCCGCTGGACGCCATGTTCAGGTCCTTCAGGATGCCGCCCGTGCCGGAGGCATAGTGCGTGGTGTATTCCCAGTAGCCGTCGCCTACCATGCTGCCGCCGCTGGTGGCGGTGACGACCCACTTGCTGGTCACGGTGTCCGAAGGGCCGGAGACGTACACGGTGCCGCCGTTGCCGAGGGTGATATTGGTGGCGGTGCCGCCCGATTCGATGGTCATGGTGGTCTGGGAACCCCAATATTGCGGTACGAGAACGCCGTTGCTTTCATAGAGGAACGCGCTGATGTCGCTTCCGGACCATTGTCTGTCGAGCCCGACGGTCAGGTGGTTCACACTCGCGCCGCTGGCCACATACACGCTGTTGAGCACGCCGCGGACTATGAGGCCGTCAACGAGAAGGCCGGAACCGGTCTTGCCGCTCACCGGGTTGTAGGTGGAGACCCCCACGCGCAAAGTCCGCAGATTCCGCCGGACCTGGCCGCCGGAAAGGATGGAGCTCCCGCCCCGTTCCACAAAGCCCATGTCGATATATTCCAGATCTTTGGAGGCGAGCAGCCCGGTCAGTGTCTGAGTCCCCGAACCCGCGTCCGTGAACAGGACTTCGCCGCCGTCGATGAAGGTGATATCTTGGGCAAGCGTGTTGCTGCCCTCAAAAGAAAGTCCGCCATTCTTGTCGAAGGTGATATTCCCGGCGGAGGTGTTGTCGGCGAGCCCGAGTCCGTTCGGGATGTAGGCGTGCGAGGCCAATCCGGCCGCGGCCGCGGAGCTCCGCAATTCGGCGAAGTTCACACCCGTGGCCATTTTGAAGTTCATGTAGTAATCGTAAGTCGAGTTTGTGGGCACCGGATCCATCGGTTCATCCGTTTCCGTCTCCTCGTGATAACTGGTGTCGTGCTGCTTCTCCCGGTCGGAGGGCCAGATAGAGAGATTGCCCATGTTGGACAAACTGTAAAAGTGGTTATCTTTGCCGCTGGAATCCAGCCAATCGGCGAGGTAATCCTTTATCAGGGCCGTAGTCAGGGTTGCATCGTAGTGGTAGTTCGATGTAACGGTCCAAGAGTACTTGTGAGACATACTGCTTCTCCTCCGGTTGGATTATATGTTATATGTTATTGGTTGATATGCTTGAATGTTGAGCTTGAAGCGCTGTATCGAAGCCGATTCGTACATCTCTTCCCCCCGAACAAAAGCTCTCCCACCCGGTTTGAGGATGCGGGAAATGTTTGTGGAGGAAAACGGAAAAACGGACGTCAACTGGCGGTGTATTCGGAACCGGATTCGATACGCAGACCTTCGAAGTATCGGACGTAGAAAGCCTGACGGTTGCTCTGCTCTGCTTGCGCTCACTTCGTTCGCGCAAGCATATCCATCCGCCGTGTCAAAACACGTCGGTATCGGAAATTGGCTGCATGTCCCGGAAGACGTCATCGCTTCGCTCAGTTCAAATAATGAAGATTCAGTATGTTTTTTTCTAATATAAGGCTACCCGCGCGAAAAAACAAATATAAAAAGTGAAAAAACGGAAAAAAACCGGAAATCCGGCAAGGGGGTGCTGACCAGCCTGTAACCGAATAATCCGTGTCACCAGTTTGACCTTCGGAATGCTGTGTATAGATTGTTTTGCGAAATCGTAGCAGGCTTTTTCCCCCTCAATTTTAGGTCACGGGCATAAGGAGACAGGACAGATCGCCGAAGGAGATACTGCTAAAAATCGCTTTTTGACCTCAAATTCGTGGTAACCAGTTTTATTCTATGGAACGCACGTGCGTTCCCGCGTGAAAAATCATAGCGGGGAATTTTCCCCTCAATTTTAGGTCGCCCTCGCGATGACGGACAGCCTGAGCTTTGGCCAGTACGATGTGGATACCCTTGCGTACGCCTCCGCGTCTTCCCTTGCCGAACTGGACGACAGATCCTCCTGGCAGAACCTCGGCATGCTCGCATGAGCTGAAGCTTCTTAACCAAACAAAAACACCCGGTCCCCGGAATCAATGCCGATTCCGGGGGCTTTTTCCGTTTCTTCACCGGCTTTCCCTTGCCGGACTTGAAATGCCGTTGAACAATGCTATAGTATTGTCGCCGGAAAACCAAGTCTCATAAACGGGAAAACACCTTGAAATGGGGATCGGATATGTACAGCCATACGAAACATCGGGGGATCATTTTTCAAATCATGGACAAAGGCGGCCCTACCGACGACCGTGAATCGTATATCGAGGATGCCGCGGCGGAGATCAACCGTTCGAAGTCGCTTTGCCACAAGGCGAATATGGCGGATCCGACCGACCTGTCGTACCGGACGTATCTCGAGGAACTGTTTCAACGCAAACTCGACGATGTGACCATCCTCACGCCGTTCTACTGTGACATGGGCATCCGGGTCAGCCTCGGACATAAGGTCTTCATCAACGACAACGTGTATTTCTGCGCGGGAGGCGGCATCGAAATACAGGACGGCGTGCTGATCGCGCCGAGGGTGTGCATCGCGACGGTGAACCATGACGTGAACTATCGCCACCGGTTCTTCACCTACCACAAAGTGACCATCGGGAAAAACGTCTGGATCTGCACCAATGCCACGATTTGTCCCGGCGTGACGATCGGCGAAAACAGCGTTGTCGCCGCAGGAGCCGTCGTGACCAAAGACGTGCCTGCAAATGTCATCGTGGGCGGCAATCCCGCTAGGATCATTCGCCATCTGAATCCGGAAGAGCAGAAAGAGCGGTTCTGACCCGATCCGTGCCTCCGCGTTTCCTCGTTTCCGCGTCTATCCGTGCCGGGGTGGAGTATCCTCGGCCGATTCTATCAAGGGCGATTCTTCTTCACACCCTCAAGTGTTTTTTTGCACGGACAGAGGCGGCTCCCGCGTAATACAGCGGGCCGCAAAGTTAAAATTTGAATAAAATTTCATGCCGGAAGGAGATTATTTTCTTGATTTTTTATGCTTGACGGTGTAAATTGTGCGTATCACAGTGCACTGTCTGGTCTCCTGCGCCCCTGATTAAAGTTTTCATAATTTTAATATAACGCAGGAGCCGACATTAACAATCAAGTCCGGCATTTTTTCCCGGACAGCAGTGGGATTTGTTTATGGATTTTTCAAAACTGATTCAAGATGAATTCACTCCGGAATGGGCAAAAAACATCATTCACGACCTTTCGCCTTATCCTTATCTAGCCGATATTCTCGTTATTTTGAGTTCGTTCGCGGTCGGCGCGTTATTTTCCTTGCTGCTGTTTTTCCTGCTGCGACCCATCCTGAATCATTTTTATCGCCGGCACTGTGAAATGAACGAAGCACTTCATGCCTGTATCCGCCGGATGATCATTTCCTTCGTGGCATGTTTGCCTTTGGTCCTCGTCAGTTACTCGGTGTGGTGCGACGGAATACACGAGTGGGTCGCGGTCATGATCATCAAGCCGTTATGGGGCATCGGGATCGCCCTTCTGGCCCTGACTGGGACATACGCCATCAAGAGTTTCGGACTGTGGTACAAGCAGCAGCGCCATGCGGAGCAGCGCCCCATCGACGGACTGCTCACGCTGACCATCAGCTTCGTGTGGACGGCCGCAGTCATCGTTTTCATTGCAATGCTGGTCGAAAAAAGCCCGATCTATCTGCTTTCCGGGCTGGGCGCGATTGCGGCGGTCCTGCTGCTGCTTCTTCAGCATACGATCCATTCCTTCGTCGCCAGCGTGGAGATCAATGCCGACCACCTGGTCGAGATCGGCGATTGGATCGTCATGGAATCCGAGACGTTCGGCGGCATCCTGGACCGGCAGGAAATCGACGGCATCGTCACGGAGATTTCCCTGCATACCGTGAAGGTTCGCAACTGGGACAGGACACTGGTCTGTCTGCCGATCTGCGATCTGGTCAACAAGCCTTTCATCAACTATACCGCCATGGAAAAAGGCGGCGGCCGCCGCATCAAGAAAGCCCTTCTGATCGACCAGCGCAGCATCCGCTTCCTGAGCAAGGAGGAGGTCGAGATCCTCAAGGGATTCGACATCCTGAAGGATTATCTTGAGAACAAGGGAAACGAGCTCATCCAGTACAACACGGGCCGCTCGAAATTCAATACCCGCCATCTGACCAATCTCGGCATCTTCCGCATCTATGCAAAACACTATCTGGAGCAGAATCCGAAGATCCGCGCCGATCTGACGCTGTTCGTCCGTGAACTGGCTCCCAAAGATACCGGTGTGCCACTCGAAATCTATTGCTTTTCCAAGGAAGTGCAATGGGTTCCCTATGAAGAAGTCCAGTCCGAGATCACGGAACATCTGCTGGCGGTCCTGCCGTGTTTCGGTTTGCGCGTTTTCCAGCGAAACAGCGACATCCATCAGAAAGCCGATGCTCATGTCGACGTCGTGGGCGGATCATTCCTCTTCGACAGCCTGAAAAATTCGGCTGTCCCGGGCATCGGGGACCCCTCCGGCGGACGGAATTCATGATCCGCGCTGACGCCTGACGCTGTCTCCTTCCGGCAATCCATTTCCCCTTTTTTCCCTGTGTCTGCAACGAACCGGGGCTGACTTTTTGTGCGCCGAAACCGGCATGCATTTCAAGTCTTTTTCGTGAAGCCGTTCCACCCCCAGTCAAAACAGTGTCTTTTATGCGCGTTTTTTTAAAAAGATAGTCACAAAGGGTTGAAAAAAAGGCAGGAAAACTTATATTATATTGTGGCAATAGCGAATCATTCATTGCGAACAGGAGAAAAAACAAATGTTACGCAAGAAAAACAAAACGGTTGCGGAGAACGCCGCCCGTCTTGGGTGCATCTCGGACATCCGCCCCGCCGCCGTTGAAAATCCGAAATCCAGCTTGAATCAAACATATCAAATACCAGATGAAATGAGGTCAACCATATGAAAAATGTCATTCCCCTGATTGTAGCAGTCATTCTCGGACTTGCGGCGGTCTATGTGGTAAGCCATTTTCTGATTGAAAACAAAAGTTCGGATCAGGAAACGCAGGTGTCCGTCGTGGTGGCGGCACGCGACCTTGAGGCGGGCGAGGAACTTCTGCCGGGCGCATGTTCTTTCAAAAACGTGCCGGAGTCGGCTGTTCCTCAGTCCGCGATCCTGTGGGAGAGCGTCAGCTTGACCTACGGACAGAAGATCCCGCACGCGATCAAACGGGGCAACTACGTCCTGTTCGAGGATATTCAGCTGAACCTTTCCCTCGCGGACTGCGTTGCTTCCGGCAATTGGCTGATCCCGGTGACGTTCTCCGATCCGACCCTCGTGAAAATGCTGAAGCCCCAGGATGAAATCGCGATCGCAGCCGCCTATGCCCACTCCGAGGTCATCAAGCCGAAACTGTCGACGGAGGAATTGCTCGAAAACCCGGAAGAGGCGGAGAAGGCGGACGTGCAGATGGAACGTGAAACGGTCATCCTTTTCCCCTGTATTGAGGTGATCGGCATTGACAACAGCAACGGGCTCTTCCGCGAATCCGGTAATTCGACCGCCACGATCTATGTTTCCCTGCCGCCCCGGCAGGCGACGATCCTGCTGGCAGCCCAGCAGGAGGCGGAACTCTATCCGATCCTCCGCAGAAGAAACGATCCGTCCGCGCGCAACCGCGTGGAAATCGGCTCCGTGAACAAGAAAACATTCGAAAACGTGCGTTCCGGCCTGGATACGACAGTGCTTCCGAACGAAACAACAACCCCCTCGAACTGAACGGCGGCAAAGCATGAAAAAACTGAAGACAGCCATTCTTTTACTGGCAACCGCAACCCTGCCTCTTTCCGGCATGGCGCAGGCGGTTCAGCAGCCATCCGATAGCCCGGCCCCGCAGGAACAACAGGGCGGAACTCAATTGTCACAAGATGACCTCACGAAAGCGATCACCCAGGCGCTGATCCGGCAGGCGACCACCGACGAGCATGACATGATGCTTGAGCAGGTCTCCATTACCGTCGGAGAAAAACGCGTTCTGAACGTGCCGTTTTCCATCGAATCCTGCAAGTCGGATTCGTCGAACGTCAAAATCGAACGCGTCACCGGCAGCACTTTCGAGATATCCGGGTCTTCTCCCGGCCAGGCCGTCATCACCGTCCATGCGGGCGGCCTCGAAAAGGAATACCGTGTCACGGTGTACAACTCCACGCTTCAAACGTATCAGGAACTCAGCCGTCTGCTTGAGGAGCTTCCCGAAATAACGTTGCAGATGTACGACGGCGGGCTGGTCCTCCGCGGCATCGTGACGCAGCCGCTTCACTGGGATTATTTCCGCCGGATCATGCAGTCCTATGAGGGCAGATGCGACAACTACGTCTCTTTCATCCCGGACACGAAGCTGATCTCCGATCTGAAAAAACAGCTGGCGGATGCGGGATTCCCGGTGGAAGACAAATCCGGGCCCGAATATCCCGGCAAACTGACAATGAACATGACCGGGACCGTTTTGACCGTGCGGGGTTATCTGTATTCCGAGCAGGGCGTCCAGACCGTCCAGTCCATTCTTTCCGCACAGAGATGGCTTAATCCGGAATGGAATGCCAACAACGTTACTCTCCAGACCGATTTGAAGATCGCGCCTGCCCAGATTGATCTCGGGATCGTGTTCGTCGGCGTGACGCGGACCCAGCTGGAACGTCTCGGGAACTCCATGGCGGACGGCACGGTGCTGACGTGGGACGTCATCGGCTGGTTCAAGGCGATGTACAACGGCAACATGGAAGCGATCGACAGTCATTTCAGCCAGCAGGGCGGCGGATCGGCCACTCTGAAGTCGAACCTGAAGGGATCCCTGGCATTCTTCGGCAACAACGGCATCTCCGATTTCCGCGACGCCGGACACATCACGCTCACGAGCAACGGGGGGGAATCCACTTTCGAAAACGGCGGCACGCGCCAGGTAAAGGTGTACGGGGAGAATTCAGCCGACATGAAGGAAATCGAATTCGGCCTGAAGTACAAGGCACAGGCGTTTCTCCAGGAGGACAACACGGTCAAGCTGGACATCGACCTGGAACGGAGCCTGCCTCCGGTCCGGGACGACAATGACTATGTCCAGAGCAAGAGCAAGACGAAAACATCCCTGATCTGTCCGCTCGGACAAACCGCCATCATAGCAGGTCAGAAGGAAATGACGTTCACGCACAGCGGTCCGGGCGGCTATGCGTTCCTCCGGCACATCCCGGTCATCAACTGGTTCGCCTCTTCCTCGGAAGACAAGGGCGAGGAGAACCAGATCCTGGTCCTGGTATCGCCCGAGCTGATGCATCAGGATGCGCAGCTCTCCGCCCGCCCGTCCGAGGAGAACGCCTCGCTGGAGCAGGAAGTCTCCGAACGGGTCAACGAGGAGTATCAGGAAGTCCAGGATAACGAACAGAAATCGTGGTTCCAGCGGATGTTCACGTGGTGACGCAGCCATGAAACTCATATTTACAAACGAAAACCGATCCATCGATCTTCCGGCCGGCTGCCGTCTGGTCATCGGCCGGCAGGAGGATGCCGACATCCGAATCCCGGACAAGCACGTTTCGCGCCGCCATGCCGAAATCACGGAAGAGGACGGAAATGTGTTCGTCCGGGATCTGGGAAGCCATGCCGGAACGAAGAAAAACGGCGTCGGCATCACGGATAAAACGCAGCTGGCCGAGGGCGACATCCTGAAGATCGCCGATTTCGAGTTCACGGTCAGCCCGAGTTCTTCCGCCACCTTGAGCAGCGTGCCGATTCCGCCTCCGCAGACAGCCTCGAATCCCTCCGCGACGCAGCAGCAGATACCGGTGCCGGGAGACGGCCACACGCTTCCCCTTTATACGGCTCAAGTGGATCAGCAGAGTCTTTTCACGGAAAGCATGATGCAGTTGTCGAAACGCGTCCAGACGCGTGTGCTGGAACTGCTCAACGTGAACAAGGAGACGCAGAACAATCTTTCCAACGCCGCCATGCGTCCGCAGGTGGAGGGCGCCCTGGATCAGATCCTCCGGGAGATTCGACATGAGATCCCCCCTGATGTGAACACCGACCTGCTCAGGCAGACGCTGATGGACAACCTGATCGGCCTCGGCCCGCTTTCTCCGCTTTTGCGCGACACGTCCATTTCCGAGATCATGATCAACGGGCCGGAGCACATTTTCATTGAAAGCAAAGGCCTGCAGTACCGGACCCCGTCCAAATTCCACAGCGAATCGCATTTGCAGTCGATCATCCAGCGAATCGTGGAGCCGCTGGGACGTCATATCGATGCTGCGTCCCCGATGGTCGACGCCCGACTTGAAGACGGGTCCCGTGTGAACGCGGTCATCCCTCCGCTTGCGCTCGACGGATCTCTGGTCACGATACGAAAATTTCCATCGAAGAAGCTGACCCCGGACGACCTGGAAAAATTCGGAAGCCTGACGCACGCCATGACGCTGTTTTTGAAGGAGGCGGTCCGCGCCCGCAGAAACATCCTGGTCTCCGGCGGCACGGGCTCCGGCAAGACGACGCTCCTGAACATCCTCTCGCAGTTCATTCCCGAAAAGGAACGAGTCATCACGGTCGAAGACTCGGCGGAACTGAAGCTGACGCATGAAAACCTCTGCCGTCTGGAGGCGCGTCCCGCAAACGTCGAGGGCCAGGGCCGGATCACGATCCGCGACCTGGTCATCAACACGCTCCGTATGCGTCCCGACCGGATCATCGTCGGCGAATGCCGCGGCCCGGAGGCTCTTGATATGCTCCAGGCCATGAACACAGGTCACGACGGATCCATGACGACTTGCCATGCGAACTCGCCGCGCGATGCGCTGTCCCGTCTGGAAAACATGGTCATGATGGCAGGATTCGAGCTGCCGTCCGCCGCGATCCGCGAACAAATCGCTTCGGCGATCCACCTGATCGTCCAGCAGACCCGCCTGCCGGACGGCTCGCGCAAGATCGTGAAGATCAGCGAGGTCACCGGCCGCGAGAATGACATCATCCTGATGCAGGATATCTTCACTTTCGAGCAGGAAGGGTTCGACGAGAAGTTCCGCGTCGTCGGGCACCATACGGCGACCGGCAACATCCCGCGGTTTGTTGATGAACTCCGGCAGTCCGGCGACCTGCAGCTGGATATGTCAGTATTCGTACCGGAGAGCTGAGGCGCCATGGATATCTCCATTTTACAGAAATTCGGCATCTGCCTGCTGGTTTTCGCGGCGGTTTTCCTGCTGATCTTCCTGTCAGTCGGAATGATCCAGGGAATCAGCATGGAGCACTATGACCACAAGGTGAAGGACAAGACCGCCGGGGGACACCGAAACGACATCGGATATTTCGTCGCGCCCCGGGTCCTGCTTCAGATCCAGATATCGATCGGCACCCTCCTTGTGGCGCTCATCGTCGCGATCCTGCTGTTCTGCAAGGTGTTTATGGCCTATGTGCTGATCCCTGTCAGCCTGCTGGCGCTCGGCATCGGGTTCGTGCTGCCGATCCTGTATTATTCCCGCAAAGTGAAAAAACGCGCAAGCGATTTCGAGGGCAGCATCCTTGACCTCTCCATGGGGCTGACCAGCGGACTCCGCGCCGGACAGGCCCTGCCGCAGGCGCTGGAAGTCTTTGCCCGGCGCAGCGAGGGGACGCTCAAGGAAGAACTGGACATCGTCCTGCGGGAATACCGGCTCGGCGTGGAACTGCCGGATGCGCTTCAGCGCATGTACGACCGTCTGCCTTGCGAGGATTTGCAGCTTCTGATCGTGTCGATCCGTCTGACGCTGCAATCGGGCGGAAGCCTTGCGGATGTTCTCCAGCGCATTACGCAGACGATCCGCGGTCGAATCGAGTTCCAGCAGAAACTGAGGGCGCTGACGGCGCAGGGCCGGTTCGAAGCGCTCGCCATGTCCCTGGCGCCCCTGCTGGCGTTCGTGCTTCTGTTCGTCATCAACAACGACCTGATGCTGCCGATGGTGCAGACGCTGATCGGATGGTGCGCCATCGGGGTCATGCTGACGCTGGAGATCATCGGATATTTCGTGATCCGGGCAATCGTGGATGTGAAGGTGTAACATGAACCCTACGACTATTTACCTGCTGACGTTTCTTGCGGTGCTCATGCCGTTTGTAGCGTACGTTCTGTTTGCGGACAACGCTCCGGCCTCACGCGGAAACAGGAAAAAGGAGGAAGAGGAGCTTCCGTCGCTGTTCCGTTTCTGCCTGACGCCGGCAAAAATCATGGATGTGATTGGGGTCGGCAATCTGTTCCACAGGCTGTTCCCCTCGCAATGCCGCGCCATGCGGAAGAAGCTCCAGTATGCGGGGCTGAACGTCTCTCCTGAATTCATTTATCAATCGCGGGTGTTCCTGATGTTCCTGCTGGGAGCGCTGGGGACATTGGGCGCATTGATGGTGGTCGAACCCGACCAGAAGGGCGCCATCCCGGTCGCGGGACTGATCGGCGCTTTCGTCGGCTGGTTCCTGCCCGGCACTACGGTCGGGAACCTGGTTCAGACACGCCAGACGAAGATCCTTCAGGCGATTCCCTTTTCCATTGACCTGATCTCGTCGGCGATGCGCGGCGGCCTGGACTTCAGCGCGGCGATCCGTTTTTATGTGACGCTGGGGGTCGGCGGTCCGCTGACCGACGAATACCGGACTATGCTCCGGGAAATGGAGCTCGGCGTAATCCGTACGGTCGCGCTTCAGAACATGGCGGAACGGATCCAGCTCAAGGAGTTTACGTCCTTTGCCTCCGCCGTCGTGATGGGGACCGAACTCGGCGCATCGCTGGCGGAAACGATGGAAATCCAGAGCGAGGAAATGCGGAAACTCCGGTTCTCCATCGCCGAATGCAAAGCGCAGCGCGCGCCCTCGCTGATGCTGCTCCCGATGGCGCTTTTCATCCTTCCCGCAGTGTTCATCATCATCCTTACTCCGGTTTTTCTGAAAATGAAAGAATCGGGCGTTCCGTTGTTCTGAGGAGTCGAAATGATGCAGAAGTATTACAAGATACATTTCACCGGCGGAGAACTTGCCGGCAGGTCCTTCCTTGTACCCTCCGAGGGCCTTCTGATCGGGAAATCCCGTGCGGCGGGAATCCGCCCCGGCGGAAACGACATCGAGATCAAGCATGCTTCTCTGTATGTCCGGGAAACGGACTCCGCGCTTATCCTGGAGTCCTACGCCGAATCCGTGTTCGTCGGGGACAGCCAGCTGGAGCCGGGCCAGGGAACGGAGCTTGCCCCCGGAACGAATGTGCGTCTGGGAAAGAATCTGGTATTCTATGCCGAGGAAGAGGAAGGCGCAATTCCCGTGACACCTCCTTCGCCCTTCTCCCCCGGCGATGACGAGCCGACGGAGGACAGCACGGTCGACGGAAAAGATGAGACCGGCGGGGAAGACAGCGAAGACAGCGAAGACAGGACCCGTTACGCATCGGAGGATGAACTCCGTGATCTGAGGCGGTTCATGCAGAAGCAGACCAGCCGGAAGAAGTTCACGATCGCCTTCTCGATCATCCTGTTGCTTGCGATTATCGGCGGCGGTTATCTCTATACCGAGCTGCAGATCGAGAATCCCGTGACCTGGCCCGGAGAAGTTTCAGGCGTATACAACGACGAGGAGTTCCGTATTGAGCTGGAACCTCAGGGAAAGTTCATGATGTACTATCCGGCTTGCTCTCAGACGAAAGTCGAGAAGACGGAGACGAATTGCGAAGTTCTGACCCTTCTTGGCAAAAACCTGGACGTCGTGTTCCATCTGAAACTCGAAGTGAATCCCGTGCCGGACGGTTTCGTCGTTTCGCGCAAGAAGAGCTTCAGCCGCTGGCGCAAGGATGCGGAGGAAAATAAGGGATTCACGTTCCTCGGTCCGCCGGAAGACAAGTTCTATGCGATCTCGACCTGCGGTTTCCCATATCAGGCGATGGAATATAAGCGGACCGATGATGTCATGCAATGGCAGGGGTTCGTCTGCTATATGCGTTATCACGACCAGGAGATCATCCTCACGCGCGAGGTTCCGGTCCAGCATTACTGGCGAGCGGAACAAGTCGTGACCAATTACGGCTGCTTCGTCGCTTCGCCGGATGCAGCGAACAGTTACTGGGAGATCCCGGAGGAGATCCCGGAGAACGCTTCCAAAACGGAGCTTTACCGTTCTCTTCTGTCAAAATGGATGATGAACAATGCCGCGATCACCAACTGGCCGGAGATCAAAAAGGAGTTCGCCCTTCTGCTTTCGCTTTCCGGAAAGGCAAACGACCAGGATATGATGTATGACGCCCTGGAGCTCCTGTCCGATTTCCGTGAACGCCAGGCGCTCTGGTATGCGCAGGCGTGCCTGGCCCATCAGCATTACGAACAGGACGAGAACTGGCACATGATGAAAAATGTCCTCAACTCATCTTTGTCGAAATTCCCGACGCCCGATGATTATCGGCATATCAGAATTCTGCACAACATCTGGACACTCGACGAATGACTCTTTTCCATTCAAAAAAACAACCGAACGAGTCGGCAGACAATGGACAGAAGCCTCGGAAACGAGGTGTCGGCTATTGTCTTGAAATCCGCTGCCGCGGCAAACTGATCCAGACTCTTCTGCTGGACGATCCGGACAAAAATCTGACCATCGGACGGGCGGCGGACAACGACCTGGCCATCCCGGAGGACGACCGTTCCTGCGGAGACCATCATGCGAAACTGCACATCGTCCAGAACGGCGTGAAGTTGACCGCCTGCGAAAGGAACCGGATCCATTTCCGCGGGGAAAGTGTTTCCTCGACTGTTCTGAAAAAGAACGACCGGGCCTCCATCGGCGATTCCGAAATCTTTGTCAAATCGACCTCGGAAGCCGCGTTAGCCCCCTGCGACGTGCATCGCCTGGAAACCCATGGCGGCGAACAAAACGGCGAAATGATCCGCCTGGAAAAAAGTCCGTTCCGGATCGGTTCCGCGGCGGACAACGATCTGGTCCTGAAATCCGACGTGGTATCCAAATACCACGCTGAAATCAGGATCGCGGAGAACGGCGAGACCTGGCTGCGGGACATGGGGAGCTCCAACGGCACGTTCGTCAACGGAGAAAGACTGAAACGTCAGGAACGAATGCTGATGGATCTGGATGAGATATCCGTAGCCTGCTTCGATTATGCCTTCCTCGACCGGAATATCGTGCATACACGGACCCATTTCGGGAAAAAAATCCTGATCCTGATATTCACGCTGTTCCTGGCCGCGGGCATATTCGGGCTGTATTACATGATGTCTCCGAAGACGGAAACTGTGATCAACGTGATCGACTACTACCTGAGACAGAACAATTACGGTGCGGCGAAACGTGTCCTGAACAAGATGCCGGATTCCAAAGGCTTCCAGCGCTATAAAAAACAATACCGAGACTACGCCTCCAGTATCCAGAACTACGAAAACACCTACAATGCCCTTCTTTCGTTCCGGAACGATTTGAAGGAGGGCCAGTGGAACAATGCCGCGGAGAGTTTCGGGGAACTAGAACTGGAAGATCCGGAAGCCTGGAATCAGGCGGACCCCCAGACACCCGTCATTCAGCATCAGGTTCAGGAGGAAAAGAAGCTGCTGGACACCCAGCTTTCCTTGCGCAATATGGCGACATCCCTGGATACGACAGTCGATGAATTGAAGAAAAAATGGAAGGAGATGCAGCCCCTGCAGAAACGCCTGAAAGAAGAGATGGACGCAGAACCGATGGTCGTTCCCGATTATATGCATCCGCTCTATCAGGCGATCCTGCATCAATTGTCGGATTTGGAAAATGACTGCGGTCTGCTTCAGAAAATCGAATCGAAACTGAACGTCTTGTCCGACAGCGGAAACCCGACTCAGATTACCGACCTCGTCAATTTCCTGACGAACGACGACAGTGATATTTCCGGTATCATCAAGGTTTACAAACGCGACCTCTTGAACAGGATGAAGATCATCCGGGACAACCTCGAATCTCTGGATGAAAACGATCAGGCGCTGTTCGACCTGCGGCTGGACGACCTTCACATCGTCCGGCTCATTTCCTCGGACGACTGCGTCATGATCCCGCAACTGTATAAATTCCGGGAACACATGGAGGACCGTCTTCTGGCACAGTTCCGAGGACGGGACCAGTGGCAGGGACTGCTGGAGTCTCTCGCGGTCTATCGCCTCGAACCGGGCAGAATCCCCGAAGAGATCGCGGTCTTTTCCAACGAAGCGCTGCTGGAGCGCGTCTTTTCGCTTGCCGATCTTGTTTCTTCCGGAAACCAGGCCGTCTCGGCGGAATATGAAAAGCTCTTCGGAGAACGCTATTTCTACGAGGTCCTGCAACAGACGGTCCATTCCGCCAACAACCTTTACGCATCCGATCTGCTCCCGGACATCCAGTACATCCCGCAGTGCATCCACCTGAAGGACATGTACCGTAAGGTCTCCGAAGCGTTGTTCTGGTGCAATCTGCCGCAGAACGAATGGATGATGCACGGCAAGCTCCAAGAGACGAAAGAGTATTATCAGGCGATTATGGATACGCGGAAAAACGTCCTGAACGCCTGCGAGAACATTGCCGCCCGGTATAAAAACAACCGGCAGTATTTCCTGGCGAAAACGGCGTATTTTTTCTTCGCCCCGTTCGGACCGGAAATCCCGGGGCAGATGCAGGCGTTCGGCGAGGAATGGCGCAAATTCCGCCTGGAACAGCAGAACTACATCTATTCGTACGACCCGATGGACGAATCGAAGGCGGCGCAGATCAAGGCGCATGTGATCAGGAACGGCATCCCCGGCGATCCGCTTTTCAACTGGGTCAGGAGCCTGGACTGATGATAAAACGGAACAAACACGCCGTCCTTCTGGAGTACACGCTCCTTGTCTGCTCCATCCTGCCGCTGGTCTTCGCCGCGTCGGCCGCCGTCTATTCCAACAACCTGTTTTCCGGCGGGTTCGGGGCGGTCGGCAAGTCCGTCGTGCATCTGTACCAGCGGATCGTAACCGTCATTTCCCTGCCTGTCCCGTGAAGCTCGCGATCCCCGATATCCCGAACGATCCCGGCGATCCGACGGGCTGGCTGTGCCGTGTGGATGAGCTGGGGCTTCTGCTCAATCCGAACAATGTGTCTTTGGAGAAGTTCCGGTCCGAAATTGAGGAAATGCGTCAGGAGCTCCATTTCGAGCTCCCCGCAGGAGAACCCGAACTGCCGCCGGACGCGGCGGAGCTTCCGTCCGGCATCCGCGAGAAGGCGGAGCGGATCGTATTCGATTTGTACGGCATCCGTCCGTGCTGGGTCCCGGCGTATCTCTCCACGAGGGAAACGGGTCATTTTTCCGCGGGCGTCACGGCCATTTATCTGGCGGATCAGGGGCAGTGGGCTCCGGTGATCTTTCTGTCCGGGGCGTTCCGGACGAAGACCCGCCATCGTGGCTACGACGCCGTCGAAACCCTTGCACATGAAATGGTCCATGCGGTCCGAACTGATTTCCCTTCTGACTCTGCGTTTGACGAGTATTTCCCCTGCCAGGTTCACAAATCGCGTTTCCGTCGCGTGGCAGGAAACTTTTTCCGCAAGTGGTACATCCCCGTCCTGTTCTTCTGCGGCCTGACGTTCGCGGTCCTGCGTCCGGAGTTTCTGATCCTTCCGTTGGCAGTTCTCGTGAGGGAACTCCAGTTGTCGGCGCGCATCCGTTCGGCGGCAGACAAACTGCGCGAGCTCGGCCTGCGTCCGATGCCGGTCCTGCTGCGGCTCTCCGACAAAGAAATCAAGACGCTGGCACGTGGAAAACTCCCCGCCTGCCTGTCGGAAACCGGATCACTTCGCCGGGATCTCTTTTTCCGACGTTTCCGGGCACGATAAGGGCACGTCGGGCAACAGGAGACGTTCCAGTTCGTCCAGGATGACATCCGCGCCGGGAGGTCGGTTTCCAGGCTCCGGTTCGGCCATCCATCCAAGCAGTCGGATGAAATCCAGCGTGGCGAACGGCTGCAGATCGCGCATCAGCTTCTCCGGGCGGCTTTCCCGGATGAACTTTCCCGTTTCCTTCAATCCTGCGCGCGGGAAACGCGGCTGCCCGGCCAGTAGTTCATAGATCATGGACGATAAACTGAAGAAATCCGTGCGGGCATCGACCTTTGTCGTGTCGAGCGTCTGTTCCGGGGACATCGCGGACGGCGTGCCGAACACGTCCGGCCCTTTCTCGGGAAAGCCCTCCATTCGTGCGATCCCGAAATCTCCGAGCCGGATATTCCCCTCGTCCGCGATCCAGACGTTGCTTGGTTTGACATCCCGGTGAACGATCCCGTTCCGGTGCAGTTCCCGCAGGGCGAACAGAACCTCCCGCATCACATGGACGACCTGGGCGAAAGGCAGCTTCCCCTCGCGTTTCAGCCGTGCGGAAAGCGATCCGCCGGAGGCGTATTCCAGCTCCACGGTGAAAAACCGTCCGGCGCTGCAGGTCCCCAGAACGCGAATCAGCGACCGGCACCGGGTATGAGTCAGGAATTCCGCCAGTGAGGGCGCCTTAGCCGCGTTGCGATGGTCGTCCCGAATGAATTTCAGGATGACGGGAGTGCTCCGCTTTCTGTCGAACGCGAACCAGACTTCCTGCCGTCCGTCCCGGATGCGGAGCGTTTTCTGTAGGACGCAGTCCCCGATGATCTCGCCGGGGAAGAACACCGGAGCGTACCCGCTTTCTGCGTCGTCCGTCATGGATAGTCCGGCAGCTCAATGCCCATGATCTTCGCGTCGTCGGCGAACGAGGGCTTTTCTCCGAGAAGGAACCGTCCGGTGACAGTTCCGTCGGGCGCGATGGAGTCCGTATGCCATTTCATCAGCGTGCGCATGCGGTATTCGCCTTGTTCCAGCGGCATGATCTCCGCGATCTCCACGGTCTTGCGGGAGCCGTCGGGCAGGCGCATGGTGTGGACTACGCAGTTGATGGCGGACGCCACCTGCATGCGAATGGCGGTCAGTGGCAGTTCGATCCCGCTCATGATGGCGCAGGTCTCCATGCGGCTCAGCGCATCGATGGGCGTGTTTGCATGGATGGTGGACATGGACCCGGAGTGGCCGGTGTTCATGGCCTGGAGCAGGTCGAGTGCCTCGCCGCCGCGGATTTCACCGATGACCAGGCGGTCGGGACGCAGACGCAGGGACGCGATCACGAGGTCGCGGATGGAGAATTCGCCCTGGCCGTTCTTGTCCGGCTTGCGCGTCTCGAAATAAACGCAGTGTTTCTGCTGGAGCTGAAGTTCGCTGGCATCCTCCAGCACGAGGATGCGGTCTTTTTCCGGGATCAGGCCGCTGATGGCGTTCAGCACGGACGTCTTGCCGGAGGACGTGCCGCCGGAGACGATGGTGTTTTTCCGCAGTTTCACGATGGCGTTCAGGAGCAGGACGCCTTCATGCGGAATGCTGCCGAAACTCTCCAGCTTCTGGATGGTCAGCATCTCTTTTTTGAACTTGCGGATGGAGATGATGGTGCCGCAGCGGCTGACCGGAGGGATCGTGGCGTGGACACGCGAACCATCGGGGAGGCGGGCATCGAGGTCGGGGTGCATTTCATCGAGCTGGCGGTCCACCGATTTGGCGATGTTCACGGCGGCGGCCTTCAGCTGGGATTCGCTGGCGAACTTTGCATCGGTTTCCTCCAGCTTGCCGCCGCGTTCGATATAGATCTGGTTCGGGCCGTTGATCAGGATTTCCGAGACCTTGTCGTCGTCCAGGTATTCCTTGACGGGCGCTAGGAACAGTACCAGAAAAGATGCGTCGTTGTTGTTCATTCCAATTCCACTCCGGGGTTGACGATTTTTTCTCTGCGATACGCAAAACCGGTCGTGCCGGTATCGATTTTCCAAAGCATCAGCGTCAGCTCCAGTTCGCCTTTCCGGAACGTCAGGAGCACGCGCGGAGACAGTTTTTCGTCCAGCGTGATCTGGTTTTCCGGCGACCACCCGTCGTGCAGCAGCGCCGCGGTGATCTTCGTCCGGGTGGAGACGAAGTTCGAGTCGGTCTCCCCCTCGAATTCCCAGCCGTCCGAGCCGGGCTCGTTCTTCTTTTCGTCCGGCAGCTTCAGGGCGGGCAGAATGCCTTTGACGGCTTCCGTCCTGCGCGGCCGAGGGCGGGGCGGTTCCGGTTTCCGTGCGACGCGTTTCAGCATCAGGAATCCCGTGCCGCCGAGGAACACCAGCAGGAAGACCAGAAAGAACGGCATCAGACGCTTCATTTCTGGGGCTCGCTCCATTCTTCATACTTCTCGTAGCGTTCGTAGAAGTCGATCTTCTTCGGCTCCTTTTCCTCTTCCTTTTTGTCGTCCTTGTACTTGATCTTGTCCATCAGCTTCAGTTCCCATTTGGACGGATACTTGTCCTCGTCCCCCTCGAATTTCCAGATGTTCCTGTCTGCGATCAGGCTCGAATGCCAGTGGCGTTTCGCGGTTTTGGATGCCTTCGTGCGCATGATGATGCACTGCGTATATTTGTTGCCGTAGCGGGACGAGGTCATCGACAGCTCCGGGAGAATCTGCCAGGGCGATTTCGATTCGCCGCTCATCGTGTACGGCATGTCCATCCAGTTCGAGATATAGTCGGGTCGCTGCTGCATGAGCGTAGTCTTCGATGCGATGAGCTGAAGGTAGCTGTGCTCCGCCTCCAAACGCCTCGCCGCGTTCGTCGTGACCAGCGTGGAACGGGGGAACATGTCCCGGAGCGCGACCATGGCGGGCGTGCGCATCTGGAACCGGTTGCCCTCGCTCCAGACAGACCAGTGGTCCGCGGAACGCAGGTTGATCGCGTCCAGCGACTTCATGCCAATCCAAAGGACGCCGCCCATGACGGCGATGTAGACCGGCAGGACCAGCACGAATTCCATCAGGACTGAGCCGCGCCGGGATTTGTTTGTCTTTTCAGTGTCCCAGGTAGTCACGGAGTTTTTCCCAGTTCAGTTTCTGTTCGGCGTTCTTCTTGCCGCCGCTGTTCTTGTTGTCTTCGGCGATGAGGCCTCCCGGCGGCTTGAGCTTTTCCCAGTCGGGCAGCTTCTTCTGGTCGACGGCCTTCCCCTGTGCATCGACCCAGTCCTTCTTGTCGAGCATGATGTCCTTCAGGATGTTGTCGCCGATCGGGACGAACGTCTGCGCCTTGCCGACGCCGGCGCAGAGATCCCAGGCGTGCTTCACGGGCAGCATCACGCCGTCCCAGTCGGTCTCCACCAGGTTCCATTCCTTTTCGCGGCTTTCCTTCACGTATCCGATGTTGTAATCGGAACTCTTCATCTTCGCTTCCTTGTCCTTGTTGTACGTCTTGTAGCCCGCGCGGGCGGTCGCGATGGCGCACATGAACTCGGGACGGTTTCCTCCCGCCACGCTCGGATTGAACGCGGAGAGGATGCCGGACGCCGTCAGTGACTGGGCGTTGGAGAAGAGCCCGTCGAATTTCGCCAGCGGATTGGCCGTTTTCCGCACGATCGCGACCGTGATGGTCCCGCTCTTGCCGAAGAAGGTCGGCAGAAGCGTAATCGGGATCGCGGGCGTGACGATCAGGCCGATTGGCATATTCTCTTTGATGAGCGGAAAGTCGGTTCCCTTGATCTTGGGGTGGCCGCGTTTCCAGCCGCCGGAGCCGCGCGCGACAGGCGGCAGATGGAGAGAGACCGTCCAAATCTGAACGTGACGCCATTTGGTCCAGAACCAGTCCCATTCCGCATACAGGACTTTCTTCTGCTGCTGGTACACGCGCCAGAAGCCGACGGGCGATTTCTGTTTCATCCAGACGTCCGTCCCCCGGCCGAACACATCCTTCGGCTTGAAACTCTTCAGCGTCGGGTCGGCAAACGCGATGAACGTCTGCTCGTTGTCTTCGGTCCCCGGCATGGTGAGAAAGCTCAGATTGATGTCGCCCATGTGAACTTTCACGTAATAATCGTCCTTGCATTCCATCATGTTCGCGATGGCGATCTGCTGGGCGGTCTCCTTGACCTTTTTCTGGTATTCGTCCCTCAGATTGACGAGCTTCTTCGTCATCTTGATGATGTTGTAGCTGTATGTCATCACCTTCGGCAGGTTTGCGACAGTGCCTTTCCCCTTGATGTTCGCCACGGCGATGTGATATGTCTGGTTGAGCAGGAATCTCGACAGCATTCCCTGTCCGTTGAACTCCTTTGCCACAAGCGGGAGGCCGACGCCCGTTCCGGCGAATTTAAGAGTGCTGTCATAGACGAGTTCGTCCGTTCCGCAGTTGAAATTCAAGCCCGGCGTATGCATGTGACACGGGCTATTCTCCGAGATGCACGTCGCAAGATCTTTGGAGAATTTGGCGAAGACCGTGGCGCAGAAGGTATCCATCGCCAGATCGAGCGAACGTTTCTGCAGGTCCACGTAGGTCCACGCCATCGCCTTGTTCACCGTCGCCATCCGGCTGAGGTAGTCTGCCTGCACGACCGCCGCGGAATACGCCGCCGCGTCCGCCGCGTTCTGGATCTCGATCTTGTTCCGCACGACCTCGCCGACGCCGTAGATCCCGATCACCATCAGGTAGATCGGCATGACGAACGACAGCGTGACGGCGAGCGCCGCGCCGGAAGTTCCCTTCGCCAGCTCGTTGCTCCGGGCTTTGAATACGCCCCATATGCTTGTCGGAAGATCGTTCGCCATGTTCAGAAAATGTCCAGGGGATATGCTTTCGTCCCGTAGGGGATGTTGACCGTGCTCGTCGAACTGAGCTCGATATACGGGATTTTCAGGTCTTTGTCCGGCTCGATCGTTTGCGGATCGTCCGAAAGAAACGCGGGGTTCAGAGCGTTCGCCTGGTCGTCGAGCTTCTTCTGCCAGTCCTTGTCCTTCTTTTTCGGGTTCGCGAAGAACGCGATCAGAGGTCCCGCGACCGGGACGTTCAGGAACATTTTGAACTTGACCGTGCAGCGCACCCCGGACGGGTCGATGTCCGTGAGCGGGATGTCGACGGACACCTGTTTCTCCAGGTATTTCGTGTCGGGCAGATACCCCCAGCCGTCCAGCTTGCAGTATTCGTCCTTGGTCCGTTCGGAATCTTTGTTGTCGCCTTTTTTATTCGACGCAGCCGAGTTCGTTGGAGACGCGGAAACGACCGCGAGGATCCGTTTGACGACCTTTTCCGCCTGGGATTGGCGCTGAATATTGTTCGTCACCATGGATGAACGCGCTCCCATGTAGGCGGCGTAATGGACCACCTGCCATGTGATCATGATCTGCGCCAGCTGCATGACGAAGAAGAACAGCACGAGCAGGATCGGAAAGCAGAGCACGAATTCCAGCAGGACCGCGCCCTTGCGTTCTTTCAGGAATGTTTCTCTTCGTTCGACCATTGCCGCGCCTCGTCAAATCGTATAGGCAAGCTGAATCAGCAGATTGCACCACAGCCCCGCCGCGATCGCCACGCCGAACGGCACACGGCATGCGTAAGTGTCCGGCGGAGGCATCGACTTCCGCCCCTCGGCGCGGTCGTATCTCCAGTCGAAGAGGCAGCGCAGAAAATGCTTCAGGCGCGCCGTATTCACTTGTTTCGTGAGGAGCATTACGACGGCCAGGATCAGGCCGGCCAGAGATACCAGCAGGATCAGATTCAGGGTGTTGCCCGGTCCGGCCGTCAGACCCGCCGCAAACATCATCTTCACGTCGCCCGCGCCAGCCGCGCGCAGAAAAAACGGCAGCAGCAGGAAGAGCGAGGACAGGAACGCCGTGATAAGGGACGCCAGAAAATAATCAAGCCCCACAGCGAGCGCGACCGCGGCCATGACCGCCATGCCGCCAAATGTCAGGCGGTTCGGCAATTCATGCCGTCTGCAGTCGCACACCGAGAGCCAGATCAGCCACGGCGTCGCCAGCGCCAGTTTGATGACAAGCAGGTTCGTGGTGTCCATGATTCAGGAAAAAAAGAAAAAGGACAGGAACTGAGCATTTGCGTCATTCCTGCCCGGATCGTGCTGAAAAACCGGCAACTCCCCTTATTTGTAGTTGTGCATGTTCTTCTCGTGTTCGCTTGCGGCCTTAATGTCTTTCGTGGCGTCGTTCTTCAAATTACCCTGAAAATTCGCGGCGCCCTTTGCGTCGGTCATGGATCTAGTCGCAACGTTCATTTCCTGGGAAACGTTCTTGCCGAACATGATCACAGCCACGACGACTGCGGCAGCGATTAGAACTGCGATGATGACGTATTCCATCATCACGGCATGTTTTTTTCGAACAGTCAGCATGATAAACCTCGTTCAATTATTTGTAGTTATGCATGTTTTTTTCGTGTTCGCTTGCGGCCTTGATATCCTTCGTGGCCTCGTTCTTGACATTCTGCTGAGCTGTCGCGGCACCCTTTGCGTCGGTCATGGACTGTGTCGCCACGTTCATTTCGCTGGAAACGTTCTTGCCGAACATGATTACAGCCACGACGACTGCCGCGGCGATCAGGACTGCGATGATGACGTACTCCATCATGACGGCGTGTTTTTTCTGGATCTTGGACTTCATAGAGAGCTCCTTGTTGGTGAAAAAATAATTAGTGGCTAAATATAAAATAGCACGACTATACAAAAAAACAAGGGATCCGGTACTTTTTTTAAAAAAAAAATGGAAATGGAAGCTCCTGAATAAAAAAACAACGCACCCCCCCGCTTTTTATAGTCCGGGAAAAGCATTGCCCCGGATGTGGGTACCTGTTGTTTTCCGCATGTCACGAGTACAAGAAAACAAACGGTAAGGATTCCAACGTCGTATTCGTCTCCGTGACGCAGGAAGTCAACACCAGCACGTCTGCCGGACGCATGAACCTCAATATCGTGATTTCCTTCGCTCAGTATGAACGTGAAATCATCGGGGAACGCATCCGAGACAAGATTGCGGCGGCGAAGAAGAAGGGAATGAACACGGGCGGGTTCCCTCCGATGGAGTATGAATCCGACCCGGCGACGAAAAAGTATCACATTATCCCGGAGGAGGCGGAGGTCGTGCGGAAAATCTTCGAGACCTACCTCAGACTCGGCTCGGCGAGGGATACCGCCGAGGAAATGAACCAGGCCGGATACTGCAAGCGGATACGGGTCAGCAAGCGAAGCGGAATCAAGTATGGCGGCACCAGATTTACGCCGGGATATATCTACGGCATGCTGAACAACCCGGTCTACGCCGGATACGTCAGGCACTTTGACAAGGTCTATCCCGGTGAGTACGAGGCCATCATCACGCAGGGCATCTGGGACAGGACGCAGGAGCTCCTGAAGCTGAACAGTCCGCCGGAATGCCGCTATCCCGCGTCCGATCGAATCAATCCGCTGAAGGGAATCGTCCGATGCGGATACTGCGGGTGCGCGTTGAAGCGGTCGTACACCAAAAGGGATAAGACCAAATGCTACCGTTACCTCATCTGCGATGCGGACAGCAAGAGAGTCAAGCACACATGCCCGCTTCGGCGCGTTCCTCTGAACGACCTTGAAGAAATCGTCGTGGAGGATATCAAGATCATGCTGTCCAAGCCGGATGTCTTCTTCAGGGTTATGTCGGAGGCAAAGGAGCTGGACCCGAATGGAGCCAACCTTACCTCGGAGCAGGTTCGCAAAGCATTCGGCGACCTTGGCTCGGTCTGGAAAGTCATGTTCCCCGCCGAGCGGTTCAAGTTCATCCAGACCATCATCAAGAAGATCACCGTGTTCCGCGATCAAGTCAAAATCGAATACAAAAAAGGCCCTCTGCGGGTTCGTCAAGGAGTAATCAATGCAGCAGCGCACAGTTCAGCCGCTCGTGAACGGCAACCTCGAAGTCAGCATCCCCGTCTATATCATGCGGGACAGGAGCTCGTTGTCCCTGCACAAGGTCATCGATGGGGAGAAGCTCAAATGGAATCGCCTCACGCCTCTGCGGCGGAGGCTCGTTCTGGGATATCAGCTCCTCGATAAGTGGGAGAAGAACCCGTTGAAATCGGGCTTGACGCTTTCCGAGGAGGAATCCATCGACCGTTCCCTGTTCCTCAAAATCATGGGGCTGGTCAACCTCGCGCCGGACATTGTCGAGGGCGTCATGGAGGAGCCGCCAAAGTTCGACTTCTCCATCAAGAAACTCTTCTCCCACCGTCTGCCGGACGACTGGAACGAGCAGAGGAAGTTCCTGGAGCTGCGGAAGAAGAATTATGCAACAAGGTGATTGGTCCCTCGGAACCATCACTGGCTTCGGGGGCTGATGCTTATTTGGGAACGGATGAGATAGTTTACTTTAACGCAATCAGCCCCTGGAACCATCGCTGGCTTCGGGGGCTGACTGCAATCAATATCATGGGGGCTTTCAATACTCCAGTTCTGTTTCAAACACGATGAAAAGAGTTATTTTCGGGAAGGACGATTTTGAAGCGGCAGCCCTTCCCAGATTCCGAATCGAGCTCGGCTTTGCCCCCATGAAGCTGGGCGATGTGCTTCACGATAGCCAGTCCGAGACCGGTTCCGCCAAGAGCACGGCTGCGCTCCTTGTGGACACGGTAAAAACGTTCGAAGATCCGGGGCTGGTTTTCCGCGGGGATCCCGCATCCGTGGTCCGTTACGGAAATGACGGCGGAGTTCCGATCGCGGGACAGGGACAATTCGATGTCGGGACTGCCGCTGTATTTGATCGCATTGGAAATCAGATTGGAGAGCGCCTGTTCCAAAAGCTGGACGTCGCCCGATACGGAAAGCGGTTCCGTATGGACGATCCTGAGCGTCTGGCCGTGCTGGGCAGCTTCCTGCCGGAGTGATTGCGCACATATTTTCAGCAGATCCTGCAAATCGACGGGCAGGAACTCCCGGCGCTGGCGTTCCGGATCGTTTTCGAGCGCGGCCAGGCTCAGAATGTCTTTGATCAGAGCGTCAAGCCGTCCGGACTGCTCGCCCAGCATTTTCAGAAGCAAGTCGTACTGCTCCTCGGGGAGATTCCGGTCCTCCTGAATGGTCTCGACCGCGCCGACGATGCAGGTCAGCGGCGTTTTCAGTTCATGAGAGACGTTCGCGATGAAATCGCTGCGGAACGATTCCAGTTTTTTCATTTCGAAGAGCTGTTTTTTCAGCTGTTCGGTCATGTTGGAGAGCATTTCGGCAAGCGGTTTGACGGGACCGCCGACCGGGATCGGGATTTGCGTTTCCGATTTCCCTTCAAAGATATCCCCTGCGCAGCGTCCGACCTCGACCAGCGGACGATAGACTCTTTTCAGCAGATAGGATTGCAGCCAGCACAGAAGTCCGGTCGAAACCGCCAGGAGCAGAATGATGCACCCGGTGATCCAAGGAAAGATTTCGATATACGGAAAGTCTTCCTGCGCAAAACGGATGACATACAGCCCCTGCGGAGTCTGCACCGGAACCGCGTAATAG